>NZ_JARWPM010000149.1 GCF_029869215.1 Nocardia carnea
TGTGGTGGCCCGCGGGAGCGGCGGTGCGGGAACGGTTTCCGGAAGAGAAGGTGTTGGTCGGCGGGATCGCCTACATGCCCGGGAACAGCGGCGGGGCACCCGTCGTGGGCTGACGCCACCACTCGGCCGCTACGCCGGAGACGGGGAATGCGCACGCCCGCAGCGGGTACCGGCCCCCCGGGTGGCCACCGCCGCCGCGGGGGGCCGGGTCCGCAAAAAACCCCCCCCCGGGGGGGGGCGGGGGGGGCCACCCCCGGCCGGGGGGGGGGGGGGGGGGGGGGCCCCCCCCCCCACGACGGGTGCCCCGCCGCTGTTCCCGGGCTTGTAGGCGATCCCGCCGACCATCACGTTCTCTTCCGGATACCGTTCCCGCAGCGCCGGTCCGGCGGGCCACCACTCCTCCAGTTGCACCAGCCCCGGCGGTACGAGTTCGAGACCACCGAAAAACTCCAGGATTTCCTCGGTGGTGCGGTACCAGCCCGAGCCCAGGCCTTTCTCGGTGAAGCGCCGTTCCAGTTCACGGGCCAGCGCATGCAGTTCCGGCTCTCGTGGACCCGGGTCGTGGAAATGGCTGATCGCCAGATATGAACCCGGAGGCAGTAATTCGACGTACTCCCGCATCAGTCCGGCGGGGTCGAACTGGTCATCGATGTGGTGGAGCAATCCACACAGGACCAGCCCGATGGGCCGGTCCATATCCAGCAGTTTGGTGATATCCGATGCGCGCAGCAGGGTGCCGTCCTCGAGGAGGTCCGCCGATACGAAATGGGTGTTCTCGTTCTGTTCCAGCAGGACCCGGCCGTGGGCGTTGCACACCGGGTCGTTGTCGACATAGACGACGTGGGCGTCGGGGTTCTGCTGCTGGGCGATCTCATGAGTGTTGGTTACCGTGGGCAGCCCCGCGCCGATATCGAGGAACTGGTCGATACCCGCGGGGCCGGCCAGGTACCGGATCACCCGGTGCAGCCACCGCCGGTTCATGATGGAGACATCACCCTGCCGTGGCGCCACTTCCAGAATCTGTTCGTACGCGGCCCGGTCGACGTCGTAGTTGTCCTTGCCGCCGAGGCTGTAGTCGTAGACCCGGGCGATACTGGCGCGGCTGGTGTCGACCCCGACCGGTTTACGAATGCCGGCCCGGATTGCCCGTTCGGCCATGTCGACCTCTCTCTGCACGAATGAACAAGACTGGAACTGTGAATCAAGTCACAGCATAGATCCTCGCCGCCCGCGCCGTCGGCTATCCGGCGCCGTCGATGCTGTGCAACCGCGGCGCCGGAGCGGGGCGCTTGTATCCGACCCCGCCGATGACGACCCGCTCCTCCGGTAGTCGTTCCCGCGTGGACGGCCCGGCGGGCCACCAATCCTCGAGTTCGGTGAACCCCGGTGGGATGAGCTCCAGCCCGTCGAAGTACCGGAGCTGCTCCTCCCGGGTGCGGTACCAGCCCGAGCCCAGTCCCATCTCGGTAAAGGCGCGCTCCAATTGTTTGGCGAGCGCGTGCAATTCGGGATTCTCGTCGGCCGGGTCCCAGAAGTTCGTGATCGCCACATACGACCCGGCGGGGAGCCGGGAGATGTACTCGCGCATGAGCCCCGGCGGGTCGAGGTCGTCGTCGAGATGGTGCAGCAGCCCGCACAACATGACGGCGATCGGCCGGTCCGGATCGAGGTACTGCATCACGCTCTTGCTCTCCAGCAGCGTGTTCTTCTCGAGGAAATCTCCGGAGACGAAATGGGTATTCTCGTTCTGTTCCAGCAGGACCCGGCCGTGGGCGTTACACACCGGATCGTTGTCGACATAGACGACCCGGGCTTCCGGGTTCTCCTGCTGGGCGATCTGGTGGGTGTTGCCCACCGTCGGCAGGCCGGCGCCGATATCGAGGAACTGGTCGATACCGGCCGGACCGGCGAGATACCGGACGACCCGGTGCAGCCAGCGCCGGTTCATCCGCGAGACGTCGCCCTGGTGCGGCGCGATCTGCAGGATCTGTTCGAAAGCGGCCCGGTCGACGTCGTAGTTGTCCTTGCCGCCGAGGCTGTAGTCGTAGACCCGGGCGATACTGGCGCGGCTGGTGTCCACGCCCACGGGTGCGCGAACCCCGGTCCGATGAGCCGGTTCGGCCATGAAAACCTCTCTCTGCGTAGTCGATCGAACACCGATGCTAAGGCGGCCGCGCGCCGGGCTGTGATCAGGCTCCGCCGTCGCCGCGCTCGAGCACCTTGCCGGGCAGCCAGCCGCCACCCAGATGGGTGACCCGCCACCAGTCGATATCGATGACGACCGCGGTGACCGGCGTCGCGAAGAAGGGTTCGATCTGCGGTTCTTTGCGCAGCAGGGCCTGGAATGTTTCGTCGCGCTCGCTCTCGTCGCGCAGGGTGACGGTGCCCAGCCCCTGTGCGAACGGATCGGCGATACCACCGGGCACCACCTTCACACCGACATTGGGGTTGGCCCGGAGTTGGTTCAGCGTCCGGCCGGAGTTCTCCAGGATCAGGGTGAGCCGGAACAGGTCCTCGTCGAGGTTGGCGAAGAACGCGCTCGTGGCCCAGTTGACGCCGTCTTTGGAGGTCGCCAGGTCGATACTGGAATGGGAGAGGATTTCGGTGAGTTTCTTGCGGATCTCGGTGGTGGTGACGTCGTCGGACATTCGGCTCTCCAGTGTGTTCTCGGTTCAGCGGTGCGGTATTTCGGTATCGGACTGCCGGCTACCGATGGGGCGGGGCCGGCCGCCCGATGGTTCCCGGGGGAGTGGTGGCGTGGAGCCTAACGGTCCGCGGCGGCGCGAGCCCGGCGGGGGCGGCATTCTGCTGTGCGGTTAAACGACTGGCGTACAAGCAATTACGGACCGAGGGACCGTTCGGGAGATTGCCGGGGAATCGTTCCCGGGACCCCGGTGACCACCCGGCCGCGGTATCCCGGGGGCTCGCACTCACCCGACACGTGAGCGAACCGGCCGGTCGGTTGTCACAACCCGGGCGGGCACAGGGTATGCTCGGTACCGCTTCAGTGGTACCCGCACCTGCTCCCGGTGCCCTCATCGGTGTCATCTCCCCAGGTCTTCGTGGTTGCGAGGCCGGATCGTCGTGTCGTGGGGGAGTTTACGCAAGGAAACCCGATACCGCGCGTAAACAACCGAGAAGCTACCGGTATGCGGCGCTGTAGAATTCGGGTGACCGGTTCACGGTGCCGGGTTGCCGTGCGGATGCCGGTTCCGCCCGGTGTGGGTGCGTTACCGAAAATTTGCGCCTACCACGGAGTAGGATCGCCTGCCGACCGGTGCGGTTCGTCGGTGGCGGGCGCCGTACGATGCAGCACAGCACGAACTGGCCAGAGGCGATCATGACAAACGAGCAGGACGATTCCGATATCCCGGACAAGGCGGAAACCGACCGTGGGCCCACGGTGCTGCGTATCTCGCTCGGCAGCCGCCTGCGCCGGTTGCGTGAGGCCTGCGGGATCAGTCGTGAGGACGCCGGTGAACATATTCGCGGCTCTCATGCCAAGATCAGCCGCCTCGAATTGGGGCGGACCAGGTTCCGTGAGCGGGACCTGCTGGATTTGCTGAGACTCTACGGAGTAGACGATCCGGAGAAGCTCGCCGTCTATCTGGACCTGATGAAGAAGGCCAACGATCCGGGGTGGTGGCAGCCGTTCAACGATCTGCTGCCGCCGTGGTTCGAGACCTACATCGGGCTGGAACAGGCCGCGACCACGATTCGTACCTACGAGGCCCAGTTCATCCCGGGCCTGCTGCAGACCGAAGCGTACGCCCGCGCGGTGATCCGGCTGGGTAACGACGACGACACCGAACGCCGGGTCGGAATGCGGATGCGCCGTCAGGAAATCCTCAGCCGCGCCACGGCGCCCACGCTCTGGGCGGTGGTGGACGAGAACGCGCTGCGCCGGCCGGTCGGAGGTTACCCGGTGCTGCGTGGGCAGATCGAACACCTGATCGCGGCGGCCGAACGCCCGA
This sequence comes from Nocardia carnea, assembly GCF_029869215.1. Taxonomy (GTDB): domain Bacteria; phylum Actinomycetota; class Actinomycetes; order Mycobacteriales; family Mycobacteriaceae; genus Nocardia; species Nocardia carnea_B. The sequence continues at coordinate 3,975 of NZ_JARWPM010000149.1, forward strand.
ATGTGAAGATTCAGGTCCTGCCGTACGAGGTGGGCGGGCATCCTGCCGCCGGCGGTTCGTTCAGCATTCTGCGGTTCCCGGAGCCCGAATTACCCGACATGGTCTATATGGAGCAGCTGACCACCTCGCACTACCTCGAGAAGAAGCACGAGGTGGAGGTGTACATGACCGTGATGAACAAACTCAGCGTCATCGCCCCCACCCCGGGCGAGAGCCGCGACTTCCTGCGTGGGGTGCTCAGCGAGCTACCCGAGAAATAGCGCGCCGGGGCGGGGCGGGTCTTGCCGGCCCGGCGCCGCACGGGGCAGGGGAGCGGCGACCTTCAGTGCGGGAACGGGTTTCACCGGTCCGTCCGGTTCGAAGAACCTCAGCTGGGCAGCGTACGAAAGGGGATCGGCTCCTGGGCTCGCCGGTCCACCGGGAGTGCCTCGCCCACGACAATAAATACCCATACATAGATATGCGCATCAGGCTATCTATCGAGCTGATCGAACACGAGACCTCGCGTTGCAGCACCAAAAAGAAACAAAGACCACCATGATGGTAGGAAGAGTGCGTGGCCGCGACAGGTGATAACTCTGGCTCCGTTCGTTCCCGTGCCGTGTCGGAGGTGGTGGAGCTGGTCAGTACGCTGATCCGCTTCGACACTTCCAATACCGGCGACCCGGCCACCACGAAGGGGGAACAGGAGTGTGCGGAATGGGTCGCGCGGCAACTGGAGGACGCCGGTTACACCACCGAATACGTGGAATCCGGCGCATCCGGGCGGGGCAATATTTTCGCCCGGTTGCCGGGGGCCGATTCGAGTCGTGGCGCACTGCTGCTGCACGGGCATCTCGATGTGGTGCCGGCGGAGGCCGCCGACTGGAGCGTGCACCCGTTCTCCGGTGCGGTCCAGGACGGTTACGTCTGGGGCCGCGGGGCTATCGATATGAAGGATATGGTCGGCATGATGCTGGCAGTCGCCCGCCAGTTCAAGAGGGAGGGCACGGTACCGCCGCGCGATCTGGTGTTCGCGTTCCTCGCCGACGAGGAGAACGGCGGCAAGTGGGGGTCGCAGTGGCTGGTGCGGAACCGGCCGGATCTGTTCGAGGGAATTACCGAGGCGGTCGGGGAGGTCGGCGGATTCTCGTTGACCGTGCCGCGCCCGGACGGCGGGGAACGGCGGCTGTACCTGGTGGAGACCGCGGAAAAGGGGCTGGGCTGGATGCGGTTGCGGGCCAAGGCCCGCGCGGGGCACGGGTCGTTCCTGCACGAGGACAATGCCGTGACCATTCTGGCGGCCGCGGTGGCGCGGCTGGGCACCCATACCTTTCCGCTCGTCCTCTCCGATTCCGTGGCGGAGTTCCTGGCAGCGGTATCGGAGGAAACCGGTCTGGCGTTCGATCCGGGCAGTAAGGATATCGAAGGCACCTTGGCGAAACTGGGGTCGATTTCCCGGATCATCGGGGCCACCCTGCGTGATACCGCGAATCCGACCATGCTGCAGGCCGGCTACAAGGCGAATGTGATCCCGCAGACCGCGGAGGCGGTCGTGGACTGCCGGGTGGTGCCGGGACGGCTGGCGGAGTTCGAACGGGAGGTCGACGAGCTGATCGGTCCCGATGTGGAGCGTGAGTGGGTCACCAAACTGGATTCCTACGAAACGACTTTCGACGGCCATCTGGTGGACGCGATGAACGAGGCGATCTTGGCGCACGATCCGCACGGGCGTACGGTGCCCTACATGTTGTCCGGCGGTACCGACGCGAAGGCCTTCGCGGATCTGGGCATCCGGTGCTTCGGGTTCGCGCCGTTGCGGTTGCCGCCGGAGCTGGATTTCGCGGCGCTGTTCCACGGTGTCGACGAACGGGTGCCGGTGGACGCGCTCGAATTCGGCACCGATGTCCTGGAACACTTCCTGTTGCACAGCTGATCCGATTCGAGAGAGGGTTCCTATGACCTACAACCCCTATGACGCCTTGCCGTCGGTGCCGTCGTTCACGGTGACATCGGCGGATGTGACCGATGGTGCGACGCTGGCCAACGATCAGGTCAGCGGTGTGTTCGGTGCCGGCGGTAAAGATATTTCCCCGCAGCTGAGCTGGTCGGGTTTCCCGGCGGAAACGAAGAGTTTCGCGGTCACGGTGTACGACCCCGATGCCCCGACCGCCTCCGGATTCTGGCATTGGGCGGTGGCGGATATCCCGGCCTCGGTGACGGAACTGCCGGCCGGTGCGGGCAGTGAGGGCGGTACGCTGCCGGCGGGCGCGGTGATGCTGCGCAACGACGGCGGTTTCGCGGGTTACGTGGGTGCGGCCCCACCGGCCGGCCACGGCCCGCACCGGTATTTCATCGTCGTACACGCGGTGGATGTGGAATCGCTCGGTGTCCCGCCGGAAGCGACGCCGGCGTTCCTCGGCTTCAACCTGTTCTCGCATACGCTCGCGCGGGCGACGCTGGTAGGCACCTACGAACAGAGCTGAGACTCCGAAAGCACGGCGGCCCCGGTGTTTTCGCCGGGGCCGCCGTACTTCGCGGGCGCCGGTTCAGCCGCGCACGTCGATGACGGTCGCCGGTGGCTGCTCGGCGTAGAGTGCGGTGATCTGCTCGGCATATTTTTCGGCGATCGGCGCACGTTTGAGCGACATCTTCGGGGTGAGTTCGTCGCCGCCGGGCTCCCACACCTTCTCGGCGATGGTGAACCGTTTGATCTGCTCGACCCGGGAGAGTTTCGCGTTCCCGGCGTGGATCGCGGCGCGGACGTCGTCGATGATCCGGGGATGCCGGGCGAGGGTGGCGATATCGGCGTCGGTGGCGTCGATTTCTTTGGCGCGGATCGCGGCCATATCGGGATCGAGCATGATCAGCGCGGTGATATACGGTTTGGCGTCACCGATGGCGACCGCCTGACCGACGAGTGACGAGGCGGCTTTGACGGCGTTCTCGATATTGCTCGGGGCGATGTTCTTCCCGCCCTCGTTGATGATGAGTTCTTTCTTGCGGTCGATGATCCGCAGGTAGCCGTCGGGGTCGAGGGTGCCGACATCGCCGGTGTGCAGCCAGCCGTCGGAGTCGAGGGCCTCGGCGGTCTTGTCGGGCATGCCGCGGTACCCGTGGGTGATGATCGGGCCCCGGACGAGTACCTCACCGTCGTCGGCGAGGCGGAGTTCGAGCCCGTCCACGGGCCGTCCGACCGATCCGGGGCGGGGTTTGTCCAGTTCGGTGTACGTGGCGACGCCACTGGTTTCCGACATACCCCAGACCTCGGAGACGCAGAAGCCGAGGCCGAGGAAGAATTCGAGTGTTTCCGGTGGGATGGGGGCGGCGCCGGAGGAGGCGACGCGCAGTTCGTCGAGGCCGAGGGCGGCGCGTAGCTTCGCGAGCAGCAGTTTTTCGGCCACCGCGTGTTGGAGCCCGAGCAGCGGTCCACGGCCGGAACCGGCCAGATCGGCTTTCGCGGCCGCGATACCGGTGGCGACCGCCCAGGTGGCGATGGTTTTCTTCACGCCGGTTTCGGCGGCGATCTTGGCTTCGACGCCGGCCTTGATCTTCTGCCAGACCCGCGGGACACCGAAGAACACCGTGGGGCGGGCGTCGGGGAGGGCCGCGGCGATCTCCCGGGGGTCGGGAACGGTGGTGATCTGGATCCCGGTGACGAGGTTGATGGCGTGGCCGGAGATCCGGTCGGCGACATGGGCGGCGGGCAGGTAGGACAGGGCGCGGTCATCGATACCCACGTCGAGGGGGCCGCTGTCGAGAGCGAGGAGCTGGGCGAGCACATTGCTGTGCGTCAGTTCCACGCCCTTGGAGGGGCCGGTGGTGCCGGAGGTGTAGATGAGGGTGGCGAGGTCGCCGGGTTCGACGGCCTGCCAGGCGGCGGCGAAATCGAAGTCCGGATCGGGATTGTTCTCGAGGTCGGCGAGGGAGATGGCGCCTTCGGCGGTGCCGTCGACGACGACGAGGTGTTCGATCGGGACCCCGGCAGCCCGGATCGTGCCGAGGAATTGCTGTTCGGTGATGACGATCTTGTTGCCCGCGTTGGTGAACACATGCGCGATCTGTTCCGGCGAGCAGGTGTTGTACACGGAGAACGGGATGGCGCCGACGTGCAGGGCGGCCGTATCGAGGAGATTGAACTCCGGCCGGTTGGTGAGCATGATGCCGACGGTGTCGCCGCGGGTGAGGCCGAGCCCGGCCAGGCCCGCGGCGAGTACGCGGACCCGTTCGCCGTATTCACGCCAGGTGATCTCCTGGGTACCGCCGACCGTGCGCAGGGCGACGGCATCGGGCCGGAGGGTGATGGTCTGCTGGAAGGCGGCAGGCACCGTATGGACAGTGATGCCGGTGCGGTGCGGGTAGGCGATATCTGGTGTCATGGGTCCGTTCCCGAGGTGCTGGGGTTCCGGGCACTCGCCGGGTCCGCGGCCGGCTACGGCCGCAAGCGAGTGACGTGGATCACCAATGGTAGCCGGGGAACGGAAATGGCGGAGCGGTTCTGTCTGGGTCAGCGGCCGGCGGCCGTGGCGCGCTGCTCCGCGGCCCACGCGGTGGTGAGTACCGGCGCCGCGGGATCCTGCGGCGGGATCCAATGTCCGCGATGGCGGCGTTTGGCTTCGAGATAGGCGGCGGCACGTTCGCTGAGCGGTGCGGTGTGCAGGGGTTCGGGCGCGACATCGATATCCGCGGCGCGCAGGGCCTCGACCTTGTCGGGATTGTTGGTCAGCAACCGGACCTTGGTGAGCCCCAGGGTCCGCAGGCTTCTCGCGGCGTGCGCGTAGCTGCGGGCGTCGGCGCTGAACCCGAGCTCGCGGTAGGCGGTGAAGGTATCGGCCCCGGTGTGTTCGGCGTGCCGGTACCCCAAAGCCTTCGCGATGAGCCCCTCGCCGCGGCCCTCCTGCTCGAGGTAGACCAGCACCCCGGCGCCCGCCTCCTGGATGAGGTCGAGAGATGTGCGGAGTTCGGGACCGCAATCGCAATCCTGGGAGCCGAGTGCTTCACCGTAGAGGCAGCGCGAGTGGATCCGGACCAGGCAGCCGTCCGCGGGTTCCCCGAAGACCAGCACATGGCCGAGGGACGGCCCACCGTCGACGGCGAATACCTCGAGCTGGATATCGTGGCCGTTGCGGCTGAACCGGTGCCCGGTGGCGCGAGCGGAGGTCTCCGCGACTGCGGTCAAGGTCGGTACTCCTTCGATGCTGTGTCGATACCGCACATATGGGTGGGGCCGTGCCTCCGCAGCGCCCGGCCCGCCGTCGGGACATCGTTCCCGTGCGAGGGCGGGCCGATAGGTGACTTTACGCCTGCCTGCGGGAATACGCACTCCGTGCGCGGCGGGTCGGTGAGGTCCGCCGGGCCGGGCCGGGCACCGGGCGATGCCCCGCGGTCCGGGCATCGGTCAGTGCCTTTCGGAGGTGAGCCGGATGATGCGGTCCACCTCGTCGGCGGTGGGCATGGCGCCGGGTACGTCACCGGCGAACGACTGGGTGGCGACCATGGCGGCGGTCGCCCAGGTGTAATCCTGTTCGTCGGCGACCCGGCGGGTGGGGCCGCCCTCGGTGTCGGGAGCCGGCGGGCGCGAGAGCAACCGGTACACCAGAGCGGCGGAGAAGGCGCCGCGTGAGCCCGGTACGTCGGTGAGCGCGGCGGCCTGGAAGCGGGGGATATCGAGGGCGAGCCGGTCGGATCGGACCGTACAGCCGAAATCCTCGACGACACAGACGACGCGTGTACCCAGCATCTGCAGTTGCTGGGCGATATGGGCGCCGGATTGGGCGGGTATTTCGGGGACCATGCTGTCGAGTTCCTGAGTGGAACCGATCAGGTAGTCGACGGTGGACAGGTAGCGATAGAGGATCTGCGGGGTTTCGACCTCGGCCGCGGTGAGCAGCAGGGTCGGGCGCTGGGGCAGCGCCTGCAGGGTGGCGAGGACCTGTTCGATCACCGGGAGCGGGGGTTCGAGGGTGACCAGCACGGCGTCGGTGTCGGTGAGCGCTGCCCGGACGGCCGGGCCGGTGAGTTCGGCGGCGGTGAGGCGGATGCGGTCGTCTTCGCAGAAGATGGTGCCCGCGATCCCGGTTCTGCTGACGATGAGTGCGGTGATCGGGGTGGCGGCGTCGGGCACGACCTTGACCAGCGAGGTGTCGACCCGTTCGGCGCGCAGGTAGTCGAGGATGCGGTGGCCCGCCTCGTCGTCGCCGACCGCGGTGATCAGTCGCACGTCGAGACCCAGGCGGGCGGCGGCTACGGCGCGGTCGAGCCCTTTGCCGCCGGGGTTGTCGCTGAACCGGCCGCGGGCGAAGGCGCGGGCGTCGGGGATCTCGTCGACCTGATAGATGTGATCGATGACGGCGTCGCCGACGACGGTGAGACTGCCGGCTGCGGCGCCCGTGCCGTGGCGGGTGCCGCCGCGGACTGTGCGGGTCTCGGTGTAGACGTTGCCGGTGACCAGAAGTGCGGCCAGGGCGGTGAAGGCGCGGCGTTCGGGGGTGGCGCGCAGGGACCGCACGGTGGGGGCCGGAGGGATGGCCTCGGCGTCGGCGATTTCGTGCAGCCGCCGCCAGTGCGCGGAGAGGTATTGGCGCCGGTCGCCGAGGTCTTGTGAGTAGAGGCCGGCGGGGTCGATATCGGTGGTTTCGGTATCGCGGAGCAGGCCGAGGGAGAGTTCCGCGTCGGTGATCACGCGGTGGGTCGGGGGGAGGCGCCGGGCGAGTTCGCGGACGACGGGGAGGACGGCGGCGGTGGGGGTGGTGCCGTGGGCGGCGGCGTAGCGCCGGATGACGGGGAGGTCGAGCAGGGGGCTGATATCGATCTCGGTGGTGGTGAGGCGGTCGGGGCTGAGTCCGGAGCGTTTGCAGAGCCGGGTCAGGATATTGCGGATTGCGACGATGGCGGTGTCGTCGGTGGGGGACATTCCGCTCACCTTTCTGGTGTTTCGCCGTCGCCGAGGGGTTTCGACCCGGTCACTATCGGCAATAACCATAGTGCAGGACGGCGTTTGACATTGGCATTGACCCGCGGAACTGTCAAATGACACACTCGAATCAGCGTTTTCCCTCGATCAGAGGAACGGGAGGGCCTGGTGATGACAATGACGACAGCCCGGTTCCGCGGACACCGTTATCCAGCACGTCGCCGCGCCACCTGCGCCGGGACGGATCCGGAGGCTTTCTCCGCGACGGCGCCCTGAGCGCCCGGCAGTCCGTCCTTATCCCGACGGCAGCGATGCCGTGCCGGCCGGAGACCGGCCCGGTCTCGGTGCCGAGCCCCCTGAGGAGGCAGCTGTGACCATCCATATCACCGACTGGCTGATGACCAGCGGTATCTCCCCCGAATTCGCCGAGCGTGTGCAGACCCGTCACGGATCGTCGTGGCTGCTGAGCTGGTTGCCGCAGCGGGCCCTGTCGTTCGAACAGGCCTATGCCGCTATGGAACTCGACGAGATCCTGTCCGATCCGCGGCTGGTGCACGACACCGCGGCGCTTGCCCGGGCGCACGAGCGGGTGGAAATGGTCGGATTGGTATGGGAGCAGGTCGTGTATCTGCTCGCCGCCCGGGTCGAGGCGCGGTTGCTGGAGGCGCAGGTACTGCAGGACCCACCGGCCACCGAGCCCGCGCCGTACCGGGATGATCCCGGCGCCATCCGCAGCGGGTCCGCCGCCTGAGGCGGTAGTCCGGCCTGGTCAGTGCGGTGTGGTGTGGCCGGCGCCCACGGCGTCGGCCACACTGCGGTACCCGCCGGCGCGTAGCCGCGCGGCGATTCCGCGATGGATACGCCGCGTCCACAGCGGCCCGCCGTAGATGAAACCGGTGTAGCCCTGCAGCAGGGAGGCGCCGGCGAGGATACGTTCCCAGGCCTGGTCGGGAGTTTCGATACCGCCGACCGAGATCAGGGCGATCCGGTCACCCACCCGGGCGTAGAGCCGTCGCAGTACTTCCAAGGAGCGTTCGGCCACCGGAGGTCCGGACAGGCCGCCCGCACCGAGGGCGTCGACCTCCGCGGCCGCGCTGCGCAGCCCGTCGCGGCCGATCGTGGTGTTGGTGGCCACGATTCCGGCCAGGCCGAGTTCCACGGCCAGGTCGGCCACGGCGTCGACGTCCTCGTCGGACAGGTCGGGCGCGATCTTCACCAGAACCGGCACCCGCACACTGTCGAGAACCGCCGCCAGCACGGGCCGCAGCGACTGCACGGCCTGCAGATCCCGCAGCCCCGGGGTGTTGGGGGAGCTGACATTGACGACCACGAAATCGGCATGCGGTCCGAGCAGCCGGGCGCTCGTGGCGTAGTCGCCGGCCGCGTGTTCGGCGTCGACGACCTTGGTTTTGCCGATATTCGCACCGATCGGCACGGCCGGTACCCGGCTGTGCAGCCGGGCCGCGGCGGCCGCGGCGCCGTGGTTGTTGAAACCCATCCGGTTGATCAGGGCGCGGTCGGCGGGCAGCCGGAACAGCCGCGGCTGCGGATTACCCGGCTGGGCGGCCGCGGTGACGGTGCCGATCTCGGCGAATCCGAAACCGAGTGCGCCCCAGGCGTTCACCCCGGTGGCGTCCTTGTCGAACCCGGCGGCCAGGCCGAGGGGCGCGGGGAAATCGACCCCGAACACGGTGGTGCGCAGAAGAGGGTCCGGGACGGCGAACAGGCGATGCAGCAGCGCCCGGGTGGGGGCGAATGCGGTGGCGGCGCGGATGACACCGAAGACGAGCCGGTGGATCCGTTCCGGCGGCACCAGGAACATCAGGCGCAGCAATAATCGGTACAGCACGCTCATAGCTCCGTGGTGTGGCCTGCCGGGCTGCTGAGCGCGGTTTTGCGGCGGCGCAGCAGGACGCGACGGCTGCCGTCGGTGTAGGCGCGGACGCGGGACAGTTCCCAGCCACCGAATTCGGCCTGGATCGCGAGTCGCATGGAGGCGGTGACCCGGGTGACGTCGGGCGGCAGGCGCAGCGGGATGTATTCGTAGTCGTCGGTGCTGGATTCCCAGCCGGCCGGGAGTTTCGTCCGCGTCGCCGCGCCGTGGTGCGTGGATGCCATCACTGCCCTCTCTCGCGCTGGTCCGCGGATATCCGTTGCAGACCTGGTTCGGTGGCGGAGCCGATGTAGAGATCGCCGGTGCCGGCGTCGACGGTGACCGCGTTCGGTTGCCGGACGGTGGGGTAGCGGCCCACTTCGCGCGGTATTCCCGTCGACAGGTCGTAGCCGACGATCTCGTTGCTCTGCGTGCACGTCACCCATACGGTGTCAGAACGCCGGTCATAGGCGAGTGCGTAAGGCGATGATCCTACCGGGTAGCGCTGTCGCAGGACGAGGGGAGCGGTGGTGAACACCAGCAGCTGGCCGCTGTCGGGGTCGCTGACGATCACCCGGTCGAAGGAGGCTTCGACGAGGTTCGCGGCCCCGGTTCCGGCGCGTAGCGCCAAGCCCAGGTTCTCGTATTCGGGTCCGATCTCGGTGAGCAGGGTCTGGCGGCGGTCGAGCACGGCCAGGGTGTCACCGGTGAGGGCGATCGCGTCGGCGGCGGCGAGCCCGGTGACGGTGTGCCGGATCGCGCCGTCGCGGTCTAGAACCAGGACCCGGCCGTCGGCCGTGCCGGCGAGCAGGGTGCCGTCCGGGCGGGAGCGCACGCTGTGCAGGTCGCCGTCGGCGGGAATCTCGGTGACTTCCCGCCCGGCTGCGTCGATCCGCAGGACCATCCCGTCGGCCGCGGCCAGGAATTCGCCAGGGGTACCGGCGGTGACGGCGCGGGCCGGGCGGGGGAGCCGGACCCCATGGCCGGTGGGCGGCCGGGTGGCGGGGTCGAGGACGGTGAGTGTGCTGCCGGACGGGTCGAGGCCGGCGAGCAGCCCGCTGCCCGGGTCGGCGGCGAGGGCGGCGAGCGGAGTGGGGACCGGGTAGACGTCGCCGGCCGGGGTGGTGGCGACCGGCGGTGCGGCGGCCGGGGTGGCCGGTTCGCGGGTGGGTGCGTCGCCCGCGCCGGTATCGGAATCACCGGAGCAGCCCGCCAGCAGTGCGGCCGTGAGCAGCAGGACGGCGACGGTACCGCGTGATCGCCGGTGTCGCGCTCGTCTCGCCGGTTCCGGAAACGACCGATACTGCATGCGATTATCTGACCACGACCGGGTGACCCCGCATGGCAGCGGGGTCCGGGGGTGTCGGCGCCGGGCGCGGGGTGGGCCGGGTTACCGTACGGATCAGACGGTGCGGAGTTCAGGAGTTGACGATGCACGAGGTGCCGGGATTTTCCGCCGAGGAAGTGACGACGGGTCCGTTCGCGCACGGGTTCGGCCGTACCGGAGACGGACGGTCGTTCGCTTTCCGTACGGTCCGGGCGACCCTGCAGCTGGAGATCTACCGAGCGGATCCGGATTCGGAGGTGCCCGGCCCGGACGATGTGGTGGCGGTGGCCGAGACACCGGTGACCGATATCGATCTCGACGATGCGCGCAGTGTGGTCGCCGCGGTACGAGATCTGCTGCCGCGGGCGGTATCCCCGGCGGGGAGCCGTAATGTTCCGACCGTACGGGCGCTGCTCGCCCGTATCGGTTCGGTGATCGAAGGTAGGCAGTGAGTGGTATGCAGGACATGATGCGGTACACACCTGTTCTCCGTCTGGGACGCGCGCTGCGCGTCGGTGCGGCCGTGGCGGCGTCGGCCGCGGTGGTGATGGTCGCCGGATGCGGGACCGGTGCGGACGAGGACGCGGTGGCCGCGGCCCGGTCGTCGGCGAAGGCGGCGTTGTCGTCATCGGCGGCGGCGACCTCGCGGGCACTGGCGTCGCGGTCGCTGCCGACGGCGGCGGAACTGGACGCCCAGATCAAACAGGCGCTGGATCCCGCGTTGCCTGATTCGGAGCGGACGGCTCTCATCGAAGACGGCGAGGCCTTCAAGGACGCGATCCCGGATATGTACAAGGCGCTACAGGACAATCCGCGCGCTGTGTACGGGGTGACCGATCCGGTGTTCGACAATCACGACGGCACGGTGACGGCGACGTTGCGCCTGGACAAGGACGGCTCGGGCACCGCGGTCCGCACCACCGTCGTGCATTTCATCTATCTCGACGGTGCCTGGAAACTGTCGCGGACGGATCTGTGCGGGATCCTGCGGTCGGCCGACTACCGCACCCCGGCCTGCGGGTAGGAGCGGGCCGGCGAGATGGTGACGGCGGGAACCCATCGGTGGGGTCGTTTCGTGTACCGGCACCGGGTGGCGGTGCTGGTGGTTTCCCTGGCCCTGGTCGGCTTGTCGGGACTGTTCGGGCGGGATCTGGCGGATCGGCTCACCCAGGACGGCTGGTTCGACGAGTCCAGTGAATCGGTGGCGGCGTCGAAACTGGCCGACGCTACGTTCGGCCGCGATACCGACAGCGATGTGATCGCCTTGTACACCGCGCCCGCAGGCGTGACGGTCGACGATCCGGGGGTGCGGGCGGCGGTGACCGCGCAGCTCGCCGGCCTGCTCCGCGACCACCCGGACCGGGTGCTGCGTATCGACAGCTATTGGGACAGTGCCCTGTCGGGACAGTTCGCCGACGATTCCCGCACGCACGCGTTCGCGAGCATCGGCCTGCGCGGTGAGGGTTCGGCGACGGTCGACAACTATCTGGCGATCGCCGGCGATCTGGACGCGGGCGAACCGGGTGCGGGTCCCGGCGGCACCACGGTACAACTGGCGGGGCTGCAGCCGGTGGTGGAAGGCATCAACACCGGGATGCAGGACGATATCCGGCGCGCGGAGATGATCGCGCTACCGCTGGTGGCGCTGCTGCTGTACTTCGTCTTCGGCGGGGTGGTGGCGGCGCTGCTGCCGGTGCTGGTGGGCGGTATGACGATCCTGGGCACGCAGGGGATCATGCGGCTGCTCACCGGCCATATCGAGGTGAATGTTTTCGCCGGCGCGGTGGTGACCCTGGTGAGCCTGGGCCTGGCGATCGACTACGGCTTGTTCACGGTGACACGGTTCCGTGAGGAGCTGGCCGCGGGCCGCTCGGTGGAAGACGCGGTGGCGCGCACGGTGGCGACCGCGGGGCGCACCGTGATGTTCTCGGCGGCGATCATCGCGGTGAGTCTGGGGGCGCTGTTCATCTATCCGAACGGCGTGCTGCGGTCGGTGCCCTACGGCGGGATCAGTTCGGTGCTGCTGGCGGCGGTGCTGTCGGTGACCGCGCTACCGGCGATGCTGGCGATCGTGGGCCACCGGGTCGATCTGTGGCAGTGGCGCCGGTTCGCCCGCGCGAGCACCGAGGCCGAGATCGATCGCGGGATCTTCTCCCGGCTGGCGGTGTGGGCGATGGCGCGCCCGTGGGCGGTGATCGTGCCCGTGGTGCTGGGTCTGCTGTTGCTGATGGTTCCGTTCCGGCATATCGAGTTCGGCGGGCTGAGCGAGAAGTATCTGGCGCAGGACAACCCGGCCCGGGTCGCGCAGGAGAAGTTCGACGCGTTGTTTCCGGGTTTCCGCACCGAACCGCTGCGGCTGGTGGTGACGGGCGCGGACGCGCGGCAGTTGAGCGATATCCGATGGCAAGCGAATATGACGCCCGGTCTGACCGGCCCGTTCGAACCGGCCGCGCCGACCCGCGACGGGATCAATGTGCTGGAAGCGGGCCTGGTGGACGAACGCGCCGCCGATACCGCGATCGCGGTGCTGCGCGATATCGAGGAGCCGGCGGGCGTGCGGGTGCTGGTGGCCGGGGTCCCGGCGCTGGAACGCGACAGTATCCACGGGCTGCTCGAGGGCCTCCCGCTGCTGGCACTGCTGTTGGTGGCGGCGGCACTGGCCTTGATGTACGCGGCGTTCCGGTCGTTGATCCTGGCGGTGAAGGCGGTCGCGATGTCGGCGCTGAGCCTGGGCGCCACGCTCGGCATCCTCACCTGGATCTTCGTGGAGGGCCACGGCGCGGAACTGTTCGATTTCACCCCGGGCCCGCTGATGTTCGCGGTGCTGGTGCTGATCGTGACCGTGGTGTTCGGGTTGTCCACCGATTACGAGGTGTTCCTGCTGTCGCGGGTGGCCGAAGCGCGTGCCGGCGGCGCGGACCCGCCGGAATCGATCCGCTACGGCATCGCGCACACCGGTGGGGTCATCACTTCGGCGGCGGCGATCCTGATCGTGGTGACGGGCGCGTTCGGTTTCTCGGAGCTGGTGATGATGCAGTACATCGCCTACGGGATGATCGCGGCACTGGTCCTGGATGCCACGGTGATCCGGATGCTGCTCACCCCGGCGGTGCTGAAATTGATCTGGCGGGCGAAACCGGCCGGCCGCAACGGCGGTGACCGGCCGACGCCGGAAGCGGCCGTTTCCGCGGCGGGTGAAACCCGGCCGTGAGCGCCCGCGCGTGTGCCGGCGCCGGGCGGCGTGGGCGGGCAGCGGCCGGGAGCGCCGGCCCGCCCTCTGCGGTTCCGATGGGCACGGAATTGCCCGCGGGCGGTCAGTCGCGGGCGGGGCGGGCCGGGAGGACCAGCTGGGCGCCGGTACCGGGATGATCGAGAACCTCGACCGGATATCGGTATACGCGGCTGAGCAGGTCGCCGGTGAGGACGTCGCGCGGTGTGCCGTCGGCGGCAAGACGTCCCCCGTCGAGCACGGCCACACGGTCGGCGTAGGCCGCCGCGGAGGCCAGATCGTGCAGTACGACCACCACCGCGGCGCCAGCGGCGGCCCGGTCGGCGGCGAGGGTCAGTACCGCCTCCTGATGGCCGAGGTCGAGCGCGGCGGTGGGTTCGTCGAGCAGCAGGGTCGCGGTGTCCTGGGCCAGTACCCGGGCCAGCGCGACCCGGGCCCGTTCCCCGCCGGAGAGGCTGGGAAACGACCGCCCGGCCAGATGCGCGCAGTCGGTGGCGGCCATGGCGGCGGCGATCACCGCATCGTCACGGTCGGCGCGGGGGGTGCGCTGCCAGGGGGCGCGGCCCATGGCGATCACTTCGGCCGCGGTGAACGGGAAACCGACGGAATGCGATTGCGGGAGCACGGCGCGGCGGCGTGCCATATCGATCGGAGTCCAGTGGGCGAGCGGCCGCCCGTCGAGTTCGACGCTGCCGGCCCCCGGCTCGAGTTCGCCGGCCAGCACCGCGAGCAGTGTCGACTTACCGGCCCCGTTCGGGCCGACCAGGGCCAGCACCTCGCCGGCGACGACGTCGAGGCCGACCTCCGCGAGGACGCGGCGGGTGCCGCCCCCGCCGCCGCGCCGGTCCAAGGTGATGCCGCGAGCGCGCAGGGTGACAGCTCCCGGTTCGGTCTCGCCGGGGAGATCGTGGGCGCGTTGTAACAACCCGGAGAGGCGCCGGCGCAAGGGGATACGGTCGGCGACCAGCGACTGATCCGCCCTGTCGCGCGCCGCGACCGCCGCCGTGCCGGCCCGGTCGGGGGCGGAACCCGGCTGTCCGTGGTTGCGCGCTGCCGCATACGGTCCCGGCTCGTTCATGCCCACCCTCCGGCTCGGGCGCGGGTGCGGCGCAGTAACCAGAAGAAGAACGGCCCGCCGATGAGCGAGGTGAGCATGCCCAGCGGGAGGTCGGCGTTGTCGACCAGGGAACGGGCCGCGACATCGGCGGCGAGCAGCACGACGGCACCGGTGACCGCGCTGACCGGGATCAGCGCGCGATGCCCGGGCCCGACGATCATGCGCACCACATGCGGGACGATCAGGCCGACGAACAGGATGATCCCGGTGAACGCCACCCCGGCGGTGGTGAGGACGGCAACGATCACGATCACCGTCCGGCGCAGCCGTTCCACATCGACCCCGAGATGCCGGGCCGCGGATTCGCCGAGGGCGAGCAGATCCAGCCGCGGGGCGACGAACACCGCGGCCGCGATACCCCCGGCCGCGAGTACCGCGACCACGGCAACCGCATCCCAGGTGGCGCCGTTGAGGCTCCCCAGCTGCCAGAACACGATCTGGTCGCGGGCGGCCGGGGAGGCGATGAACAGCAGGAAGGCGATGAGCCCACCGGCGAACGCGTTGATCGCCACACCGGTGAGCACCAGCGTCACCACCTCCGTCCGGCCCCCGGACCGGGACAGCACGTACACCAGGACGGTGGTGATCAGCCCGGCGACGAACGCGGCGGCCGCCACCGACCAGGCGGCCACGAACGCGCCACCGAATACGATCACCGTGCCCGCCCCGACCGCGGCGCCCGACGACACTCCGATCACCCCGGGTTCCGCGAGCGGATTGGCGAAAACACCCTGGAGCAGCGCGCCCGCCGTGGCGAGGGCGGCGCCGACCAGGATCGCGAGCAACACCCGCGGGAACCGGACCTCCCACAGGGTGACCTCACCGGCCGGATGGGCGGGTAGCGGACCCCAGTCCAGCCCGATCCGGTGCGCGACACTGCCCGCCACTTCGGCGGGACCGGTCGGCACCTGCCCGATAGCCGCGGACGCCACCGCGAGCGCGATGAGCGCGAGCGCGGCGACAGTGAACGCGAGCACCGCGCGGCGCCCACGGTGCCCCACATCCGGGGCATCCGGCCGTTCGTCGAGATCTGCGGTCATGACGCCGCATCCCTCGGTTCGTCGCGGCGCCGGTGCGCTGCCGGATTCGGCCGCGCCCGGCATCCGG
Organism: Nocardia carnea; assembly: GCF_029869215.1. Classification (GTDB taxonomy): domain Bacteria; phylum Actinomycetota; class Actinomycetes; order Mycobacteriales; family Mycobacteriaceae; genus Nocardia; species Nocardia carnea_B. The sequence continues at coordinate 19,520 of NZ_JARWPM010000149.1, forward strand.
CGCGGCGAGGAGCGGTGAGCGTGGACCCGCCGCCGGTACGGTCCGCCCCTTCCGCGCCCGGTCGGTTCCTGCGTTGCCGGCTGCGCACAACCGGGTCGGCCTGTTCACCGGGCATTGCGGCGTTCCGATACGACCCGCTCATGCGCTGCCCACTCCGGATGAGGCGCGGCCGCCGATCGGCCCACCTGGGTGCGCGGCGATCGGAGTGCAGGCGGAGGTACCGCTCTGCCCTCCCCGGGCCCAACCCCTCATACTGTGTCCCTGGCGGATGAGCGTGGGTGCTGTGTGCCGCCGCGGCGGGGCTCCCGTGTGCGGACCCTGACTCACTCATGCGGTCCGGTGTCCGTAGATGGCCTCGGAGAGAGCCGTGATGACGCGCCCCGTGTTCGGGCCGAACGACAGCAGCACCGCATCGGACATATCGACAATTCGTTTGTTACGCCCCGCAGGGGTTTGCGCGATTCCCGGAATCCGGGCGATCCCGTCGACCCCGCCGATCGATTTCATCCCGTCGGTCATCACCAGCAGGACATCCGGGGCGGCGGCGATCATCGCTTCGCTGGTGATGGCCTGGAAGGGTTCGTTCACCCCGGATTCGGTGCCGGCGTCGCGGGCGCCGAGTGCGGCGATGAGCGCGTCCGCGCCGGAGCCGCGGCCGGCGAGCATGGTGATGGCACTGGAACGCAGGTACAGGAAGGCGATGCGCAGCGGCGGGTCCTGGGCGGGGACGGCGGCGGAGGCGGCGGCGATCTCGTCCTGGGTGCGCTGGGCGAGTTGTTGTCCGCGTTCGGGGACGCCGAGCGCGGCGGCGACGGCCTCGATCTGCGGGACAACGCCTTCCATGGTGCGTTGCGGATCGAAGTAGACGACGGTGACCCCGGTAGCGCGTAACTGTTCCCGGACCGCGGGCGCGGCGCTGGTGGTGTCGGTCAGGAAGACGCTGGGCCGCAACGCCAGGATCGACTCCACGTTCAGCGCGCCGTTACCGCCGGTGACGTTCGGCAGACCCGCCACGGCGGGAAACGAGGCGGCGGTGCTGCGGCCGACCAGGTTGTCGCCGAGGCCGAGCGCGTACACGATCTGGGCGAGTGTGCCGTAGCGGTCGGCGGCCACGATCCGGCTCGCATCGGTGACGGTGACATCGGCGCCGTCGAAGGACCGTACCGTGGCGGGCAACGCGGGCGTCGGGGGCGGGGTGAGCGGTACCGGGTCCGCATTGTCCAGGATCGCGGTGGCCGGACCCTGCTGTCCGGTGGCCCCGGCGGGTTCGGTGCCTCCGCATGCGGCGGTGAGCGCGAGCAGCCCGGCAGCGAGGACGGCCAGTAGCGCGCGGGCCCGCCCGGTAGGTACCCGGACGTGGCTGATCTCGTCTCGCCTGCGCGGGAACGCAGCCCTTCCGTGGTTACGTGTCGTTACCGCCTCCGGACCGGACTCGCTCATGCAGGCAAGGCTAATCCGTGCCGGTGTGTGGTCATCGCCCCCGCCCCCGGCTACGGGGTGGAGCTCACATCGTCGAGCGCCGCGGCTATCGCCCGCGGCAGTTCCAGGGTTTCGGCGGCGAGCACCCCGGTCAGCTGACCCATATCGCGGGCGCCGACGAACATGCTGGCGACGCCGGGCCGGTCGCGGACCCACGCCAGGGCGACCGCCAGCGGGGAAGTGGCCAGCCCGTCGGCGGCGGTGACGAGGGCGTCGACGACGGCGGTGGCGCGGTCGTCGTCGAGGCGGCCGCGGATCTCGGCGGCGGTCGCTTCGTCGGCGGCGCGGGAATCGGCGGGGACGCCGTCACGGTATTTCCCGGTGAGGATCCCGGCGGCCAGCGGTGCGGTGGCCACGATACCGGCGCCGTGGTGCGTGGCGGCGGGCACCGTATCGTCTTCGGCGCCGCGCGTGAGCAGGGAATAGGGGGCCTGTACGGCGGTGATGGGGGCGCGTGCGGCGAGGCTGGCCAGCTGCCAGGCGGTGAAACCGCGGACTCCGGCGTAGCGGACGCGGCCGGAACGGATCGCGTACTGCAGGGTGTCGGCGATCTCGTCGAGCGGGGTGGCCGGATCCCAGGCGGTGATCTGCCACAGGTCGAGATGGTCGGTGCCCAGTTCCAGCAGCGTGCGGTCGAGCTGGCGCAGCAGGGTGCGACGCGAGCAGTCGACGGTGATTCGCGCCTGTTCGGGTGTGGGGGGTTCGCTGCCAGGGGGGACGGCCGGGAGATACGGCACCTGCCCGGCGCCGGCGCACAGGACCAGTTCGTCGCGTGACACCAGATCGCCCAGCAGCTCCGCCAGGATGCGCTGGGCCGCGCCGCCGCCGTAGGCGGGGGAGGTGTCGACGAGGGTGCCACCGGCTTCGGCGAACGCCATGAGTTGCGCGGCGGCGGTATCGGCGTCGGTCCGGGTGCCCCACGTGTGGGTGGCCAGCCCGATCCGGGAGACGCGCAGCCCGCTGCTGCCTACAGTGCGCTGTTCCATCACCGAATCCCCGCGCTCATGAGAAACAGCATGAGCGAGTCGGTCCCGGCGGCGGTGGCGACACGGGTCCGCGCAGGGTCCGCGTTCGAGCCCGATGGACACGGCAGGGTGCGACGTTTCCTCACGGCGCCCAGCCTAGAGCGTGACCGGCCGGTGCCCGTTCGCGGCGAACCGTGGGCGCGGCGTGTCCGCCCGCCCCGGCCGCCGCGCGCGGCCGGACCGGGGCACTGTAGGGTCGCTGCGGCTGCGGGTCCGCGCGATCGTGTTGTGGCAGCGGTGCCGTCGACAGCGAGGGAACGCGGAGTTCGTGGTGCAGGAGGATGTGTGATCGGCGAGTCGATGACCTGGGTGCAGGCGTTGGTGCTCGGGCTGGTGCAGGGATTGACGGAGTTCCTGCCGGTTTCGTCGTCCGGGCATCTGCGGATCGTGTCGTCGGTGTTCTTCGGTGACGACGCGGGTGCGTCCTTCACGGCGGTAACCCAGCTCGGTACCGAGGCCGCGGTGCTGCTGTTCTTCGCCAAGGACATCTGGCGCATCGTGCGCGTCTGGTTCGCGACCGTCTTCGAGAAGCTGACCGCCCGTTCGCGGGAGACGGTGCCGCTGGCCGAGCAGGTGACGACGAAACTTCCGGTGGTCACCGGTTCGGGACCGGTGGGTTACGACCCCGAGGCGGACGCCCAGCGCGAACTCGACTACCGCATGGGCTGGTATGTGATCATTGCCACCATCCCGATCGGTGTGCTGGGCTTCGTTTTCAAGGACCAGATCCGTACGGGCGCACGCAATCTGTGGCTGGTCGCGATCATGCTGATCGTTTTCGCGCTGGTGATCGCGGCGGCCGAGCACTACGGCCCGAAACAGCGTCCGCTGGAACAACTCACCACCCGCGACGGTCTGGTGATGGGGTTCGCGCAGTGCCTGGCGCTGATTCCGGGTGTTTCGCGGTCGGGCGCCACGTCCAGCGCGGGCCTGTTCCTCGGCCTGAAACGGGAGGCGGCGGTGCGGTTCTCGTTCCTGCTGGCGATTCCCGCGGTGACCGCGTCGGGGTTGTTCAGTCTGCCGGACGCGTTCGAGCCGGCCGGTGAGGGTTTGAACGCGTCGGGCCCGCAACTGCTGGTGGCGACGCTGATTTCGTTCGTGGTGGGGTATGCGTCGGTGGCGTGGCTGCTGCGGTTCGTCGCGAAGCATTCCTTCTATTGGTTCGTCGGATACCGGATCGTGCTGGGGTTCGTGATCATCGGTTTGCTCGCCGGTGGGGTCGTGTCGGCGACATGAACCGGGCGGGAAGCGGCGCCGTCGCAGCGCCGAGGGGCCGGTTCGCCGGACGTCGGCGCGCCGCCACGGCCGTTAGGCTGGCAGCATGACGGTGATCCTGCTGCGACACGGCTTGTCGACCTCCAATTCCGCGGGGACACTCGCCGGGCGCAGTCCCGGGGTGGAACTCACCGACCGCGGCGGCGAACAGGCGCGTGCCGTCGCGGCGCGCCTGGCGACACTGCCTGTCACCAGGATCGTCACCTCGCCGCTGCTGCGCTGTCAGCGCACGGTGTCACCGCTGGCGGCGGATCTGGAGCTGGAACCGGTGGTCGACGACCGGCTCGCCGAGGTCGACTACGGCGACTGGACCGGCCGCAAGATCACCGAGCTGCTGTCCGAACCGCTGTGGCAGGTGGTGCAGCGGCATGCGTCGGCCGCGGTCTTTCCCGGTGGGGAGGGCCTGGCGCAGGTGCAGGCGCGCGCGGTATCGGCGATCCGGGAACACGATCGCGCCCTCGCGGAGTTACACGGCGGGGATCGGCTGTGGGTGGCCTGCACTCACGGTGACGTGATCAAGTCGGTGCTCGCCGATGCGCTCGGTATCCACCTCGACGGATTCCAGCGGATCATGGTCGAACCCGCCTCGCTCAGCGTCATCCGTTACACCCGGACCGCGCCGTTCGTCACCCGGATGAATGACACCGGTTCGGATCTTTCCGGTCTGGCGCCCGCGCAGGCCCCCGAATCCGGGGCTTCGGGCCCGGTACCCGGCGGGGAGATCGGCGCGGGAAGGAAAGACGGATAATGGGTATGCCCGATACCGGCGGATGCGCCACCTCTCGGCGGCGTCGGGCGAATCGGCGTGTGCGCCGGGAAACGGCGTCGCGGAGCACCGCAGCCGAACAGGGTCACGTATCAGGAGGTGCATGTGTCACGAGCAATCCATGTATTCCGCACCCCCGAACGTTTCGTCGCCGGAACTGTCGGTGAGCCGGGCGACCGCGCGTTCTACCTGCAGGCGGTGGAGGAACCCCGGGTGGTGAGCGTGCTGCTGGAGAAGCAGCAGGTGAAGGTCCTCGCCGACCGGATGGGTCTGCTGCTGGACGAGGTGGCGCGCCGGTTCGGCGCCGAGGTGCCGCCGCAGGCCGAGCAGGTCAGCGACAACGACCCCCTGGTCACCCCGATCGACGCCGAGTTCCGGGTCGGGACGATGGGGCTGGGCTGGGATGCCGATGCGGGCGCCGTGGTGGTGGAGTTGCTGGCCATCACCGAAACCGAGGTGGACGAATCGGTGGTCCTCGACGATACCGACGAGGGTCCCGACGCGGTGCGCGTGTTCCTCACCCCGGATCAGGCCCGGGAGTTCGCGTTGCGGTCCACCCGGGTGATCGCGGCCGGGCGGCCGCCGTGCCCGCTGTGCGGGGAGCCGCTGTCGGCCCGTGGGCATATGTGTGTGCGCACCAACGGGTACAAGCGCGGTGAACTGTTCGGCGCGAACGATCTGGAGGAATGAGCGTGCCCGATGCCGGGGACACGCTGTGCACCGGTGAATTGACGGTACTGGGCCGGGTGAGTGTCGCCAGTAACGTGACCCTGGTGTGCGACCTCGCCGCAGGTGGCGGCACCGTGCGGGTGGTGTACAAACCGGTTCGCGGGGAGCAGCCGCTGTGGGATTTCCCCGACGGCACGCTGGCGGGCCGGGAGGTGGCGTCGTATCTGATCTGTTCGGCGCTGGGCTGGCCGGTGATCCCGGAGACGGTGCTGCGGGAGGGGCCGTACGGGCCGGGGATGGTGCAACGCTGGATCACCACCCGCGATCCGGGCGAACCCGGGAGCACGCGCTTGGACTTGGTGGATCTGTGCCCGGTGGGGCTGGTCCCGGACGGTTATCGGGAGATCCTGCGGGCCTACGACGGTGCCGGAGACGAGGTGTCGCTGGTGCATGCCGACGATCCGCGGCTGCAGCGGATGGCGGTGCTGGATGTGCTGTTGAACAACGCCGACCGTAAGGGCGGTCACGCACTGGAGGGGCTGGACGGCGGCGTGTACGGCGTGGACCACGGGATCTGCCTGCATCAGGAGAACAAACTGCGCACCGTGCTGTGGGGGTGGGCCGGGGAACCGGTCCCGGCGGATCTGCTCGCCGATATCGCGGCCTTCACCGAGACCCTGCCGGGGGAACTCGCCGACCGGCTGGCCGAACATCTCACCGACCCGGAGATCGACGCCTTGCTGCGTCGCGCGAAGCGGTTGCTGGACGACCCGGTGATGCCGTTACCGGTGACGTCGCGGCCCATCCCGTGGCCGGCGTTCTGACCGCCGCGGTTCATCGGATGATTCGCTCGGCCTGACGGCAAGGGTTGCCTTCCGCACGCACACGGTTCCGTGCAGGTCAGTGCCCCGCCGGCAAGTGCCGATCCGGTCCGGACGGCGGGGTGGGCGGCGACCGGCCGCCACCGACCTCTACTCTCGAAGGTATGCAGTCCTGGTCCGACACCCCGATCCCCGCGGTCCCCGGAGCAGGGCCACCACTCCGTTTGCACGACACCGCCGACGCCGGTATCCGCCCGGTCACCCCGGGTGCGACGGCGACCATGTACGTCTGCGGGATCACCCCCTACGACGCCACCCACCTGGGCCACGCCGCGACCTACCTGACTTTCGATCTGGTGAACCGGTTGCTGCGCGACAACGGTCACGAGGTGCACTACGTGCAGAACGTCACCGACGTCGACGATCCGCTGTTCGAACGCGCCGCCCGGGACGGCGTGGACTGGCGGGAGCTGGGCACCGGCGAGATCGAACTGTTCCGCGCCGATATGGCGGCGCTGCGGGTGCTGCCCCCGCGCGACTACGTGGGCGCGATCGAATCGGTCGACGAGGTGATCGAGCTGGTCCGCAAACTGCAGGCCGCGGGGGCCGCCTACACCGTCGACGACCCCGAGTTCCCCGATATCTATTTCCGCACCGACGCCACCGAGCAGTTCGGCTACGAATCGGGGTACGACCGCGACACCATGGCGCGGCTGTTCGCCGAACGCGGCGGCGACCCGGACCGTCCCGGTAAACGCGACCCGCTCGACGCCCTGCTGTGGCGGGCACAGCGTCCGGGCGAACCGTCGTGGCCGGCGCCGTTCGGTGCGGGCCGTCCCGGCTGGCATATCGAATGCGCGGCGATCGCGGTGAACCGCCTCGGCACCGAATTCGATATCCAGGGCGGCGGCAGTGATCTCATCTACCCGCACCACGAGTACTCCGCGGCGCACGGTGAAGCGCTGGTGGCCGGTCGCCGGTTCGCCCGCCACTATGTGCACACCGGGATGATCGGCCTGGACGGCGAGAAGATGTCGAAGTCCAAGGGGAATCTCGTGCTGGTGTCGAAGCTGCGCGCCGCCGGCGTCGACCCCGCCGCGATCCGGCTGGGCCTGTTCGCCGGCCACTACCGCGCCGACCGTATGTGGACCGACGATGTGCTCACCGACGCGCAGGCGCGGCTGGACCGCTGGCGGCAGGCGGTGACCGCCCCCGCGGCCCCCGCGGCCGCCGATACGGTCGCCCGGCTGCGCACCCACCTGGCCGACGACCTGGACACCCCCCGGGCGCTGGCCGCGGTCGATGCCTGGGTCCGCGACACCCTCGATTACGGCGGCACCGATACCGGCGCGGGCGCGGAGATCGCCACGGCGGTCGATGCGCTACTCGGTGTGCCACTGCGCTGAGTTCGGGCCCGGCACGGGCGCAGGACTTTTCGCGGTCGGTGCGTGGTGAACCATCACAAGTACCGGCCGGTCTGCTTCGGCGATACGGTACTGTTCGATGCTCGAGATCCCCACCCGTTCCCCGACCAGATCGGCGCCGTATGTCTCGTATCGTCAGTAAGGACAATTACTTCGACACCGGCCTGGAAGTCCTGTCCGACCTCGGCTTCCGGCATCTCAATATCGGCGTGCTGTGCCGCCGGCTCGGCGTGACCAGCGGCTCCTTCTACCATCATTTCGGCAGCTGGCAGTCGTATGTGGATGCGCTGCTGGAACATTGGGAGAACCGGCAGGTGGTGATCCTGCGGTCGCTGCGCTTCGATCCGTCCAGCCCGGACGCGGCGATTCGGGCCCTGTCGGACCTGACGCTGGGCCTGCATCATCGGGCGGAGGCGGCGATCCGGGCGTGGGCGGCGAACGACGAATCGGTGGCCGTGGCGCTCAAACGGGTCGACGAATCCCGGCGGCGCACCGTGCGGCGGACGATCTCGGGAGTGGTGGGCGACGAGCAGATCGCGGCGGTGGACACCGAACTGGGGATGGCCATGCTGATCGGGTACCAGCAGATGGTCGCGGCCGGGCAACAGGTATGCCTGGAAGAACTGCTCGGTGAATACGCCCGCCTGGTCTACTCGCATCGGCGGCCCGCCGCGACCGGCTGAGCGGCGAGGGCAGGCGTTATTTCAGGACGAGCAGGGCGGCGCGTTCGAGGCGGTCGGCGATATCGGCGTAGGACTCGTACCCCATCCCGGCGCGGACCAGCGCGCCCGCGTACAGCAATTCCAGCGACTCCACGGTCTCCGGGTCGGCTTCCGGTTCCAGTGCCCGGGTGAGGCGGTGCCGGATCTCCATCCCGATCCGGGTGCGCAGATGTTCCACGTCCGGGTCGCGGCCCAGGAGCGCGCTGGTCACCGCTCCCGACAGTTCCTGTTCGTCGGCCACCAGTAACGCGATTCCGCGCAGTTCGGCCAGCACCCGTACGGTGGGGTCGGCGTCCTCGCTGACCGGGGTTTCCGACATACGCAGCCGGCGCCAGAAGATTTCGGCGACCAGATGCTCTTTCGAGGAGAAGTACGTGTAGGCGGTCGCGGTCCCCACCCCGGCGGCGCCGGCGACCATTCGGATGGTGAGCCCGGCGAAACCTTCCCGTGCCAGCACTTCCATGGCCGCTCTGGTGAGCTTGTCGACAGTGTCCGCCTGCTTTCCGCTCAGCCGGCGCCGGGTGGCCTCGAGAATTCTGGAATCGCCTTCGGACATGTGTCTAGATAGTAGTGTCGGTGCGGTGCCGGATCAACCGACTCCCGGTCCACGCGGCCGGGTAGGGTCGATCACCGCCGTCCCAGACGTGATTTCCGGAAGAGAGACCACACCACCCATGAGTGCCCCAGCCCCCACCGCGCCGCTGACCGACGAGCAGTTGTTCGACCATGCCCGCCGCGCCACCGGATTCATGCCGGAAGAGGAGGGCCGGGCCCTGCACGCCGCCGCGGTACGGTACTGCCGGGGTGGGGTGATCACCGAAATCGGCACCTACTGCGGAAAATCGGCCATCCTGCTAGGCGCCGCCGCGCGCGGGACGGGCGGGGTCGTATTCACCGTCGATCACCACCACGGCTCCGAGGAACACCAGCCCGGCTGGGAGTACCACGACACCAGCCTCGTCGACCCGGTCACCGGCTTGTTCGACACCCTGCCGAGGTTCCGGCACACCATCGATACCGCCGGGCTCAGCGATACGGTGATCGCCATCGTCGGCACCTCCGCGCGTGTCGCGGCCACCTGGCGTACCCCGATCGATTTCCTGTTCATCGACGGTGGGCACACCGAGGAAGCCGCCGACCGCGACTACCGCGGCTGGGCGAAATGGGTGGTTCTCGGCGGCGGCCTCGCCATCCACGATGTATTCCCCGACCCCGCCGACGGCGGGCAAGCGCCCTACGGGATCTACCGCCGCGCCCTCGACAGCGGCGAATTCCGCGAGGTGTCAGCTACCAGCTCGCTGCGCATCCTGGAGCGAATTGCACCACCTGCCGAAACACCGGCGGGCTGATCCCGGGCAGCGAGAGGGCGCTACCCGGTGGTTCGATGCCCGTGTCGCCGTTGCCGGACCGATCGTCCTCGCACCGGAAACCCCGGGATGCGAGGTCAGTCGAGGCAGAATTCGTTGCCCTCCGGGTCGGTCATCACGATGAAACCGCTTTCCATCGGCGGAGCCGGCTCGAAGCGCCGCACCCTGGTGGCGCCCAGCGCGACCAGCCGCTCGCATTCGGCTTCCAAGGCCGCCATCCGTTCGTCGCCCTGCAGACCGGGAGCCGCCCGCACATCCAGGTGCACCCGATTCTTGGCGACCTTGCCTTCCGGCACCTGCTGGAAGAACACCCGCGGGCCCCGGCCGTCCGGGTCCTCGATCGCCGATCGGGTGTTGCGCTGCTCCGGCGGCACCCCTATCCCGGCCAGGAATTCGTCCCACGCCGCCAGCGGATCGGTGCCCGCGGGCAGGTCCACTCCGGGCGGACCGGGATGGACGTAGCCGAGGACATCGCGCCAGAAGGTCGACAGGGCCCGGGGATCGTGGGCGTCGAAGGTGATCTGGAGATCGCGACTCATCGGGTTTCTCCGTTCGTGGCGAGGTGCGTGTGCAGGTAGAGGTCGCGCAGCAGGCAGACTTCGGACAGATGGTGGATCAGTTCGCGGTGGATATGTAGCACCAGGTCGGCCATGGGCGCGTCGGGATAGGGTTCCTTCGGGCCGACCGGGACCGCGAGCGCGGCGATGCCGAGACCGCGCACCCCGTCCAGCCAGATACCCAGCTGGGCTTCGAGCTGATCGAGTGCTGTCCGCGCGTCGCCCGCGTAGTCCCACGATTCGTACGATGCGGCGGGCGCGCCGAAATATGCCGCGTTGCGGGCCGCGAGTACGCCGACAATGACATGCCCGAGCCGCCAGGCGATGGTGGTGAAGGGCGCGGGCACCGGCTCCGGGAACCCGAAATCGATCGTGAAGTCCCCGGCCCCGCCCTGTATCGGCGCCGACGAGGTGCCGCGCGGTCGCACACTCCAGGACTGTGGCACCGGCGACCAGAAGTACTCGTCGTCGGTGAGCCCTTGAAGCCGGTCGCGTATCTGATGGGTCCAGTGGAACTCGACCTGCTCACGCAGCGTCCGGTTCCAGTCGAGTGTTTCGGTGTTCATAACGCCACCTTCGCACCGATGGCGGACAGGATCGGTCCGCTATCTCTGGAAAGCTGGGTGCGTGTCGGAAGGTGACGAACGGAGTACGACCGAGCGGGTGCTGACCCTGCTCGGACTGTTGCAACAGCGGCGCGTGTGGACCGGTCCCGAACTCGCCGAGCGGTTGCGGGTGACTCCGCGCACCATCCGGCGCGATATCGAGCGCCTGCGCACGCTCGGCTATCCCGTCTACGCCGGTCAGGGCGTCGGTGGCGGGTATCGGCTCGGGCCGGGCCGGGATCTGCCGCCGCTGCTGCTCGACGACGAGGAAGCGATCGCCACCGCGGTGTCGCTGCTCGTGGGCGCGGGCGGTGCGAGCACCGGCGATGCCGCGTTACGGGCGCTCACCAAGATCGACCGGGTGCTACCCACCCGGCTGCGGCAGGAGGTACGCACCCTGGCCGGCTCGGTGGAATCCTTCGGCCCCGGCCGCCCGCCGGTCGACGCCGAAGCCCTGATGACGCTGGCCAGAGCCTGCCGTGACGAGGTCGAGGCAGGCTTCGACTATCCCTCCGGGAACCGGATACAGCGCCGGCGGGTCGAACCGTATCGGCTGGTCGCTTCGGACCGGCGCTGGTACCTGCTGGCCTACGACCTCGACCGCGACGACTGGCGTACCTTCCGCGTCGACCGGATGACCGCCGTGGCCACCCGCACCTGGCGCTTCCGCCCGCGGCCCGCCCCCGACGCCGCCACATACGTCCAGGAGGGGGTGGCGAGCCGGGCCTATCCGCACAGCGCGCGTTTCCTCATCCACGCACCCGCCGGAACCGTCCGCGACCAGGTCCCGGCCGCGGCGGCCGTGATCCGGCCACGAGGCAGCGACCGTTGTGAACTACTCAGCGGCGCGGCCGATCTCGAGCGCGTGCTCGCCCACGTACTGCTGCTGGGCCATGAGTTCGAGGTACTCGACCCGCCGGAACTGGCGAGCCGCTGCCACGCCCTGTCGCAGCGACTCGCCCGGGCCGCCACAAACCATGCGCCACCGGATCCGGCTCGGTAGCCGGGCCGGGCGGGTGGTGCCGATCGGGCCCCGCCTCGGTGACAGATGGCGCTCGCGACCCGAATCCGAATTCCTGCCGGTCCGTGCGAGGCGGTGAGTTCGATGCTGCCCGGCGCTCAGCCGGCGCGGTAGTCCGGCGCGCGACCGGCCGCGTACTTCCGGGCCCACGTGTAGTCGGGTTTCCCGCTCGGCGAGCGGGTTACCGCGTCGGTGACCCAGATGGCCCGCGGCACTTTGTATCCGGCGAGGTGGTCGCGGACGTGGGCTTGCAGGCCGGGCAGATCGAGCGTCCCGCCCGCTGCGGCCGACAGACTCACCACGGCGGCCACCTGCTGACCCCAGCGCGGATGCTCGACGCCGATCACGGTCGCGTCGTAGACGGCGGGATGGGCTTTCACCACCCCCTCCACCTCTTCGGCGAACACCTTCTCCCCTCCGGTGTTGATGACCATATTGCCGCGGCCGATCAGGCTGATCGTGCCGTCGTCTTCGAGGATCGCGCGGTCGTCGGTGATGACGATGCGTTCGCCGTCGACCGTTTTGAACAGTTTCGCGGTTTTGGTCTCGTCCTTGTAGTAGCCCAGCGGTACGGCCCCGGTTTTCGCCAGCCAGCCCTCGTCGCCGGGCTGTACGGGCCGGCCGTCGTCGTCGACGACCACCGCGCCGCGGCCGATGGAGACCCGCGGTTTGCGGGCCGGGTCCTCGTCGCGCTGGGCGAATCCGATGCCGCCGAAGCCGGTTTCGGAGGAGCCGATGGAATCGGAGACGAACAGGTTCGGGATCAGGTCCAGCAGATCGTTCTTCGTCGCCTGGGTGAGCAGCGCGGCTCCGGAGGCGATCATGAACAGGCCCGTGGTGTCGACCGGGTGCGCCCGGTAGGAGTCGATGAGCGGGCGGGCCATGGCGTCACCGGTGATCACCATGACGCCGGGGTGTTCGGCGGCCACCGTCTGCCACACCGTATCCGGGTCGAAGCGGGGTTCGAAGATCACGCAGTTGCCGGACCACAGCGCGATAAAGGTGGGCATCATCGCGGCCAGGTGCATGAGCGGCGGCAGGATCAGCCAGGTGGAGGGTTCGCCGGCCGCGCCGGTGCGTGACTGCTGGTATTCGTCGCTGACGGGTTCGTTGCTGTAGAAGTCGATGCCGCCGCCGAGAACCCGCCACATGTCCTCCTGCCGCCACAGCACCCCTTTGGGCATCCCGGTGGTGCCGCCGGTGTACATGATGAACCGGTCGTCGGCCGTGCGGGTGACCTCGGGCCGGGTCGCGGGCGCGACGCCGGTGACGTCCGCCAGGCAGTCGACGCCGTCGTCCGCCGCGGTTCGGTCGTCGGCCGCGCACAGCAGATATTTCAGCCGCGGCGACTGCCGCGCCGCCGCGCGCACCGACTCCCCGTAGCAGGCGTGGTAGACGAGATGTTCGAGGTCGGCGTTGTCGTAGAGGTAGGCGAGTTCCTCCGGCCCGTACCGGAAATTGATGTTCACCGGGGCCGCCGCCAATTTGAAACAGGCGATCAGCGTTTGCATCGTATCGATGCTGTTGTGCATCTGGAACCCGACATGGGTTCCGCGTCCGACGCCCACCGACGCGAGATGGTGGGCCAGCCGGTTGGCCCGCTCGTCCAGTTCGCGATAGGTGATGCGCCGGCCCTGTTCGATCAGGGCGATCCGGTCGGGCATGGCGTCGACGGAGTGTTCGAACAGGTCGGCGAAATTATTGGCCATATCAATCCTGCGGTGCTGGCGGAACCTCCCGGGCCGGGAGGGTCAGAGAACGGTGAGGGGCAGCGGTATACCGCGATCGGTGAAACGGAAGTCGACCCCGGTGCTGAACCGGGTGATCGCCACCTCCGGGGCCTCGGCGAACGGTTCGGCGGCCGCGGTGATCTCGGCGGTCCAGCCGTCGGGACCGTTATCGGTCACCCGGCTGTGGAAGTGCGGGTTCACGCCCCGCACCAGGGAATTCAGCGGCCCGAGATGCTCGGGGTCGATCATCGACGGCCAGACGCGGTCGGTGAGCGCGCCGCTGGTGCCGGGGAACCGGACCCGCACCGCATCCACGCCGGGCTCGACTTCGGCATCGGTGTAGTGCAGGGGGTTGAGCGCCGGATGGATGCGCAGCACCTGCGCGAGCGCGTCCAGATCGTCACCGAGACCCAGGCAGGCCCGGATCCGCTCGGCGGCCACGCCGGCGATCCCGGTGAACTGTTTGCGGCCGATTTCCAGTGCCGAATCGTCGTCGGTGCGTTCGTGCACCGCGATCATGAATCCGAGTACCAGCAGATGCTGCTGCAGGCACACCTCCTCGGCGATGCGCACGAGCGCGGAACGGGAGAAATCGGCGAACCGCAGGTCGCTGAGCAGCGGACCGCTGTAGTCGCCGCGACCCTCGTCGGCGGGGTCGATCGGCGCCAGCGGCAACCCGGCGGCCACCGATTCCGCGACCAGCGCCGCGTTGCGCGGAACCTCCGGCGGGGTGTGCGATTCGTCGATGACCACCGTCCACGCGCACATCGGATGCCGGTCGGCGGGTTGCCGGGGTGGCCGGTGGATGGGCCGGACCTGCGCGTATTTGTTGGTGGCCAGGGCCGTGGCATCGAAGGTGGGGTCTTCGATGTCGTGGCACATCGCCTTCACGTAGGCCTCGCCCATCGGTTCGACGTCGACGAGTGCGCCGCAATGGTCCAGCCAGAACTCGCCGTGGCGGGAATCGTGCACGCGGAAACGGAAATCCATGAACTGTGGTGGCGCCCCGATATCGAGTTGCAGGCCCTTGAAGATGGTGACGATATCGTCGCCGGTGTAGCCGAGGGCCCGCTGCATCCGGCGGGTATAGACCGGGCTGGACAGCTGCCATTCCTCGATCGCGACTTCGGCCATCCCCTCCCGGCCGAAAGCGGAGATACAGTGCGCCATCCCGGATCGGTCGATGAGCTGCCCGCACAACAGCAGCTCGGGTACCAGCGCCGCCAGCGCCTCCCGGCTCAGCGCGTGGAACCTGCTCGTGGGCACGGTCATCGGAGTCACCACAGCGAGGCCGGCGCGGTGCCGATCTTGTACCAGCCGGGCAGGCGGGAGGCGGTGGATTTCGCGATGCGCTGGTTCATCGGCTCCGACATCGCCTTGTCGGTCATCATCTCCAGGAACAGTGCCGAGACGTTGCCGAAGTCGAAGAAGTCGCGCTGCCACGACCACTGGTAGTTGCCGCCGTACCGGAACCAGCTGCCGCCGATCCCGTTCACGGTGTACAGGCTGCCGTCTTTCCGGGGTGTGGTGGTGTACTGCTGCTTCCAGAAGCCGATGCAATCACCGCTGCGCTCGTCGATCACGAACTGCTGATAGGGGTACTCCCAGCCCTCGAGGCCCTCCATCTCCTGCCCGAGTGCCAATTCGCGGATTTCGTCCCGGCCCACCGCCATGAACTCGTCCTTGGGGCCGTAGTTCCAGCCGTAGGTGGCGTCCTCGGTGTACATCTCGGCCAGCGGCTTCCAGTCACCCAGTTTCTCGCAGCGCTCGTTCTCGGCCACCCAGCGGCGCACCATCTCGTCGAGTTCGGCGCGATCGAAACCTGTCATCGGTGTTGTTCCCTTTCGAAAAGAACCAGTGGACTGTTGTCAGTCATCGGTGTCGTCGGAGACGAGCAGCAGGGCCTGGGTCGGGCAGTAGCGCACGGCGTTCTCGACGTCGGCCTTGTGTTCCGGCCCGGGATTCGGGTCGAGGATTTCCACCTGACCGCGTTTCGGGACGGAGAAGATGTCCGGTGCTTCGGCGGCGCAGACGGCGTGCCCCTGGCACAGATCCATATCGGCCACGATTTTCATAGTGTGTGCTCCCTCGGCGTCGCTGATTCCGAGAACGAGTTCTTCCCGGTTCGCGGAGGGCGGGTCCGCCGGGAAGACACATAGCTGGACATGTGTCTGGACGCTACCACCGACAGATGTGTCCGACAACGATTCAGCGATTTTCTCAGAGTCGTCGTCCGCTTCGGGGCGATTTGCGAATGCTGCCGTCGGCGGTCTATCGGCGATCCAGGAGGATGTCAACAGGAACATGTTCTTGCGTGGCAAGGAGTGTCCGAATTATATTCCGTACACCTGTCCAGACACTTTCGCCGGACCGTTGCGGCACCGAAGGAGCAGCATGACCGATCCCACGACCCAGCCCCCGGCGCCCGAACCCTCCGCGCAGCCCACGGTGCGCGAACGGGGACTGGCCAAGATGGCGGAAGTCTACGGATGGGAGTTCCAGGACGGCCCCGGCGACCATTTCGCCGTCACCGCCGACCACCTGTTCGCCGATATCTGGTCCCGTCCGGGACTGTCGCTGCGGGACCGGCGGCTGCTGCTGCTCGGCGCGCTCACCGCGCAGGGGTTGTTCGACGTGGCCGGTATCCAGGTCGGTGCCGCGCTGAAGAACGGCGAACTCGACGAAACCGCGCTGCGCGAGATCTCCCTGTTCCTGTGCCACTACGTGGGCTGGCCCGCCGGCACCTCGCTGGACCATGTGATCGGCGCCCAGCTCGACCAGCACGCCAAGGCCGCGAAGAAAGCCGCCGCCGAAGGCCGGTGACACGGGAACGTGCGGGCCTGGACGCGGTGGCGCACCGCACCACGTCAGGATCCCTGCCCTCGACAGCTATCACCGAACCCCTCCGCCGGGACGCCGCCGCGGCCCGAACCACCCACGACAGACAAGGCTCAGGTATGCGTTTCGGCATCGTTCTGTTCACCAGTGATCGCGGGATCAGCCCCGCCGCCGCCGCCCGCGCGGCCGAGGACAACGGATTCTCCTCGTTCTACGTCCCCGAACACACCCATATCCCGGTGAAACGCGAAGCCGCGCATCCCCAGACCGGGGACGCCACCCTGCCCGACGACCGTTATATGCGCACCCTCGACCCGTGGGTATCGCTGGCCATGGCCGCCGCCGTGACCGAACGGATCGAGCTCGCCACCGCGGTCGCGCTCCCGGTCGAACACGACCCCATCACTCTCGCCAAGACCATCGCCTCACTCGACCACCTGTCCGGCGGCCGGGTCACCCTGGGTGCCGGTTTCGGCTGGAACACCGATGAGCTCGCCGACCATGGAATCCCCGGTAAGAAGCGCCGTACCGCGCTGCGCGAATACCTGGAGGCCATGCGGGCCCTGTGGAGCGAGGACGAGGCCGCCTACGACGGTGACTTCGTGAACTTCGGGCCCAGCTGGGCGTGGCCGAAACCGGTCGACCGCACCGTCCCCGTGCTCATCGGCGCGGCCGGTACCGAACGCACCTGCGCGTGGATCGCCGCCCACGCCGACGGCTGGATCACCACCCCGGGCGAAAACGATATCTCCGGCAGCCTGGCGACGCTGAAGAAGGCATGGGCCGACGCCGGCCGTGAGGGCGCCCCCCGCGTGGTGGCGCTCGACTTCAAACCCGACGCCGACCGGCTCGCGGCCTGGGCGGCCGACGGGGTCACCGATGTGCTGTACGGCTTGCCGGACAAGCCGGAACCGGAGGTGCGTGCCTACCTCGAACGGCTGGCTGGCAAACTGCGGGACATGAATTCGATCACCCGTGAGGTCAGCTAGCCGTGCGAATTGCCTTGTTGTCCTACCGCAGCAAGCCTCATTGCGGTGGGCAGGGGGTCTATGTGCGCCGGCTCAGCGCCGGACTGGCCGAACTCGGCCATCAGGTGGAGGTTTTCTCCGGCCAGCCCTACCCGGCCGACCTCGACCCGCGCGTGACCCTGACCGAGGTACCCAGCCTGGACCTCTACCGTGAGGACGACCCGTTCCGCACGCCCCGGCCCGGCGAGATCCGCGACCGGATCGATCTGCTGGAACTGGCCACCATGTGGACCGCCGGCTTCCCCGAGCCCCGCACGTTCAGCCTTCGTGCGGCCCGGCTGCTGCGCGAGCGGGTGCGGGATTTCGACGTCGTCCACGACAACCAGTGCCTGGGCAGCGGGCTGCTCGATATCGCGCGGCGGCTGCCGCTGGTCGCGACCGTGCACCATCCCATCACCAAGGACCGCGAGGTCGATCTGGCGGCCGCGATCTGGCGGCGCAAACCGCTGGTGCGCCGCTGGTACGGGTTCCTCGGCATGCAGCAGCGCGTCGCCCGGCAGATCCCCGATCTGCTCACCGTATCCACCTCGTCGGCGACCGATATCGCCGACGATTTCGGCGTCGATCCCGCGCAGCTGAAGGTGGTGCCCCTCGGTGTGGACACCGAACTGTTCGCGCCGCGCGGCGCCCGGATGCCCGGCCGGATCGTGGCGGTCGCCAGCGCCGACAAACCGCTCAAGGGGATCTCGCATCTGCTGCAGGCGCTCACCCGGCTGCGGGTGACCCACAAGGTGGAACTGCAGCTGGTCGCGAAACTGGAACCGAACGGGCCGACCGAGAAACAGATCGCCGAACTCGGGCTCTCCGATATCGTCACCGTCCGCCCCGGGCTGACCGATACCGAACTCGCCGAACTGCTCGCCTCCGCCGAGATCGCCTGTATTCCCTCCCTGTACGAGGGGTTCTCGCTGCCCGCGGTGGAAGCGATGGCCTCGGGCACCCCGCTGGTGGTCAGCCGTACCGGCGCACTACCGGAAGTCGTCGGCGAACCGGGAGTCTGTGCCGAACTCACCGAACCCGGCGATTCCGCCGCCCTGACCCAGGTGATCGGGCGCCTGCTCGATTCCCCGCAGACCCGGCAGCGGATGCAGGCCGCCGGCCGCGACCGCGCCGTCTCCGTGTTCAGCTGGGAGTCGGTCGCCGCCCAGACCGTGCAGGTGTATCAGAACGCGATCGACCGGCACGCCGGTCGGACACCCGGTACATCCGCCCAGCTCACCACCACAGGAGGCGCCTCGTGCTGACCGTCGACTTCGACCGCGCCGGAATCGGGCCGGGTACCCGGGTCATCGATGTGGGGTGCGGTGCCGGCCGCCATTCGTTCGAGGCGTACCGGCGCGGTGCCGATGTGGTCGCCTTCGATCAGGACGCCCCCGAACTCGCCAACGTCGCCACCATGTTCGAGGCGATGGCGCAGGCGGGGGAGGCACCGGCCGGTGCGAAGGCCGAAGCGGTGGAGGGTAATGCCCTCGACCTGCCGTACGGTGCGGGTGAGTTCGATGTCGTGATCGCCTCGGAAATCCTCGAACACGTTCCCGCCGACGACGCCGCCATCGCCGAACTCGTCCGGGTGCTGCGCCCGGGCGGACAGCTGGTGGTCACCGTCCCGCGCTGGTTACCCGAACGGGTGTGCTGGGCGCTGTCGGACGAATACCACGCCAACGAGGGCGGCCATATCCGCATCTACAAGGCCGACGAACTGCGCGACAAGATCACCGCCCACGGGTTGCGGCACACCCACCGCACCCATGTGCACGCCCTGCATTCGCCGTACTGGTGGATCAAATGCGCCGTCGGCGTCGACAAACCGGATCATCCGCTGGTCCGCGCCTACCACCGGATGCTGGTGTGGGACATGATGAAACAACCGCTGCTCACCCGAACCGCCGAGAAGGCACTCGACCCGCTGATCGGTAAAAGCGTGGCCCTGTACTTCAGCAAACCGGCGGTGACCCGTGCCGCCGGTTGAACTACCGTCGGTACCTTCGGTACTCACCCGTCGCCAGTGCCTGCAGACCGCTGAATCCATCGCCGCCGAACAGGAACCCTCCGGTGCCATCCCGTGGTTCGCCGGCGGTCACACCGATCCGTGGGATCACGTGGAATCCGCCATGGCGTTGACCGTGGCCGGTCTGCGTGACGAAGCGGTCGCCGCCTACACTTGGTCGGCCCGCACCCCGCGGGCCGACGGGTCGTGGGCGATGCAGTTACGCGACGGGGAGGTGGAGCACGCCGCCACCGACGTCAACTTCTGCGCCTATATCGCGACCGGCGTATGGCACTACCTCGCCGTCACCGGTGATACCGCGTTCGCCGCCGAGATGTGGCCGGTGGTCCGCGCGGCCATCGACCTCGTCGTCGACTGTCAGGGCGATCAGGGTCAGATCTATTGGCTGCGCGACGGCACCGATATCCTGCCCGAAGCGCTGGTCACCGGGTCGGCCAGCATGTATCACAGCATCGGCGCCGCACTGGAACTGGCGCGCTGCCTGGGCGATCCGCAGCCCGAATGGGAACAGGCCCGCACCGGGCTCGGCACCGCGCTGCGCGAGCATCCGGAACTGTTCACCGCCAAGGACCGGTACTCGATGGACTGGTACTACCCGGTCCTCGGCGGGGCGTTGCGCGGGCCCGCCGGGCAAGCCCGGATCGCCGAACGCTGGGACACCTTCGTGGTCGGCAACATCGGTATCCGCTGCGTCGCCGACCGGCCCTGGGTGACCGGTGCGGAAACCTGCGAATTGGTGCTCTCGCTGGACGCCCTCGGCGACCGCGACCGCGCCCACCAGTTGTTCGCGAATATGCAGCACCTCCGGGAAACCGATGGCTCGTATTGGACCGGGCTGGTCTACGCCGACGGCAAACGCTGGCCGGTGGAACGCACCACCTGGACCGGCGCCGCGGTGATCCTGGCCGCCGACGCCCTCTCCCGCACCACCGGCGGAAACGGTGTCTTCCGTGACCTCGCCGCCGACGCCGTCCCGGCCCGGCCGGTCCCGCTGCCGGTCAGCAGCGGATAAGCCGGTGCGCGCCGGTCCCCGGTGCGGGCGGGACGGTCCAGCGGGGTCTCGCCGGCCCCGGGACTGCGCCGCAGCCGGGTCTTTCCCGGCCCCGAGGGCATTGCGCGGTTCGGCGTGACCTCAGTGGACGGGGTGGGCCGGGGAGTGCGTGCTCGAGCGCGATCGTGAGCCTGTTCGGCTGGGCGTCCTCCCTGCGGGCGGGTTCCGGCGCGGGGAGGGCGCCCGAGCCGATACCCGGTTGCGTCCGGTCACGGCAGGTTGTGCAATGGTCGGCGATGAGTACCCCCGCTGATCTCACCGGACGTGTCGCCGTTGTGACGGGCGTCAGCCGTCGTGGCGGAATCGGCCACGCCGTCGCCCGCCGCCTCGCTGCCCGCGGCGCACAGTTGTTCCTCACCCACTGGGTTCCGCACGACGAAACGCAACCCTGGGGCGCCGACGACCTCGAGGCAGTGCGGGCGGATCTGTCCGCGGCACCCCGCCTCGCCGACCTGAGTATCGATTTCGCCGACCCCGCCGCCGCACAGCACGCCATCGATGCGGCCGTCGCGGAATTCGGGCACGTCGACATCCTGGTCGCCAACCACGCCCGCAGCGGCGGTGACGGCACCCTGTTCGAGATCGACGCCACCACCCTCGACGGGCACTGGGCCGTCGACGCCCGCTCGGTGTTGCTGCTCACCCAGGCGTTCGCGAGACAGTACCGCCCCGAACGCGGTGGGGTCACCGATCATGGCCGGGTGATCTGGCTGACCTCCGGCCAGCATCTGGGGCCGATGCGCGGCGAAATCGCCTATGGTTCCGCCAAATCGGTGCTGGCCGGGATGACCGCCACGGTGGCGGACGAGCTGATCGAGCACGGCATCGTCCTCAACACCGTCAACCCGGGCCCGGTCGACACCGGTTTCCTCGACCCCCGCCACACCGATCTCGACCCGGCATTCCTGGACGCGGTGCATGCCGCATTCCCCCGCGGCCGAGCCGGCACCCCGGATGATCCGGCGCGGCTCATCGAATGGCTGGTCTCCGACGACGGCCGCTGGGTGGTGGGCCAGGTGATCGACTCCGAGGGCGGTTTCCGCCGGTCCCGCTTCTGACCCACCACCGGCCCGGTCAGAGTTCGGCGAGCTGTGGCACCACCGGGGCGATGCTGTCGATCCAGGCGGCGGGGGAGCCGCCCGGTGGCATCACGATCGCCGTGTGCACCCCGAGGCCGGCGTAATCGGCCATCCGGCGGACGAATTCGTCGCGTGCGGCCGGGTCCGGGCTGCCCGCGAGCACGGTTTTGCGGATCCGTTCGTAATCGGTGCCCGCTTCGTCGCAGTGGCGGCGCAGCACATCGAGCTTGTGCGCCACCTCCTCGATGCTGGAGGCGAACAGATTGCACGCGTCGCCGTAACGGGCCACCAGCCGCAGTGTTCGTTTCTCGCCGCCCCCGCCGATCAGCACCTTCGGCCGGTGCAGCGGCTGCGGGGCACACAGCGTTTCGGCGAGCTGGTAGTACTTCCCGTCGAACGGCCCGTTGTTGTCCGGATCCCACATCTGCGCGCAGATCCGCAGGGTCTCCTCCAACCGGTCGAACCGTTCCCGGACCGGAGGATAGGGCACACCCATCCCGTGGTGTTCACGCTCGAACCAGGCCGCGCCGATGCCCAGCGCCGCCCGCCCACCGGACAGCACGTCCAGTGTCGTGACGATCTTGGCGAGTAGCCCCGGATGCCGGTAGGTCACTCCGGTCACCAGCAGACCCAGCTCGATCTCGGTGGTGTGCGCGGCCATGAACCCGAGACTGGTGTAGCCCTCGAGCATGTTCGCTTCCGCGGGCAGCCCGGTGGGCTCGATCTGGAAGAAATGGTCCATGAACGACAGCCAGCTCGCGCCGGCCTGTTCCGCGGCGGCGCCCACGCGCGCCAATTCCCCGGCAATAGCCGCGGTGCCGCCGTCGATCTCGAAAATCGGTATGTGAAGACCGAGCTCCATGCGTCATCCCCTTGTGATGTGGGTGTTCGGATCTATCACACGCTATGACCTGGAGAGCACTCCAGGTCAAGTCCGGCACGGAGTGTCCGGACCGCTCGTCGAGTCCGGCGAGGTCGAGCCGCCCGCCGGCGGCCGCGCTCCGGAGGAACGGGGCCGAGCACGACTCGACAGCGCTGATCCTGCCAACCCGACTGCGGCGGTCGGTGTCGTCATGTCAGCGGTTGCAGCTCGGGGAGTTCGGCGGCGAGTTGTGGTAGGGCGGGTGCGGTCCCGTTGTGTCGCAGGTCGGTGAGTGCGGCGGTGAGGACGGTTGTCAGGACTGTGTGCATGCGGTGTGGCGCGATGTCGCCGGTGCCGACGAGGTTGCCGAAAGGGGGCGCCACGAAATAGAACGGTGGATCACCGAAAGCGTTGTGGCCGGCTCCGGCGATCGCCACTTCCCATGATGGTGGTGCCTGCTCGTGCCGGAGCGCCAGCCATTCCGCTCGGTCGGCGGGCATTCCTGCGGCATCACACGGGTTTCCGGCGGCGCAGCCGGCCTCGGAGGCGATGAGCAGTACCGGTTTGTGCTGCTCGCGACGGGCGGGATCGGGCTGGGGCCCGTCCATGTTGATCGAGCCGGGGCATCGTTCGTCCTGATCGCAGGCCAGGGTGGCCGCGGTGCCCCCGAGTGAGTGTCCGCCGTAGATCGCGGTGCGGTGATCGACCTGGCCGGCGAGCGCCGGAACTCGACCGGTGACCAGCGCGTTCACCATGGCCACGAGGTCGGCGGCCTGGATGCCGGCCAGGCGGTCGATCGCAGCGGTCTGCGGCTGTGGCGGGGACGGGGTGGTGTATTCCTTTCCGGCGACCACCCGCGACGGTGTGGTGGTCGGGACGGAGAGCGCGACGATATAGCCGTGGCTCGCCAGTTCTTCGCCCACACTCGTATACATCCATGGCGCGGTGGCGAAGCCCGGGGAGAGCGCGACGAGTGGCCACCTGCCCGCGGCGGGCTCGGCATCAGTTCGTGCCCACGCCTGCACGTGCCCGATGTCCTGCAGCATCCAGCCGAGGCCAGCGGTCGGTGGCAGAGCTCCTTCGCGCCAGCCGGGTGGCGCGTATTCGACGCGGGCCGATCGCCCGGTATCAGTGCTGTTCGCCGGATACCAGATCCATACGGCACGACCCTGTTCGGGATTTGTCGGCGACCCTACCGGCACAGTGGTGATCAGCCGTCCGACCATATGCCGGCCGGTGGGTTCGGGCAACACGAGGGTTCGATAGCGGAGCACGCCGACGGTGGTGAGGTAACCGGCAGCGAGTACCGCGACCACGAGCGCGGCGACGCCCACCCGGCGCGGCCATCTGCGCGCCCGCCGGCTCACGATCTGTTCCCGGCGGCGACAGCCTCCAGCACGCTATCGGCCCGGGATGTGCTGATCAGTAGTTCGTGGTAGCCGAGTTCGCCCGCGAAGTCTTCGGACACCACGATGCGGATCGCGGGAACCCAGCGGCGGACACTGAGGAAACGGGAGGTGCCCGTGCCCAGCCCCCACCGCCCGATCTTCACGACACCGGTAACGACAACACCCGCCCGACCTCCTGGCGCCGCAGAGAAACGGGTGGGCCGCTCCACCCGCTCGGCCGCATCGACAGCGGTGAGCGGTATGACGAACCGGCGCCTCCTGCCGGCGAATATCCGCTCCCACCAGGCGAGGTCGACGTGAACGTGCTCGTTGTGGACGGTCAATTGTGCCATGGCAGTTCTCCGGTCTAGATTGATATCAGACACTATATTAATATCAAAAATGATACTAAGGAGCAATGGGTTGGCCCAGCAACAAAAGCCCACACTCGCGACGGTGCTGCATCAGCCCGTCCGGTGGCGGATCGCGCAGGCCCTGATCGGCCGGGAGCTGACCACCCGGCAACTGGCCGAACAGCTGCCCGATATCACGCACGCCACCCTCTACCGGCATGTCAACGTCCTGATCGAGGCGGGGATCGTCCGGGTCGTCGCCGAACGGAAGGTACGCGGCACCACCGAGCGGACCCTGCGACTCGGCACTGAACAAAGCGGCTCCGAGCGTGTGGATGCCGATCAGGTGCGGGCGTTCTTCACGGTGTTCGTCGCGGGGATATCCGGCGATATGGATCGCTATCTCGGACGGGAGGACATCGACCCCGAACGGGACGGCCTCGCACTACGGCAGAGCGCGATCTGGGTCGCCGACGACGAGATGGCCGAGTTCGCCGCGGGTTTCGCGCGGTTCCTGGAACCCTACCTACAGCCCGGAGACGGCCGCACACGCCGGATCATGTCGACCATCCTGGTGCCCGATCGCTGACGGAACCGCTCCGAATCCACCCGGGACAACACGCCGAAACGCCCATACCCGGGCGCACCCGCGCCGATCACGCCGATATGAATCACCGGCACAGCAGCAGAAGTCGGTGAGCCTGCGCGGCGTGCCTCTTCTCCCGGACACGCCCCGCCCCCCGTGCCGTATCAGTCGTCGTCGCGCAGTGGTTCTCCGGTGTCGGCGCGGCGGACCTTCTCGCGGCCGGTGTCTTCCTCACTGTGGCCCTGCCGCCAGTAGCCGGTGAAGGTGACCGCGTGTTTGTCGATGCCGCGGTCCCGGACCAGGTGGCGCCGGACGGATTTCACCAGGCCCGCCTCTCCGGAGATCCAGGCATACGCCGCGCCTTCCGGGAACTCGGCGGCGCGGACGGCCTCGAGGACCGCGTCGCCGCGTCGCCGCGTACCGCGAGGCACCCAGACGACACGGCTGTGGCCGCGGGTGGTGAAGTCGTGCTCATGGTCGCGGCCGGCGACCTCGATGTAGGCGCGCAGCACAGTGTCCGGGGCGAGGCGTTCGATGATCGCGCCGATCGCGGGAATCGCGGTCTCGTCGCCGACGAGCAGCTGCCAGGCGGCCTCGTGCGGCGGGCGGTACAGGGCGCGAGGTGGGCAGAGCAGGCCGATCTCGTGTCCGGGCGCCGCCGCCGCCGCCCATCCCGAGGCCGGTCCGGCGGCGTCGGGATGGAGGACGAAATCGATATCGAGTTCACCGAGGGCGGGTCGCAGCGCCCGGATCGTGTAGGTGCGCATCGGCGGGCGGATCTCGTCGGGCATCGCGAGGTACTGCCGGTACCAGCTCATCACCCCGGCGGTCTCGTCGACCGGTGGCGGCACCGCCGGCCGGTCCTGGCCCGGTAGCGGGAAGAAGAGCTTCGCGAACTGGTCCGCGCCCGCATCGGTCAGTGCGGCGGGGTCGGTGGCGGTGAGGGTGATCCGCACCATGTCCGGTGTGAGCCGCGCGGTACGACAAACCCGTAGTACGGCGTAGGTGGTGGCGGGAGCCGCCACGGTGGGTGTGCTCATCGGGCACCTCCTAGCTCGGCAGGGGTGACGGCGTTCTCCGGTGTGGCCGGCCGGCGGCCGGGAACGATCATCGGCGTGCCGGTGACCGGGTCCTCGACGATCACACAGTCGAGGTCGAAGATCTCGCGCACCAGCTCGGGCGTCACCAGCTCCCGGGGGCCGCCCCGGCCGGCGATCCGGCCGTCGCGCATGGCGATGAGTTCGGTCGCGTAACGGCAGGCGAGGTTCAGATCGTGCAGCACGGCCACCACCGTGCGGCCGTGCTCGCGGTGGAGCCGCTCGCACAGGTCGAGCACCTCGAGCTGATGACTGATGTCCAGATAGGTCGTGGGTTCGTCGAGCAGCACGATCGGCGTGGCCTGCGCCAGCACCATCGCGATCCAGACCCGTTGCCGCTGCCCGCCGGACAGTTCGTCGACACGGCGGTGGCGCAGGGCGGTGGTGCCGGTGGCGGCCAGTGCGTCGGCGACCGCGGTGGCGTCGTCGTCGGACCACTGGTGTAGCAGCCCCTGATGCGGATAGCGGCCCCGCGCCACGAGATCACCGACGACGATGCCGTCGGGACTGCCCGGTGTCTGCGGCAGCAAGCCGATCCGCCGCGCGGTTTCTTTCGCCGGATAGCTGTGGATCGCCTTGCCGTCGAGGATCACCGATCCCGCCGCCGGCCGCAGGAGGCGTCCGAGCGCCGCGAGCAGGGTGGATTTCCCGCAGGCATTGGGTCCGATGATCACCGTGAACCCGCCGTCGGGTACGGCGATATCGATATCGTCGAGCACCGTCCGGTCGCCGTAGGACACACGAAGTCCGCTGCCGCGCAACCGGGCCACGGCTGCGGGATCGGTGGGTTGTTCAGACACGATGGCGCAGACCCTCTCGTACCAGGAGCCAGATGAGGAAGACCCCGCCGACGCTGACCGTGACGACACCGACGGGTACCGGCGCGGGAAAGGCGTGTTCGGCCACGAGATCGGCGACTCCGAGCAGCAGCGCACCGGTGCACGCGGCCGCGAAGATCCCGGCGCCGGGCGTGCGGACGAGGCCACGCGCCAGATGCGGTGCCGCCAGCGCGATGAACGAGATCGGGCCCGCGACGCAGACCGCGAGGCCCACCAGGACCGTGGCACCGAGCAGCAGGCCCATCCGGGCCCGGCCGCTGTGAACTCCGAGGGTGGCCGCCACGGTGTCACCGAGATCCAGCGCGTGGAACGCACGGCCGAACAGCACGATCAACGGTGTGACGAGGGCGATTCCGGCCCCGATCGTCACTACCTGTCCCCAGCCGCGCCCGCTGAGCGATCCGATCAGCCACGCGTTCGCCACCGCCGCCGACGGCAGGTAGGCCTGGCTGAGGACATACGCGGTGACCGAGGAGGACAGCGCGCCGAGCGCGAGCCCCACCAGCACCAGCCGGGTGCCGCGCAATCCACCCAGCACCGTGAGCACACCGATGATCGCGAACGTGGCCAGCGCGCCCACCGCCGCGCCCGCCGCGCCCATCGCCAGGGATCCACCGAGGGTGACCAGGACGATCACCGCACCGGCCGCCGACCCACTGGTGAATCCGATGACATCCGGGCTGGCCAGCGGATTGTGGTGGAGCCGCTGGAAAATCGCACCCGCCGCGGCGAGCGCACCACCGACTCCCACGGCGAGCAGGACGCGGGGGAGTCGCCGGTCGACGACGAAGAACCGGTCGAGCCGGCGCCGGGGCTGCCCGGTGAGTACATCCCACAGCGCGCCGGGCCCGACGGCGTACTCGCCGACCATCAGGGACACGGGGATCAGCAACGCGACCAGCAGTACCAGAATCGTCGTGACCAGCGCGGCCCGCCGATCGAAACGCACCGTATAGGGACCGGTACGCACAGCGCGATCGGTGGGCGTGATTTCCGTCCGCAGCAGCCGCCCACCGGTCCCGGATATCTCGGTGGCCGTCATGACCCGGCCGCCATACGCCGGCTCCCCATGATGAGCGCGATGAGGGCGGGACTGCCGACGAAGGCTGTCATCACACCGACCGGAACGGGCTCACCGCCACTGAGCACCCGGCCGAGGACATCGGCCGTCAGCAGCAGCGCCGGTGCCAGCAGCATCGAGAGCGGGACGAGAATCCGGTAATCGGCGCCGGCCAGATACTGCGCGATATGGAAGACCAACAGCCCGACGAAGGCGATCGGCCCGGCCAGTGCGGTCGCGGCCCCACAGAGCACGGTGACGGCCACGAAGCCGAGCAGCCGCACCCGGCCCAGGTGCACGCCGAGTGCCGCCGCGGTCCGGTCGCCCAGGCTCAGCGCGTTCAATGCCCGGCACAGGGCCAGCGCGAGCAGTGCGGCGGCGAGCACGTAGGGCGTGACCGTCAGTGTGTCGTCGAGGTCGCGGGTGGCCAGCGAGCCGATCCGCCAGAACCGGTAGGCGTCGAGTACGTCCTCGTCGACGAAAACCAGTAACTGGGTGATACCGGACAGTACGGCGCCGAGTGCGACTCCGGCGAGCGCCAGCCGCAACGGTGACGCGGTGGATCCGCCGATCATCGACAGCAGGTACACGACCACCGCTGCGGTGCCCGCACCGGCGAAGGCGAACCAGGTGTAACCGGCGACGCCCATCCCACTGCCGACGGTGAGGCCGACCACGACGCCGAGGGCGGCGCCCGCGTTCACCCCGAGCAGCCCGGGATCCGCGATCGGATTGCGGGTGAGCGCGCCGATGAGCACACCGGCCGTGCCGAGCGCCACCCCGGCCACGAGCCCGACCACAGTACGGCTCAACCGCCATTCCCCGATGATCACCCGGACACTGCCGTCGCCCCGGCCGAGCAGGGCGGCGGCCACCTCGCTCAGCGGGATGGATTTGGCGCCGACGGCCAAGCTGACGACGCAGACGCCGGCGAGCAGGACCACCGCGAACAGCAGCAGGACGGTGCCTTTCGCGAGCGCCCGGCGCGGTCCGTCCGGGGGCGGACCGGAGCCGTGGCGTGGGGGCACGGCAGCACGACTCGAGGGCACCGACGAACCGTACTCGGCACACTAAGGCTAGGGCAACCTAACTCACATGGGCTACTGTGCAATGCCGTGAAGATCGAGAACAGTACAAGGCATCGGCTGCGGGCCGCCATCGGCGCACTGGTCGCCGTGCTGGGCCTGGCCCTGGCCGCCTGCGGGTCGGGCGATCCCGGGCTCGACGAGGGACGCGTCGTCGCGCACGCGATGGGCGAGACGACGGTGCCCGTGGCGCCGCAGCGGATCGTCGTTCTCGACTCACCACACTTGGACGCGCTTGTCGCTCTGGGGATCACCCCGGCCGGGATCACCGAGCGCGCGATGGGCTACGGCGCACCGGAATACCTGCGGGACGAACTGGGCGATGTGGCGACCGTCGGCACGATCTCCGAACCCGATCTCGACGCCGTCGCCAACCTCGAGCCCGACCTCATCATCGGCACCAAGGTCCGCCACGAGCCGCTCTTCGACCAGCTCAGCGCTATCGCACCGACCGTGTTCTCGGCGAATTCGGGCACCGACTGGCACGAACAGGCCCGGCTCACCGCGGCGGCGGTCGGCAAGACCGCCGAAATGGAGGATCTGCTCAACCGCCTCGGCACCCGCGCAAGTGATGTCGGAAAACGGATCGGCGCGGCGGGCAGGACGGTGTCGATGGTGCGCTTCACCGAGGACCGGTTCCGCCTCTACGGCCCGGAGACGTTCTCGGGTTCCCTGCTCGCCCAGGTCGGCTTCACCCATCCCAACCGGGAATGGAATGAGTACTCGATGGCCGAACTCGATCCCGAACAGTACGAGCAGATCAACGGAGACGTGGTGTTCCACGCCGATTACACCGGTTCCGGCGCGAGCACGACCAAGGGCCGTGTCACCGCGCTGTGGGGTGACCTCCCGGCCGTGGCCGCGGGCCGTGCCCACGAGGTCGCCGACGACACGTGGATGCTCGGGATCGGGGTCGTCGGCGCGAACCTGGTCCTCGACGATATCGAGCGCCTGGCGGCCCCGTAACCGGCCGGCGTGCGTGGGTCAGCGCGTGGTGGTGAGACCGCCTGTGACGGCGAGGATCTCGCCCACCGTGTAGCTGGAGTCCGCGTCGGAGGCCAGGTATACGTACGCCGGTGCCAGCTCCTCCGGTTGCGCGACCCGGCCTATCGGGCTGTCGCTGCCGAGCTGGGCGAGACCTTCCTCGGGCATATGCGGGTCGGCGATATTGAGTACGGTCCATGTCGGTCCGGGGGCGACGATATTCGCCCGGATGCCGTCCTTGACGAGGTGAAAGGCAATGGATTTGGTGAAATTGACCAGGGCGGCCTTGCTCGCCGCGTAGTCGATCATCGTATCGCTGCCTTTCAGCGCCTCCTCCGACGCCGTCGCGATGATGGCGTCACCGGCCTTCAGATGAGGGCGCGCGGCCTGTACCAGATGGAATACGCGTACGCGTTCACCTTGAAGGATCTGTCCCAGTCGTCGAAGGACAACTGGGACAGATCCGTCTGGCTGTTCAGGTGGGCCGCGTTGTTGACCAGGATGTTGAGCCCGCCCAGCTCCCGCACCGTCCGTTCGACGATGTCGTAACAGACCGACTGCTCGGCGAGGTCGCCGGGCAGCAGCAGGCATCTGCGTCCTTCCGCCTCGACCGCGCGGCGTGTCTCCTCCGCATCCGCTTGCTCCTCGGGCAGGTACCCGATGGCGATATCGGCGCCCTCGCGCGCATAGAGGACGGCCACCGCACGACCGATACCGGAATCACCGCCCGTGATCAGGGCGATCTTGTGCCGAAGTTTGCCGGCCGCCCGGTAACGGTCCGACCGGTACTCCGGCCGCGGCCGCACGGCCTGCTCGCTACCGGGCGGCTCTTGCCGCTGTTTCGGGTAGGGCGGTACCGGTTCCGCAAGGATCTGCGGCTGAGCGGGGTCGTTTCGGTCCTGCATGGGAGCCTCCTGGCGTTGCTCTGCGTGGTCCGTCGTCGAAACCCGGTGATCACTCGCTCCACCGCTCGTACCCGAACGGCCGGAGAACATGCCCCTGCGGGTGTACTGGTATGCCGGCTCGATAGGGGATACGGCCTGATACGCGGTTGTGTCGCCGGGGAGGGGGCAGGGGTCGCCGACGACCGATGAGGGGAGGCTCAGGCGAACTCCCGCTCCGATACGCCTACCCGCAACGCTGTCCGCGGAGACCTTGCGAGGTCAGAAGGACAGGAAAACTTGCCGATAGGTAGATATGCGCATCTAACTACTTATTCTCCACCTCCGACCAACAGCGCAAAAACGGAGTAAACGCTCAATTTCCTTCAAGGAAGGAAACAAATACTTCCTTGCTACCGAGGCGCGTGCCGCGGTAGCGCCGGGCATGCGGTACCCGACCATTCGAATCGAGCTGATCGCAATCGAGAAGGCTGTTGGGCCGGGTGGCGCAATGGCGGCGAACAGTGCCGTTTTCGCTGGTCGTGCCGATCGGTGCGCGGCGCATTGCGAACCGGTGTGTACGGTCCCGCTGCGGAGTGGACGGGGACGGCCGATGTACGCCGCTATCGTCACCGTTTATGCAGGTCAGCGAGATGAACTCCGATCGGTCGGGCGGCGCGGCGACCGTCCGGTGGCTGCGTGCGGACCAGGCGAGGCGGGTCGCGGATATCGTGCGCCAGCAGATCCACGCGGGTGCCGTAGGCGACACGCTGCCCGGGGAACTGGAACTGGCGGCGGAGCATCGGACCTCCCGCAACACCATCCGGGACGCGCTGGCGCTCCTGCGTGACGAGGGACTGATCGACCGCGCGCCGCGGCTCGGTACCCGAGTGGCCGCGCGGAAATTCGACCACGGGCTGGACGCGCTGCTGGGCTTACAGGAGACGCTGGAGGGCCGGGGCACGGTCCGCAACGAGGTCCGGATGGGGCAGCGGATCACGGCCCCGCCGCTCGTCGCGCGCCGGCTCGGGCTCACGCCGGGCCGGCAGGTCGTGTATCTGGAGCGGCTGCGCTATCTCGGTGATCAGCCGCTCAGCCTGGATCTCACCTATCTCGCCCCGAGATCGGTGCCCGCGTCCTCGACCACGATCTCGCCCACACCGATGTGTTCGTGCTCCTCGAACAGCTCAGCGGGCAATCCCTCGGCTCGGCGGATCTGACGGTGGAGGCGGTCCCTGCCGACCGGCACACCGCCGCCACCCTCGATGTTCCCGCGGGCGCGCCGCTGCTGATGCTCGAACGCCTCACCCGCCTCGACGACGGAACGCCCGTCGACCTCGAATACATCCGGATGCGCGGTGACCGGATCACGCTGCGCGGCAGCCTCTCCCGTGCGATCCCTGAGTGGAAGGTCCTGTAGATGGCCCTGGTGAACCAGCGCACCGATATCCCGGTGACCATCGACGAATCCCTGTGTATCGAGGGCTGCACCCTGTGCGTCGAGATCTGCCCGCTCGACTCCCTCGCGATCAACCCGGACAACGGTAAAGCGTTCATGCACGTCGACGAATGCTGGTACTGCGGCCCCTGCGCCGCCCGCTGTCCCACGGGCGCCGTCACCGTCAATATGCCGTATCTCCTGAGGTAGACCCCATCATGACCAGATTGAAACGCCTGGCGGCTGTGCTTGCCGCCGGGGCGCTCGCCCTCACCGGGTGCTCGCTGGAAGACGCGGCCATCGGCGATACGGTGCGCGTTGTCATCGGATACCAGTCCAAAACGATCAATACCGTCACCGCGGGCACCCTGCTGCGCGCTCAGGGTTACCTGGAGCAGCGGCTGGCGCGGCTCACCGACGGCGGTGGGCCGGCCTATGAGGTGGAATGGCAGGACTACGACACCGGTGCGCCGATCACCGCGCAGATGGTGGCGGAGAAGATCGATATCGGCTCGATGGGTGACTACCCGCTGCTGATCAACGGTTCGCGGACGCAGGGCAGCGAGCGCTCCCGCACGGAATTCATCTCGGTCACCGGCTACAACCCCAAGGGCGCGTTGAACATGGTGGTGGTGCCGCCGGATTCACCGGCCACCGAACTGCCCGATCTGGCGGGGCAGAAGATCTCCGCCAGTGTCGGTTCCGCAGGGCACGGCACACTCGTGCAGGCGCTCACCCGCGCGGGTATCGACCCGGTCACCGGTGTGGAGGTGGTGAATCAGCAGCCGCAGGTCGGGGCCTCGGCCCTGGAATCGGGCCAGGTGAGCGCACTGTCGCAGTTCGTGGCCTGGCCCGGTCTGCTCGTGTTCCAGGACAAGGCGAGACTGCTCTACGACGGCGCCGAACTGAATGTGCCCACGTTTCACGGCGTGGTGGCCCGTGCGGATTACACCGCGCGGCATCCCGAGGTGGTCGATGCGTTCCTGCAGGCACAGCTGGATGCCACCGAGTTCCTGTGGCGGGATCCGCTGGCGGCGGCGCGGATCGTGGCCGAGGGGTCGGGGCTGCCGCAGGAGGTGGTCTACCTCTACAACGGTCCCGGTGGCACCTCCTTCGACACCACCTTCAAACCGAGTCTGCTGGCGGCGTTTGCAGACGATGTGCGGTATCTGCAGTCGATCGGTGATTTCGCCGATCTCGATACCGGCGCTTTCGCGGACGACCGGCTGCTTCGCGCCGCGTTCGCCGCCCGTGGCCAGGACTACGAGAAAGCGCTCGCGGATGTGGCGAACCACACCGCCGGGTCCGGTACCGAATTGTGGCTGGACGGGCAGGATACGACTCGGCCGGCCAGTGGCTCCACCGACCTGCTGCGTGCGGTGAAAGCCGCCCGGGCGCAGGGGCAGACGGTGCGCGCCGCCTATATCGTGGATTCCGAGCTGGGTACCCGCTGGTTCGCCGACAAGGCCGTTTGGGTCCGCGACGGGGACATGTACCGGGCGTTCACCACCCCGGCCGCGGCCGGTCGCTACCGGCGGGCCAATCCCGGCGCCGAGCCGGTCGGCTATGACCAGGCTGTCGCGGAGGTCCGGTCGTGACCGTCGCCGCCCCGGCCGATTCCGGTGCCGCCGTGCACAATGACCGCCTCCGTGCCCGGCACCGTGCGCGCTCGGTGTGGCCGGACCGTGCGCTGCGTCTGGTTTCGGTGGCTGCGGCTGTGCTGGTGTGGCAGTTGCTGACCGCCGCCGATGTCCGGCTGTGGTTGCGGTTCGACACCTTGCCCACCGTCACCGAGGTGGTCATGGCGTTCGGCCGCCGACTCGCCACCGATGTCTACTATCTGGATCTCGCCCAATCGCTGATTCGCATCCTCACGGGTTTCGTCATCGCCACGGTGCTCGGTGTCGCGAGCGGGATCGCGCTGGGCCGGTCCCGGTTGGTGGCGGGGGTCTTCGGCCCGCTCACCGAACTGGCGCGTCCGGTTCCGGCGATCGCGGTGGTGCCGATCGCGATTCTGCTGTTTCCCGACGACGAGGCCGGCATGGTGTTCATCACCGGTCTGGCCGCTTATTTCCCGATCATGGTCAGCACCCGGCACGCGGTCCGTGCCTTGCCCACCTTGTGGGAGGACTCGGTGCGCACGCTCGGTGGTAACCGCTGGGACGTGCTCGTGCGGGTGGTGTTCCCGGGTGCGCTGCCGGGGATCTTCGGCGGGCTCTCGGTGGGTCTCGGGGTCGCCTGGATCTGCTTGATCTCCGCGGAGATGATTTCCGGACGTCTCGGTGTCGGTTACCGCACCTGGCAGGCCTACACCCTCGTCGATTATCCGGGTGTGTTCGTCGGGATCCTCACTATCGGCGTTCTGGGCTTCGGCACGTCCGCGGCGATCGAACGTCTCGGCCGCCGGGTCACCCGCTGGCTGCCCAGGGGAGAGGGGAACACCCGATGACGGTGTGCCCGCGCCCCGGCCGCCACGGGACCCGCGCCACGACCCCCGCGGAAAGGCTGCTGTCCCGATGACCACCACTCTCATCCCGCGCGAAGCGGCGCCGGATCTCGAGGAACACGGTATGGCCCTGCGCCTGGACGCCGTGTCGCTGTCCTACACCGGCGACCCGGTGATCATGGACCTGTCGCTGGATGTCCGTCCCGGCGAAATCCTCGTCCTCACCGGGCCGTCCGGTTGCGGTAAGTCGACGGTGCTGCGTGCCCTTGCCGGGCTACTGGCCCCCGACGCGGGCCGTGTCCTGGCCGACGGTGA
The DNA here is from genome assembly GCF_029869215.1 of Nocardia carnea. Taxonomy (GTDB): domain Bacteria; phylum Actinomycetota; class Actinomycetes; order Mycobacteriales; family Mycobacteriaceae; genus Nocardia; species Nocardia carnea_B. Next base: position 54,319 of record NZ_JARWPM010000149.1, read on the forward strand.
GCCGGTCACCGGCACCTCCCGGGACCGGGCCGTCGTCTTCCAGGACAACGCGCTGCTGCCGTGGCGCAGTGTGCGCGCCAATATCGAACTGGCACTGCGGTTACGTGGTGAACCGAAGGCGGGGCGCCGCGCTGCTGCCGAGCGCTGGATCGAGGAGGTCGGGCTCACCGGTTTCGCCGATTTCCTGCCCAAAAGCCTGTCGGGTGGTATGCGGCAGCGTGTCCAGCTGGCACGGGGCTTGGCGGGCGCGCCGCGCGCGGTGATGATGGACGAACCGTTCGGTGCTCTCGATGCTCAGACCCGGGCCACCATGCAGCGCCTGCTGGTCGAAACCTGGCGCAGCCACCCCGCCACCGTGGTGTTCGTGACCCATGACGTGGACGAGGCGCTGCGGCTGGGTGACCGGGTCGCGGTGCTCGGGCGGGCGGGGCAGCCGTTGCGCGCGCTCGTCGAGATGCCGAATCCGCGGGGAACCGCCGACCGGCGTGCTGAGCGCGCCCGAATTCTGGAGGCTCTGTCGTGACCGCTCCCGCACTGTTCTCGGCCCCGGATCTCGCCGATACCGTCCGGCTCGACTGCGATGTGCTGGTCGTCGGCGGCGGGACGGCGGGCACGATGGCCGCGCTGACCGCCGCCGAACACGGCGCGAACGTGCTGCTGCTGGAGAAGGCGCATGTGCGGCACTCCGGGGCGCTGGCGATGGGGATGGACGGGGTGAACAATGCGGTGATCCCGGGGAAGGCCGAGCCGGAGGATTACGTCGCGGAGATCACCAGTGCCAACGACGGGATCGTCGACCAGCGCACCGTCTACCAGACCGCGACCCGGGGTTTCGCCATGGTGCAGCGGCTGGAACGGTACGGCGTGAAGTTCGAGAAGGACGAGTACGGGGAGTACGCGGTGCGCCGGGTGCACCGGTCGGGGTCGTATGTGCTGCCGATGCCCGAGGGTAAGGATGTGAAGAAGGCGCTGTATCGGGTGTTGCGGCAGCGGAGGAACCGGGAGCGGATCCGGATCGAGAACCGGTTGATGCCGGTGCGGGTGCTCACCGCGGGGGGGCCGGGCGGTCGGTGCGGCCGCGTTGAATACCCGTACCGGCGAGTTCGTGACAGTGGGGGCGAAGGCGGTGATTCTGGCGACGGGGCCGTGCGGGCGGCTGGGGTTGCCGGCGTCGGGTTATTTGTATGGCACCTACGAGAATCCGACGAACGCGGGCGACGGCTATTCCATGGCTTATCACGCGGGCGCGGAGTTGAGCGGGATCGAATGTTTCCAGATCAACCCGTTGATCAAGGATTACAACGGTCCGGCCTGCGCGTATGTCGCGAATCCGTTCGGTGGGTATCAGGTGAACGCGCAGGGGGAGCGGTTCGTGGACTCCGATTACTGGTCGGGGCAGATGATGGCGGAGGTGAAACGTGAGATCGATTCCGCGCGGGGGCCGATCTACCTGAAGGTGTCGCATCTGCCCGACGAAACGCTGAGCACGCTGGAAGGGATTCTGCACACCACCGAACGTCCGACGCGCGGCACTTTCCACGCCAATCGTGGCCACGACTACCGCACTCACGATATCGAGATGCATATCTCGGAGATCGGTTTGTGTGGTGGGCATTCCGCGTCGGGGGTGTGGGTGGACGAGAATGCCCGCACGACCGTTCCCGGCCTGTACGCGGCGGGTGATCTGGCGTGTGTGCCGCACAATTTCATGATCGGCGCTTTCGTTTTCGGGGAGCTGGCCGGTGCGCATGCCGCCGGGACGCTGGCCGATGTGGCGGCCCCGCGAGAACTGCCGGCCGGTCAGGTCGCGGCCGCCCACGAGCTCGTGTACCGGCCGCTGCGTCATCCCGACGGCCCGCCGCAACCGCAGGTCGAATACAAACTGCGCCGGTTCGTCAACGACTATGTGGCGCCCCCGAAGACGGCGGCCAAACTTTCCCTCGCGGTGGAAACCTTCGAGCGGATGCGCGGTGAGATCGCCGGGATGGGGGCGCGCACGCCACATGAACTGATGCGTGCCGTCGAGGTCTCGTTCATCCGTGACTGTGCGGAGATGGCGGCGCGTAGCTCGTTGACCCGTACCGAGTCCCGGTGGGGTCTCTACCATGAACGCGCCGATCTTCCGGAGCGGGACGATGGGCGGTGGCGTTACCATTTGAACCTCCGCAAACGCGCCGACGGGGAGATGGAGTTCCTGAAGCGGCCGGTCGCACCGTATCTGGTGCCTGTTCCCGAGTTCGGCGATCTGCCCGCGGTGGAGGAGCCGGTGGTTCTCGCCCAACCTGGTGCCGCCGGTCATCGGCCGGCGGCTCGCCGTGCCGGGGCCGCGGCCGGGACGGGGAGCATTGCCACCGATCCCGCTCCGCCCGCCTCGCCGCGGCTGGTCGAGCTGCTCGCCCTGGATGCACCGACGGCCGCGCAGCTGTCGGCCTACCTTTCCGATGCCGACGCCACGGTGCGGGTTGCGGCGATCGCGGCCCTGACGGAGAACACCCCGGACGGCTATGCGCCGTTGCTCGTGCGAGCTCTCGACGACCGGGCCGCGAGGGTCCGTGGCGCCGCCGCGGCCGCTCTCCGTGAACTGGTCGAGGTGCTGCCGTCGGCGGCCGGGCTCGCCGACCGGATCGGCTCCGGTGACCCGGTGGTTCGCGCGGCCGTGGTCGACCTGCTGCGCGCGCTGCGCGCCGGTACCGCCGCTGTTTACCGTGCGGCGCTGGCGGATCCGGACCATCGTGTCCGTATCGAGGCGGTGCGCGCCTCGGTGTCGCTGAACGACCGGGACGCGATCGCGGCCGCCGCTACCGACCCGAACCGTGAGGTGCGTATCGCGGCTGCTCAGGGCGTGGCCACTATCGGTAACGGCGGTACCGGCATCGTGCGGAGGCTTTCGGCCGATCGCGACCCGTTGGTCCGGGCCGCGGCCTTGGCGGCGTTCGCCGGTATCGGCGCCGCGGCCGCAGATATCGGGTTGTGTGTCGCCGCGCTCGGGGATTCCGCCTGGCAGGTGCGGGTCGGCGCGGCGCGCGGGCTGGCCGTGGCCGATCCCGAGGTGGCGATTCCCGCGCTGGCGGCGGCGCTTGCCGACCCGCATCTGGATGTCCGTAAGGCGGCGGTGCTCACCCTGGCTGTCTGGAGCAGGCACGAACCGGCGCGTGGAGCGCTGAACGGTGCGCTGGACGATACCGACGCCGATGTTCGTGCCTACGCGCGTCGTGCCCTCGACTCGTGAGTTTTCCGGCCGCGGGCCCTGCCCGGGGAAGCCTGCCGCCGGTCCGTCGAGTTGTGTCGGTGCGACGTTGCGGGCGGGTGGCGGTGTTCAGTTCTCCCGTCGCCTGCGGCGGTAGCGCACTGTGCACGGTTGCTGCAGTTGCACCACCATCTTGGAGTGGTCGTTGCGGTAGGTTTCCGAGGGCTGTGCCATCTCGAATTCCCAGTCCCGCAGTAGGACCGAGAAGATCGCTTTCAACTGCATCAGGGCGAAGGCGGCGCCGACGCAGCGGTGGCGGCCGGCGCCGAACGGGATCCAGGTCCAGCGGTTGATCAGATCTTCCTGGTTGGGGTCGATATAGCGGCCGGGGTCGAAACTGTCGGGGTTGGGGAAATCCTCCGGCAGCCGGTTGGAGATGGCGGGGGTGGCCGCGACGTGGTCGCCTGCGGCGATGGTGTGCCCGCATACCTCGAATTCACCCTGCGCCACCCGCATGAGGATGATCAGCGGGGGATGCAGCCGCAGCGTTTCCTTCAGCACCGCCTCCAGGTGCGGGATCTGGCGCAGCGCGTGGAAGCTCACCTCTTGGCCGTCGGCGTAGAGCTCGTCGAGTTCCTTCACCACCCCGGACAGTACTTCCGGGTGGCGGAGCAGTTCGATCACCGACCAGGCGGCGGTACCGGAGGTGGTGTGGTGGCCGGCGAACATCATCGAGATGAAGATGCCGGTGATTTCGCTGGCGCTGAAATGCGGGGTGCCGTCTTCTTTTTTGACCGAGACCAGCACGTCGAGCAGGTCACGGTCCTCTTTACCAGCGGGTGGGTTCGCGATCCGGCCGTCCATGATCTCTTGGACCAGCTCCACGAGCTTCGCCCGGGATTCGTCGCGGATCCGGAAACTTTCGATCGGCATATACGGGTCGACGTAGGCCAGGGCGTCGGTGCCGCGTTCCAGGTTGTGGTAGAGGTGCGCGAACCGGCTGTCGAGTTCTTCGCGGAACTTGGTGCCGATCAGGCAGGCCGAGGAGGTGTAGATGGTGAGTTCGGCGAAGAAGTCGAGGAGGTCGATTTCGCCTTCGTCGCCCCAGCCGGCGATCATCCGGTCGACTTCGCGTTCGATGGTGGCGGCGTGGCTGCGCATCTGGTCGCCGCGTAGTGCGGAGTTGTGCAGCATCTCTTTGCGGCGTTCGGGGCTGGCGTCGAAGACGACGCCTTCGCCGAAGATGGGTTTCATGAACGGGTAGGCGGCGGCCTGGTCGAGGTCTTCGTCGGCGGCGCGGAAGAAGAATTCGTTGGCTTCGGCGCCGGTGAGCAGGATGACGTGGCGGCCGGCGAGTTCGAATCGGCCGACGTCGCCGCATTCCTCCCGGACCCGGCGCATGAGCGCGATCGGGTCGGTGCGGAATTCCTCCAGATGGCCGTGTTCGTGTTCGCCTCCGGACACCCGCGGTGGTTTCACCGAAGTCATGTGGAAATCCTTCCCCAGATTACTGTCCAGGATCTATGGTAGACACCTGTCCAGACAGTACTACGGCGTGTTTCGTGCCCGCAAGGCCGGTTCGCCGATCGGCTCCCCGATTCGCGATCCGCCCGCCGAACAGGAGTGCCATACTGTCCGGACACCTGTACGGAAGTGTGTTCGGTCGCGGTGGGTCGCGGCCCGGGAAAACGAGAGCAGGTCCATGAGCGGTCAGCAAACCCTATGGGGCCGCGGCGCCGTGGTCGTCGGTGCCACCAGCGGAATCGGTCACGCCGTCGCGCACGCACTGGCCCGCCACGGCGCCGGAGTCGTCGTGAACGGCCGCAACGAATCCGCGGTCGAACGCACCGTCAACTCGCTCACCCTCGCCGGTCAGCGCGCGGTCGGGCTCGCGGGCAGCGCCGCCGACGAAACCGTCGCCACCGCACTCGTCGACACCTGCGTACGCACCTTCGGCACCATCGACATCCTCGTCAACTGCGCCGGTATCGCCGAACCCGCCGAATCCTCCATCCTCGACGTCACCACCCGCGACTGGCGTGCCCTGCTCGACTCCCACCTCACCACCACCTTCAACACCTGCCGCGCCGCCGCCCCGAAAATGGTGGCCCAGCGCCGCGGCAGCATCATCAACACCAGCTCCTTCGCCTACCTCGGCGACTACGGCGGCACCGGCTACGCGGCCGGTAAAGGCGCGGTGAACAGCCTCACCCTCGCCATCGCCGCCGAACTCGCCGAACACGAGGTCCGCGCCAACGTCGTCTGTCCCGGTGCGAAAACCCGTCTCTCCAGCGGTTTCGCCTACGAAGCGAAAATCATGGAGCTCTACCGCCGCGGGATGCTCGACGAGATGAGCAAAGACGCCGCCCTCGACGCCCCACCCGCGGAATACGTCGCCCCGCTGTACCTGTACCTCGCCGGGTCCGAGGCCCGCGAGGTCACCGGCCAGATCTTCGTCGCCGCCGGCGGTTTCGTCGGCCGCTACGACCGCCCCACCCCCAGCATCCTCGGCTTCCGCGACCACACCGACACCCCACCGTGGACACCGGCCGAACTGCACCGGATGATCACCGGCAGCAAAGAACCGGCGGGCCCGGTATGAGCGCGGCGGCCGCGCAGCCACGCGGCAGCGAATTCCGCGAACTCGGCTGCTACGGGCTCGCCGGGCACGCCACCGACCCGCACGTCCTGCTCGGCGAAGCGCGCACCGCCGAAGAACTGGGGCTCGGCACCCTGTTCCTGTCGGAGCGGTTCAACACCAAAGAAGCCTTCACCCTCGCCGCCGCCGCGGGCGCGGTCACCACCGGCCTGCACATCTGCACCGCCGCCACCAACCACAACACCCGTCATCCGCTGGTCACCGCCGCCGGCGCGATGACCCTGCACCGGCTCACCCGCGGCCGCTACAGCCTCGGCCTCGGCCGCGGCTTCGACGCACTGTTCGATGTGATCGGCCTGCCGCGGATCACCTCCGCGCAGATCCGCGACGCCGCCGATATCTACCGGCGCCTGTGGCGTGGCGACACCGTGCTCGGCCACGACGGTCCCGCAGGAAAATACCCGCTGCTGCAGCTGGACCCCAGCTACGACGAGAACATCCCCCTCACCCTCACCGCCATCGGTCCCAACACGCTGCGCCTGGCCGGTGAGGTCGCGGATTCGGTGGTCCTGCACACCTTCTTCACCGACGACACCACCGCCCGCGCGGTGCGGGCCATCCGCGCGGCCGCGGAAGAGGCCGGCCGCGACCCGGCGGGCATCCGGATCTGGTCGGTCCTCGCCGTCGTGGACGACACCCAGGGCGAAACCGCTCGCCTGCGTAAACTCGTCGGCCGCCTCGGCACCTACCTGCAGGGCTACGGCGATATCCTGGTCCGCGTCAACGGCTGGGATCCGCGAGTGCTCGCCGATTTCCGGGCCCACCCGCTGGTCACCGGGGCCGGGGGCGCGCTCGACGCGGTCGCCGACCCGCAGACCCTGGCAGCCGTCGAGGAACTGCTGCCCGCCGAATGGCTCGCCGCCTCGGCCACCGGCACCCCCGCCCACTGCGCCACCCGGATCGGCGACCAGTTCCGGGCCGGAGTGGACGGGGTCGTCCTGCACGGCAACACACCCACCGAACTGAAACCTGTGCTCGACGCCTGGCGCGAACACCGTGACCCGCGGGATCCCGCGCGCTCATCTGTGGAGAAATGATGCCGATCCCGCTCACCGCCGCCGAACTCACCCCCGAATGGCTCACCGCCGCCCTCGGGGCGACCGTCGATGCGGTCACCGCCGAACCGGTCGGGACGGGCCAGATCGGCTCGGTGTTCCGCCTGCAGCTCACCGGTGCCGGCGTTCCGGAACGACTGCTGGCGAAACTTCCTGCCGCCGACCCCGGCACCCGCGGTATGCTCGCCGGCGCCTACCGGCAGGAAGTCCGGTTCTACACCGAGATCGCCGGGACGGTCGCGGCGCGTACTCCTCGCTGCCATCACGCCGAGATACACGGTGACGGCAGCGAATTCGTGCTCCTGCTGGAAGATCTCGCGCCCGCCCGCCAAGGCGACCAGATCGCCGGCTGCACGGTCGCGCATGCGGACGCGGCCGTGGCGAACCTGGCCGGGCTGCACGCACCCCGCTGGTGCGATGAGAGCCTGCTGGATATCGAAGGTTTCAGCCGCAACGGCCCCGAGGAGGCCGCGACCCTCGGCGAACTCTACGGCCCCACCACCGAGATCTTCCTCGACCGCCTCGGCGATCGGCTCGGACCCGGCGACCGGGACACCGTCCGCGCCTGCGGTGCGGTCATCGCCGACTGGCTGCTCGCCTGCCCGGAACGTTTCGGCCTGGTCCACGGCGACTACCGCCTGGACAACCTGCTGTTCGGCCCGGGCGCGACGGCCGTGGTCACCGCGGTCGACTGGCAGACGGTGAACCTGGGCCTGCCCGCCCGTGACCTGGCCTACTTCGTGACGACCAGCCTCGACCCCGAGATACGCCGGGCGGTGGAGAGCGATCTGGTCGCGACCTATCACAGGCGCCTGCTCGAACTCGGTGTCACCGGCTATACGCTCGACGACTGCCGCCGGGACTACCGGTTCGCCGCCCTGCAGGGTCCACTCGTCGCCGTGTTCGGCGCCGCCTACGGCACCCCGAGCGAACGCGGCGACGCCATGTTCGCCACCATGATCCGCCGCAGCTGCGCCGCCATCCGTGACCTGGAGTCGCTCACCGCCCGCCCCGCGCCGTAGTCCGCGCCGCGCGCTCTGTGCCCGGGTCGCGTACCGGGTCGGGAGCCGCCCCGGTGTGGGTTGCGCTGCTCACAGGGCCGGAATAACTGTAGAAACCCACCCGTTAAGGTCTATGCAAATGCATAAAACCTACGGTGGGAGTGACAGTGATGCAGTTCGGAATCTTCTCGGTCAGCGATATCACGCGTGACCCCGTCACCGGCGTAACACCCAGTGAAGCCGAGCGGATCGAGGCGATCGTGCAGATCGCGCGGAAAACCGAAGAGGTCGGGCTGGATGTGTTCGCCATCGGCGAGCATCACAATCCGCCGTTCTTCTCGTCCTCGCCGACGACCCTGCTCGCGCATATCGCGGCGCTCACCGAACGGTTGATCGTCACCACGGCGACCACCCTGATCACCACCAACGATCCGGTGAAGATCGCCGAGGACTACGCCATGCTGCAGCATCTGTCCCAGGGGCGGATGGATCTCATGCTCGGCCGCGGCAACACCGGGCCCGTCTACCCGTGGTTCGGTAAGGACATCCGCGCCGGGCTGCCGCTGGCGCTGGAGAACTACAACCTGCTGCACCGGCTGTGGCGTGAGGACGTGGTGGACTGGGAAGGCAACCACCGCACCCCGCTGCAGAGTTTCACCGCCACCCCGCGCCCCCTCGACGGTGTGCCGCCGTTCGTGTGGCACGGCTCCATCCGCACCCCGGAGATCGCCGAACAGGCCGCCTACTACGGCAACGGTTTCTTCGCCAACCACATCTTCTGGCCGACCGCGCATTCGCTGCAGCTCATCGAGTTCTACCGGCAGCGGTTCGAACACTACGGGCACGGCACCAAGAAACAGGCCATCGTCGGTCTCGGCGGGCAGGCCTACATCGCGAAGAAATCGCAGGACGCGTGGAACGAATTCCGGCCCTACTTCAACGAGGCACCCGTCTACGGTCACGGCCCCTCGCTGGAGGATTTCGCCGAGATGACGCCGCTGTCGGTGGGCAGCCCGCAGGAGATCATCGACAAAACGCTCACCTTCCACGACACCTTCGGCGACTACCAGCGCCAACTGTGGCTGATGGACCACGCCGGGCTGCCGCTGAAAACAGTGCTGAACCAGCTGGATCTGCTCGGCGAAGAGGTCGTCCCGGTCCTGCGCAAGGAACTGGCGGCCCGCCGCGACCCCGAATCGGCGCCCGCCCCCACCCACCGGGCCCGGGTCACCGCACAGTACGGCGACACCGCACCCCGCCAGGCCCGCCCCAACGCCAACCAGGGCGACAACCTCGCCGGCGCCAACCCCTACCTGGACGCCACGGTATGAGTGAGCCGGGCCCGGAGCCGGTCGCGCAGCGTCACCACACAGAACCCTCGCTCATGCCCCAGAGCATGAGCGAGGCCGGGGTGGCGCGGGGGCGCCGGACCAGCAGCCGGCTGGCCAACGACGCCTGGGAGGCGCTGCTCACCGCGCATGCCGCGCTGATGAAACAGTTCGCCGCCGAAGACGTCTGGCACGGGCTGACCATGCGCGAATACGACGTCCTCTACACCCTGTCGAAATGCCGGGAACCGATCCGGCCCGCCGAACTGAACCGGCACGTCCTGCTCACCCAGCCGGCGCTGTCGCGGATGGTGGACCGGCTGATCGACCGCGGTTTCGTCGAACGCAGCCGCGACCCCGCCGACGGCCGCGGGGTGCGGCTCGCCCTGACCCCCGCCGGCCGCACCCAGCAGCGGCGGATCGGCGGCCGCCACGCCGTCGGAGTGGCCCGCGCCGTGGCCGGCGCGCTCACCGACGACGAACTGCTGGCCCTCGAACACCTCTGCACAAAACTCGCGGACACCACGAACAGGACACAACGATGACACCAACCAACGGACAGGCCCCCTACCGGCTGGTCGTGGTCAGCGGCGGTACCAGCAATCCGTCGTCCACCCGGATGCTGGCCGACCGGATCTCCGCCCGCGTCGGCGCGCTCGCCGGCCATCGCGGCGCCCAGGTCACCGTCACCGTGATCGACCTGCGCGAACTGGCCACCGAGATCACCACCGCCCTCGTCTCCCAGCTCATGGGCCCGAAAATGACGGCGGCGATCGAGAAACTCGCCGCCGCCGACGGGCTGGTCGTCGCGGCACCGGTCTACAAGGCCGCACCCAGCGGGCTGCTCACCTCGTTCTTCCACGTCCTGGACAACGACCTGCTGATCGCCAAACCGGTGATCCTCGCCGCCACCGCCGGCAGCGCCCGGCACGCGCTGGTCGTGGACGAGCAGATGCGCGCCCTGTTCGCGTTCCTGCGCACCATGACCGTGCCGACCTCGGTGTTCGCCGCCACCGAGGACTGGAACGACAACGGTCTCACCACCCGGATCGACCGGGCCGCGCGAGAACTGGTGCTGCTCATGGACAGCGGATTCGCCCACCGAGTCCGCGAGGAATCCTGGGACAACTATCAGCACAGCTTCGGCAGCGCCGGCGGGGAAACCGGGATCGACCTCGACACCGACCTCATGCGGCTGGCCGCCGGCGGCCAGTAACGTGTGCTGCCGTGGCCGCACCCATCGACACCATCGATCAGGTCACCCGGTATCTCGACCTCGCCGGTGTGCTGGCCTGCGCAATGCTCGGTGGGGCGGTCTCGCGCAGTGAGGGACTGGACCTGTTCGGGTTCCTCGTCGTCGGCATCGTGTCCGGGCTCGGCGGCGGTGTCCTGCGCGACACCCTGCTGCAGCAGGGCCCGCCCGTCGCGCTGACCGATTACGCCTATCTGCCCACTGCTGTCGCCGGCACCGTCATCTCCTTCGTCATCCACCTCAGCGAACACGCCTGGGATCGCCTGTTCACCGTCCTCGATGCCGCCGTCATCGGATTCTGGGCGGTCACCGGCGCCCAGAAAACTCTGGCCGCCGGGCTCGGCTGGCTGCCCGCGGTGCTGCTGGGAATCACCACCGCCGTCGGCGGCGGCGCCACCCGCGATGTGCTGTTACGCCGGGTACCGGCCGTCTTCGGCGGTAACGGCCTCTACGCCACCGTCGCCGCCGTGGTCGCCGCCACCATGGTGATCTGCACCTACCTCGGGGTCCCGGCCCTCGGCATCGTGCTGGGGATCGTGTGCTCGCTGGTGTTACGGCTGGCCGCGGTGCGGTTCGGCTGGAACCTGCCCAACGGCCTGAACTGGCAGCCGCACACCCGCCTGGCCGAAGCGTGGCGCGGCACCCGGCCGCCCCGCCGCCGGCGCATCCGCCGCCGGCGGGGTACCGACAGGGACAATTGAGCCCACCGACCGCAACCGGATCGGAGGCGTCACCGATGAACCGCACCGCCGCGAAGGCCGCCGCCCTCGCCCGGCTGTCCGGGCCCGCATCCCGCTGAGCACGGCAGCACACCTGGGCAATACCTGTCCGATATGGCACGATTTGCCCTGTGACCAGCAAACCCGCCGATCCGCGGCTGCGTGACCTCGCCCTGCTGCGCCGCGTCCGCGACCGGATGGACCGCGAATACGCGCAACCCCTCGACGTCGCCGCCCTCGCCCGCGGCGTCAACATGTCCGCCGGTCACCTCAGCCGCCAATTCCGGCTCGCCTACGGCGAATCACCCTACGGCTACCTGATGACCCGGCGGATCGAACGCGCCAAGGCGCTGCTGCGCCGCGGCGATATGAGCGTCACCGAGGTCTGCTTCGCCGTCGGCTGCTCCTCCCTCGGCACCTTCAGCACCCGCTTCACCGAACTGGTCGGCGTCCCACCCAGCGCCTACAAGCAGCAGGCGGCCGGGGAAGCGGCCGGGATGCCGAGCTGTGTCGCCAAACAGGTCACCAGACCGATCAGGAATCGAGAAGCGCAGGTCACCGGGGCGCGGCTAGCGTCATCGGTATGAACCTGACCATCCACTCCAGCTACCTCCCGCACGACGACCCGGACGCCGCCCTGGCCTTCTATCGCGACCTCCTCGGCTTCGAGGTCCGCAAAGACGTCGGCTACGAGGGGATGCGCTGGCTCACCGTCGGCCCCGCCGGCCAGCCCGACACCGCCATCGTGCTCACGCCACCGGCCGTGGACCCTGGGATCACCGACGACGAACGCCGCATCATCACCGAGATGATGGCCAAGGGCACCTACGCCGGGATCAACCTCGCCGCCGACGACCTCGACGCCCTCTTCGACCGGTTGCAGGCAGCGGATGTCGACATCATCCAGGAACCCACCGACCAGCCGTACGGAATCCGCGACTGCGCCGTCCGCGATCCCGCCGGAAATACGGTCCGCATCCAGCAGGCCGGCTGAACACATCCCGGATGTAGCACCATCCGCACCGTCGTCGATATCCGGCCGGGCGGGTCCCGCCGTCCGGCCGGATCCGGCCGCGCGCCTCGCGGTAATCGAAAAATGTCGTCGCGCTCTGGTTGGATCGAACGACACGGCGGCGGTGACCGCGCGGCGGCACGAACAACAGAGGGAGACCAGATGAGCACGGCCACGAGAACCGGTACCGGATCGGCGCAGCCGCACGTCGCCGACACCCACGACCTGATCCGCGTCTACGGGGCGCGGGAGAACAACCTCAAAGACATCAGTGTCGAAATACCGAAACGCCGGCTCACCGTGTTCACCGGAGTATCCGGATCCGGGAAGAGCTCCCTGGTCTTCAGCACCATCGCCGCCGAATCGCAGCGGCTGATCAACGAAACCTACAGCGCCTTCATCCAGGGGTTCATGCCGAACCAGGCCCGCCCCGACGTCGATGTCCTCGACGGCCTCACCACCGCCATCATCGTCGACCAGGAACGGATGGGTTCCGATCCCCGCTCCACCGTCGGCACCGCCACCGACGCCAACGCCATGCTGCGCATCCTGTTCAGCCGGCTCGGCACCCCGCATATCGGCTCCCCGCAAGCGTTCTCCTTCAACGTCGCCTCCATCAGCGGCGCCGGCGCCGTCACCGTCGAAAAAGGCGGGCAGACCGTCCGCGAACGCCGTAGCTTCAGCGTCCTCGGCGGGATGTGCCCGCGCTGCGAAGGTCGCGGCTCGGTATCCGATTTCGACCTCACCGCCCTCTACGACGAGAACCTGTCCCTCAACGAAGGCGCCCTCACAATCCCCGGCTACAGCATGGACGGCTGGTACGGGCGGATCTTCCGCGGCTGCGGCTTCTTCGACCCCGACAAACCGATCAAGAAGTTCACCAAGAAACAGCTGAACGACCTGCTGTACAAAGAACCCACCAAGATCAAGGTCGAAGGTGTCAACGTCACCTACGAGGGCCTGATCCCGCGAATCCAGAAATCCTTCCTCTCCAAGGACCGCGAAGCCATGCAACCGCATATCCGCGCATTCGTGGACAAAGCGATCACCTTCGACACCTGCCCCGACTGCGACGGCACCCGGCTCAGCACCGAAGCCCGCTCCTCCAAGATCAAGGGCATCAGCATCGCCGACTGCTGCGCCATGCAGATCAGCGACCTCGCCGCCTGGGTACGCGACCTCGACGAACCGTCGGTGGCGCCGCTGCTCACCGCGCTCGGGCAAACCCTCGACTCGTTCGTCGAGATCGGTCTCGGCTACCTGTCCCTGGACCGGCCCGCCGGCACCCTGTCCGGCGGTGAAGCCCAGCGCACCAAAATGATCCGGCATCTCGGCTCCTCGCTCACCGACGTCACCTACGTGTTCGACGAACCGACCATCGGGCTGCACCCGCACGATATCCAGCGGATGAACGAACTGCTGCTGCAACTGCGCGACAAAGGCAACACGGTGCTGGTCGTCGAGCACAAACCCGAAGTCATGGCCATCGCCGACCACATCATCGACCTCGGACCCCGCGCCGGCACCGACGGCGGGCAGGTCATGTACGAAGGCGATATCGACGGCCTGCGCGGCAGCGGCACCCTCACCGGCCGCCACCTCGACGACCGCGCCACCCTCAAACCGTCGGTCCGCACCCCGGACGGGGCGTTGCAGGTCCGCGGCGCCGACTCGCACAACCTGCGCAATGTCGATGTCGATATCCCGCTCGGTGTCCTGGTGGTGCTCACCGGTGTCGCCGGATCCGGGAAGAGCTCACTGATCGACTGCGCGGTCGCCCACCACGACGACGTCGCCATGGTCGACCAAACCCCCATCAAAGGGTCCCGGCGCAGCAACCCCGCCACCTACACCGGCCTGCTCGACCCCATCCGCAAAGCGTTCGCGAAAGCCAACGGCGTGAAACCCGCCCTGTTCAGCTCCAACTCCGAAGGAGCCTGCCCCGCCTGCAACGGCGCCGGCGTCATCTACACCGACCTCGGCGTCATGGCCACCGTCGAATCACCCTGCGAGGAATGCGAAGGCCGGCGCTTCCAGGCAGACGTGCTGGAGTACACCTTCGGCGGCCGTAATATCGCCGAAGTGTTCGAGATGTCGGTCGCCGAAGCCGAGCAATTCTTCGGCGCGGGTGACGCCCGCATCCCCGCCGCCCACACAATCCTCGACCGCCTCGTCGACGTCGGGCTCGGCTACATCAAGGTCGGCCAGCCCCTCACCACCCTGTCCGGTGGTGAACGGCAACGCCTGAAACTGGCCACCCGGATGGGTGAAAAAGGCGGTATCTACGTTCTCGACGAACCCACCACCGGCCTGCACCTCGCCGACGTCGAGAACCTTCTCGGCCTGCTGGACCGGCTCGTCGACTCCGGGAAATCGGTGATCGTCATCGAACACCACCAGGCGGTCATGGCGCACGCCGACTGGATCATCGACCTCGGCCCCGGCGCCGGCCACGACGGCGGCACCATCGTCTTCGAAGGCACCCCCGCCGAACTGGTCGCCGCGAAGTCCACCCTCACCGGACAGCACCTGGCCGATTACGTCGCCGGCTGACCCGAACGGGGGAGAGGTGCATACCCGGCCCCCGCCTGCAAGGCCCACCAGCGGCCGTGGCGAGGGTGGTGACTGCCGTAGGAGCGGTCGATGACGAGGTCCACCGCGCAGCACAGGCAGGCCAGAGCCATCGGCGGCGACACCGAACTGCTGCCGAAGGCGCACCGCGCGCGGGTCAGCCGGACCGCGGGCTGGATCGCACCGATCGTCGTGGTGAACGGCCGGATCGCGGGCACCTGGGAACTGGAGGGCGAGGAGGTGGTCGTCAGCATGTTCGACGGTGCGCCGCTGCCGAAGAAGCTCGATGCCGCAACCGATCGCGTAGCCCGTGCGGCAGGGCTGGGTTCGGTGCGTGTGCGGGCGGCCTAGTGTTCCGTGACCGAAATCCGTCATACACGGCTGCCCGCCGGTCAGCGCTCGAACGTACCGCACCCGTCGGCGTCGTAGAACTCCAACCACAACCGATCCCCGTCGAAACGGGCCTGCGATATCGTCCCCGGGTTCGCGCTCTCCCCGGACGGCGTGAACACGAACGTATCCCCATCCCAATGCCGTAGCGGCACGGTCACCTTCCCCGGCCCCAACGTCAGCAGCAACCGGTCGCCCTCCACCGCGACCTCCGCCGGACCGAAATACTCGTTCCCGTACACCCCCGCGTAATCATCCAACGGGCCCGCAGGCGCCGGCGCCGGTGGAGGCGTCCGACCCACCAGTGCACCGGTGGGTGCCTCGATACCGCCGAACGCCTGCTGATACAGCCCCCACCAGTCCTGCCGGATCTCCCCGAATTGCACCAGATCCGCGAACTCGGCATTCAACGTCTCCGGGACACCGATCGGCGCGGCGTTCGTCAACGTCACAATCCCCACATCCGCCGACGGAATCAGCGTGAGCGCTGTCGCGGCGCCCGCGTTGAACGCCCCGGAATGACTCAACACCACCCGGCCCGCCGCCGACGTACCCACATCGAAACCGAACCCGTACGACCCGGCCCGCGCATCCGGCGCCGTCGGCGGCGCCGACACCGCTTGCGGTGACATCGCCGGCAGCAACGCGTCCGGCGCCACCACCTGACGCCCCTCGAACGTGCCGTCACCGAGCACCATCGTCATCCACTTCGCCATATCTGCCACCGAGGAGCTGACCCCACCCGCCGGCGATTGCGCATCCGGCTGCCGCCCCGGCTCGGCGCGCCGGTACGAATCGTCCACCCGGATATGTCCCACCGCACGATCCGGGGCGGCCGCGAAATCGGCGAACCGGGAACTGGTGGCCGCCATCCCCAACGGCTCATAGATCTCCCGCTTCGACAGATCCGCCCAATCCAGGCGCGCGGCTTCCGCAACCGCCGTCGCCGCGGCGGTCAAGCCGAAATTCGTGTACTCGTAGGAAGCCCGGAACGGACCCAACGGCAGCATCCGCAGCCGATCCAGCACCGCGGCCCGGTCGAAACCCAGATCCTCCAGCATGTCCCCGGCATGATCGGGCAACCCGGAACGATGCGCATACAGGTCGCCGACGGTCACGGTCTCGCTGACATAAGGGTCCCGCAACGCGAACCAGGGGGCGAGCTGCCGTACCGGCGTATCCCATCCGACCGCGCCGGCCGCGACCTGCCGCGCCACCACCGTCGCGCCCACCGGTTTCGACAGTGACGCCAGCTGGAACACCGTATTCGCATCGACCTTCTGCTCGGTGCCCACCTCCCGCACCCCGAAACCCTCGCTGAACACGACCTTCCCGTCGTGCACGATCGCGACCGCCATCCCCGGAATCCCGGAAACGTCCATCAGTTCCCGGGCCCGCTGCTCGACGCGGCCCAGAATATGGTCGACCCGCCCATCGGGGATATCGACGCCCGCCGCCTGGTCGGGCCGCTGCGCCGTATCGGTCGGCGACACCGGCGCTCCACCCGGAACCGGTTCCTCGATTCCGCAGCCCACCAGCAACCCCGCGGCCGCCACCGCCGCCGCACCGACAACCGGCCATCGCCGTCTGCGCATACCCACCTCCGCGAGGTCGCCGCTCAACCAGGTCCTGCCCGAGCCGGCCGTACACCGGTCCGCGGCATCGAAGGCGATCCCGCGCAACCACCGGCGGGGGATCACAGGCGGTACGTGCCGCACCGCCGCGACCGGCTATTTTCCCCGCAGCCCGATCGGGTTGCCGTCGGAATCCTGCAATACACAAACCCGTACCCCTGGCGCGACCTCACGCGGCGCGGAACGCTCGGTGGCACCCGCCGCCAGCAGCGCGGCGCGCACCGAATCGACATCCTCCACATCGGAATATGCCACGGGTCCCTCCGAAACATCCCCGTGCGGATTCAGCCCCACCTCGAAACCATCGACGGAGTAGCCGACGTAATAGGCCTCATCGGTATGCGGCGCACCGAACAACGCCGTGTAGATTGATTTCGCGGACCCGAGATCGGATACCGGGACCACCACGCTGCGGATCGTCGGACTCATCTGTTCTTCCTCTCGATGCGGCGGCCGCCTCCGTCACCGTGCGGTGACGCGGAACCAGCACAGGTATGACCGCGATGGACGAAAGATATGAGCTGCCAGGCCAGCGTACCCAGCTGCACGGTTCCCGCCGGGCCGCGTCGGCGAGCATGTCGCGGCGCAGACGGTCACCGGTGCTGTCCGCAGTACAGGGTTCCGGTCTGCGGGTGCGCTTGCGCAGCTCGACCCGGGTGTTCGGACGCCGCCGGCTGCATTCACCGGCGACGACGGCCCTCTCGTGTCGGTGACGGGCGGGTCGGCACAGCGGCGTGACCCCGTAAGACGTACTCCGTCCCCACATTACGTCACTGTGACGTAATGTGGGGGACCTGGGACTGGGACTGTAACCGGGGGGATGGGCAGTCGTCGACCTGTCGCTGCCAGCAATGCGCCGTGGCGGATGGCCGATTGGGTTGCGTGAGCGACGGGACGGCTTGGGGCCGGCAACGACGGTTTTGTCGACCGAGTCGGTACCGGCCCAGTGGGCAGCGAGCCGTTTGTGGTGCGGGACATTCGCTCCGAGTTGACATAATTACCAGCGAAGCCAGTGCAGGCCGACCGGAGCCGGCGTAGTCGACCGGAAGCCGACAGAATTCGGCCATACCTACTTCGAAGATTCCGAGCCGCGGACCCGATTAGTGTGCGACAGCGGGTAACGGCGTGCGCTCGCGGCCCTTCCGAAAGAACGCCGATAATCTACATTACGTCAACTAGGCCGCGGTCTTCTACATCAGCCGAATCGACTCCCTCCTCCTCGTCGAACAGATGTCGGTGTACTGGCGCTACGGTGACGGCGTGAACCACCGCGCAATTCGAACTCGCCCGGGAACTGAGAGAAGCGATTCACACCGCCGCGACAGCGGCTGCGGTCGGCGACCCGCTCCCCGCGGGGGCTGTCCGGGTCATCAACGACCGCAGCGTTCAGGGCCGCGCCGCGCCGGTCCTGACTCCCGACGGCCGCCGGCGCTGGCGGCTCGGCTCGGCGTCCTCCGTTGAGGATGCCTTGAGCGTGATCGCCGCCGACGCCATCGGCATCATCTCCGGTGAACGGGACGGAAAGCTCGCCTTGTGTGCGTCGCCGACGTGCCGGGCCGCGTTCTTCGACACCAGCCGCAGCCGCACCCGTAAATGGTGTGAGATGAACACGTGCGGGAATCGTCAGAAGAAGGCGCGCTTCCACGCCGGTCGGCGCGCGGATCCCGGAACGGTGCGGTGATCGCACCGGCGCGGCTGCGATGCTCGTGCGGCATCGGCGCCCGGAGCGTCGCTGCCGGGACCGGCACTCCCCTGTTCCGAACAGTGCGGCCGGCCGCACTGCCCCCGGTGGTTCACCCGTCGACGCCATCGGTCAGGACGCGGGCGCTACGGGCCAAGACCCCCGGTTAGGTGATATGCATATGGGTTGGCTCGATTAGGATATAGG
>NZ_JARWPM010000150.1 GCF_029869215.1 Nocardia carnea
CGCCGGTGTTCGAGGCGCAGGTGTTCCGGGCGCCGTCGACTCCGATCGAGGAGATCGTGGCGGCGGTGTTCGCCGAGGTGCTCGGTGTGGAGCGGGTCGGTGCGGATGACGATTTCTTCGCCCTGGGTGGTAACTCGCTGAGCGCGACCCGGGTCGCGGCCCGGCTGTCGGCGGCGCTGGACACCGAACTCGCCGTCCGGGAACTGTTCGAGGCCTCGACCGTGGCCGCGCTGGCGGCCCGCGCCGAAACCCATTCGGGTACGGGCGGCCGGGTACCGCTGGTCCCGCAACCGCGGCCCACCCAGACCCTGCCCTCCGGCGAGGTCGTGGAACGGGTACCGCTGTCGCTGGCACAGCAGCGGATGTGGTTCCTGAACCGGTTCGATCCGGGTTCGGCCGCGGACAATATGCCGATCGCGGTGCGGCTGTCGGGTCTGCTCGACCGGCAGGCCATGCAGATCGCCATCGCCGATCTGCTGGCCCGGCACGAATCGCTGCGCACCTACTACCCCGAGGTGGACGGCACGCCGTACCAGCAGGTGGTACCGACCGCGGCGGTGATCCCCGACCTCACCCCGGTGGAGGTGTCCGAGGCCGAGGTGCTGCTGCGCGTCGCCGAATTCGCTTCGGCCGGTTTCGATGTCACCACCGAGGTGCCGTTCCGGGTCCGGTTGTTCGAGGTGGATCCCACCGAGCACGTCCTGGTGCTGGTCGCGCATCACATCTCGTCCGACGGTTTCTCCATGGGACCGCTGGCCCGCGATGTGATCACGGCCTACAGCGCCCGGATCGAAGGCGGCGAGCCGGGCTGGCGGCCGCTCGAGGTGCAGTACGCCGACTACGCCCTGTGGCAGCGGCAGGTGCTGGGTTCGGAGGACGATCCGGATTCGGTGATCTCCGCCCAGATCGGTTACTGGTCCCGGCAGCTGGCCGGTATCCCGGATCAGCTGGACCTGCCGGCGGACCGGCCGCGGCCCGCCGTGGCCTCCGGACAGGGCGCCACCTACAGCTTCGAGATCGACGAGGCGGTGCACGCCGCACTGGCCGAACTGGCCCGCACCCACGGCGTGACCTTCTTCATGGTCGTGCACGCCGCGTTCGCGGTACTGCTGTCGCGGCTCTCGGGCGAACAGGACATCGTCGTCGGCACTCCGGTGGCCGGCCGCGGTGAACGCGCGCTCGACGATGTGATCGGTATGTTCGTCAACACCCTCGCGTTGCGGACCCCGATCGATCCCGGCGCCGGTTTCGCCGAACTGCTGGATACGGTGCGGGGCAGCGATGTGGCGGCGTTCGGCCACGCGGATCTGCCGTTCGAGCGCCTGGTCGAGGTACTGAACCCGGTGCGGTCGCAGGGCCGGCATCCGCTGTTCCAGGTGATGCTGTCGCTGCAGAACAACAACCCGCAGGTCCGCGGGGAACTGCCCGGCCTGACCATCAGCGGCATCGAATCACCCATCGAGACAGCGAAATTCGATCTGCAGCTGGAACTCGCCGAGCGTATCGCCGAATCCGGTGCCGGGGCGGCCACCGCGCACGGGGTGAGCGCCAAGTTCATCTACGCGACCGATCTGTTCGACCGGGCGACTGTTCAGGGCTTCGCCGACCGGTTCGTGCGGTTGCTGACCGAGATCGTCGCCGCGCCGGCCACGGCGGTGGGCGATCTCGAGGTGCTCACCGACACCGAGCGGACCCGGGTGCTCGGGCAGTGGAACGCCACGGAACACGCGTTGCCGGAAAGTCTGCTGCTGGACGGGTTCGAGCGTGCGGCGGCCGCTTATCCGGATCGGGTGGCGGTGTCGTTCGAGGGCACCGATCTCACCTACGGGGAGTTCGCGGGCCGGGTGA
>NZ_JARWPM010000151.1 GCF_029869215.1 Nocardia carnea
CATCACCGCCCGGCCCCCCGGGGCGCCCGGCGCGCGTCCGGCCCGGGGCCGGATGCGCTGCGTACCCCCGCCGGGCCCGCGCTCTGGCGCAACAGATACAGCCTGAGCGCGTCAGGCCCGGAGGCGGTAGCGCAGCGTCACCACGGAGGGCCCGCGCTCAGGCGCAACAGATACAGCCTGAGCGCGTCAGGCCCGGAGTCGGTAGCGCAGCAGGAACAGCCTGAGCGCACCGCGCCCGATCCGGTCGGGGAACAGGGGAGGTGAAAATGTCCGAATCGCATACCTTGGTGTACTTCTCCAGCGCTTCGGAGAACACTCACCGATTCGTCGAGAAGCTGAATCTCCCGGCTCTCCGAATCCCTCTGCGCACCACCGACTCGCTCCGCGTCGACGAACCCTACGTGCTGATCGTCCCCACCTACGGAGGCGGTCGGCACGTCTTGGGTTCGGCTCGCTCCGATAAGGAATTCGTACCGCGCCAGGTCGCCAAGTTCCTCAACGATCCGCACAACCGCGCCCTGTTGCGCGGGGTGATCGCCGCCGGGAACACCAACTTCGGCGACACCTTCTGCTTCGCAGGTGATGTGATCTCCCGCAAATGCGGGGTGCCCTACCTGTACCGCTTCGAACTCATGGGAACCGCTGAGGACGTCGAACGCGTCCGAGAGGGATTGGGATTGTTTTGGCAGCAACAACGACAGCACCAGCAGGTATGACGGCCCGGCTGGAGCAGCCCCCGCAGCGCGCCGGCGAACCCGGTGAGGTCTTGGACTACCACGCCCTCAACGCGATGCTGAACCTGTACGGGCCGAACGGCGAGATCCAGTTCGACAAGGATCGCGAAGCCGCCCACCAGTACTTCCTGCAGCACGTCAACCAGAACACCGTCTTCTTCCACAACCTCGACGAGAAGCTCGACTACCTCGTCGAGGAGAACTACTACGAACCCGAGGTGCTGGAGCAGTACAGCCGGGCTTTCGTGAAGAAGCTGTTCCAGCAGGCCTACGCCAAGAAGTTCCGGTTCCCCACCTTCCTCGGCGCGTTCAAGTACTACACCTCCTACACCCTCAAAACCTTCGACGGGAAGCGCTATCTCGAGCGTTTCGAGGACCGGGTGTGCATGGTCGCGCTCACCCTCGCCGCGGGCGACGAGGTACTGGCGAGCAAACTGGTCGAGGAGATCATCGACGGCCGCTTCCAGCCGGCCACTCCGACCTTCCTCAATTCGGGTAAGAAACAGCGCGGTGAACCGGTGTCGTGCTTCCTGCTGCGTATCGAGGACAATATGGAGTCCATCGGGCGCTCCATCAACTCGGCGTTGCAGTTGTCCAAGCGCGGCGGCGGCGTCGCGTTGCTGCTCAGCAATATTCGTGAGCACGGGGCGCCGATCAAGAAGATCGAGAACCAGTCCTCCGGCGTCATCCCGATCATGAAGCTGCTGGAGGATTCGTTCTCCTATGCCAACCAGCTCGGGGCGCGGCAGGGGGCGGGCGCGGTGTACCTGCACGCCCACCATCCCGATATCTACCGGTTCCTGGACACCAAACGGGAGAACGCGGACGAGAAGATCCGCATCAAGACTCTCTCGCTGGGTGTGGTGATCCCGGATATCACCTTCGAACTGGCGAAGAAGAACGAGGACATGTACCTGTTCTCGCCGTACGACGTGGAACGTATCTACGGTAAGCCGTTCGCCGATATCGACGTCACCGAGAAGTACTACGAGATGGTCGACGACAAGCGGATCCGCAAATCGAAGATCAAGGCGCGCGAGTTCTTCCAGACCATCGCCGAGCTGCAGTTCGAATCCGGCTACCCGTACATCATGTTCGAGGATACGGTGAACCGGTCCAACCCGATCGCCGGCAAGATCACCCATTCGAACCTGTGCTCGGAGATCCTGCAGGTTTCCACGCCCTCGACGTACAACGACGACCTCAGTTACGCGCAGGTCGGCAAGGATATCTCCTGCAACCTGGGCTCACTGAACATCGCCAAGGCGATGGATTCGCCGGATTTCGCGCAGACCATCGAGGTCGCCATCCGGGCGCTCACCGCGGTCTCCGATCAAACCCATATCTACTCGGTGCCTTCGATCGAACAGGGCAACAACTCCTCGCACGCCATCGGACTCGGGCAGATGAACCTGCACGGGTACCTGGCGCGGGAGCGGATCCACTACGGGTCCGAAGAGGGCCTGGATTTCACCAATATCTACTTCTACACCGTGGTCTACCACGCGCTGCGTGCCTCGAATCTGCTTGCGCAGGAACGTGGTACGTACTTCGGCGGGTTCCCGGAGTCGAAGTACGCCAGCGGTGAATACTTCGACAAGTACACCGAGCAGGTGTGGGAGCCACAGACCGAGCGGGTGGCCCGGCTGTTCGCCGACGCCGGTATCCACATCCCGACCCAGGACGACTGGCGGCAGCTGAAAGCCGCGGTGATGGAACACGGCCTCTACAACCAGAACCTGCAGGCCGTCCCGCCGACCGGTTCGATCTCGTACATCAACCACTCCACCAGCTCCATCCACCCGGTGGCGTCGAAGATCGAGATCCGCAAGGAAGGCAAGATCGGCCGCGTCTACTACCCGGCCCCGTACATGACCAACGACAACCTGGACTACTACCAGGACGCGTACGAGATCGGCTACGAGAAGATCATCGACACCTACGCCGCCGCCACCCAGCATGTGGACCAGGGACTGTCGCTGACGCTGTTCTTCAAGGACACCGCCACCACCCGCGACCTGAACCGGGCCCAGATCTACGCCTGGCGCAAGGGCATCAAAACCCTCTACTACATCCGGCTGCGGCAGATGGCGCTGGAAGGTACCGAGGTCGAGGGCTGCGTGAGCTGCATGCTCTGATCGGCCCGCGGAACACGCAGTGGCGCGCAACAGCTTCGGTAGCTGGTGCGCGCCACGTGCTGTTCGTGGCTCAATCGCTCATCCACTGCGTCGCGTCGAGGCGGAACGCGTTCGGTGCGGCCACGGTGCGTAATCCGTCCTCCATCGCCCGCAGCTGTTGTTCGCCGAGTGTGTCCGCCCACTGGGCGCGTAGCCGGTCGAAGATCGCGGCCGAGCGGGCGAGCATATCGTGTCCGTGCGGGGTGAGGCGGATGAGGCGGCGGCGCGCGTCGGCGGGGTCGGCGGCGCGTTCGGCGTAGCCGAGTGCGATGAGCCGATCGACGGTTTTGCCCGCGGCCTGTTTGGAGATGCCGAGCCGGCGGCCGATATCGCTGGCGGTCGCCCCGTCGGGTCCGATGGCCTGCATGGCGAAGCCGTGGGCGGGCCGCGCGCCGGGGTGGCCGCCGCGCGTGAGCTCGGCGTGTAGCTCGTCGATGAGGGTGCGGAATCCCGCCAGCAGGAGCAGGGGGAGTTCGTAACCCGACCGGGAGTGATCCGCGTTCTCCCTGGTCATCGCACAACCTTGAGGTAATGGACAACCTGGTTTACTATAAATTCGTCAACCATGTTGTCCATACTAGGAGGCCGAGATGTTCGCCCCGCATACCGTCGACACCGCCCCGGAGGGTTCGCGCGCCGCGATGGCGGCCGTGGCCGGCGCGTGGGGTGGCGTGCTCCCCGACGCGGTCGCCCGGCTCGCCGCCTCACCGGAACTGCTGACCGGATTCCTCGACATGACCGCGCGATTCGACCGGTGCACGCTGGACCCGATCGCGCGGGAGGTGGTCATCATGACGGTCGCGGTACGCAACGACTGTCATATCTGCATCGCCCAGCACGCCGGGAAACTGCGCACACTCGGCGCTCCGCCGGAACTCGTCGCGGAACTGCGCGGGCAGCGGGCCCTCGACGACGAGCGTCTCGAGGCGGTCCGGACCTTCACCCTCGAGGCCATGGCCACCGCCGGGGCCGTGGATCCCCGGGCGGTGGAGGCGTTCGTTGCGCACGGCTACACCGAGCGCAACGCACTCGAGGTCGTCCTGGGCATCGGGACCTACACGATCTCGACCTTTGCCAACCGGCTGGTCCGGGCCGTGTAGTGCGGCGCGTCCGAGTATCGGCCGCCGGGGCCGCTGCCGGCCCGCCGCTGGTGCAGGACCATATCGGAGCCGATCTCCTCGCCAGGCCGGCGTTGACCAATTGCTATAGCGACAGATAGCATCAGTGGCTATATTGCGTATATGACCAGGACAATCAGTCAAGCCGAGCTACGCAACGGCAGTGCGGGTGTGATGGATGCGCTGGAAGCGGGTGAGGATTTCGTCATTACGCGCAACGGACGACCTGTCGGGGAACTGCGGCCTATTGCGCCGCGGAAGGACCTGACGACGGCCGAACTGAAGAAGCGCCTCACCAGGTTTGCGGCCAGTGCGAACGCCGCGGGTGAACGGGCGGAAATCGACGCCGCTTTCGGAGAGGACAGACTGGATGACTGAACCGGGAGTCTTGTTCCGCCACCCGGTCGGCCTGCTGGATACTTGTGCACTCATCGATCTGCCTACCATCGACGACGCGGACCTCCCGATCCAGGCGAAGATCAGCACCGTGACGCTCGCGGAGCTGGGGCTCGGCGTAGCGCTGGCATCGGATGCGGAAACGCTGGCGCTGCGAACCGAACGGCTCCTCGAGGTCGAGCATGCTTTCGACGCACTGCCCTTCTCCGCTACGGCGGCGCGCCGATTCACCTCGATGGCGAAGCTGGTAATCGCGGCGGGACGAAACCCCAAGCCACGCAAAATGGATTTGATGATCGCGGCGATCGCCTCGTCGAACGATCTGCCGTTGTTCACCCGCAACGTGGACGGCTTCAAGGGCTTGGATCCGTTGCTGACGGTGGTCGCGGTCTGAGGCCGGGCATCGGAGAAGCGAGGCTGCGCGCGGGGGCGGCCTCGCTTTCCCCGGTTGCCCGGTCAGGTGAGTGCCGGGAGGATCTCGCGTTCCAGGAGTTCGATACCGCTGGTGTCGTAGGCGGCCTCGGGGAAGTTGAAGATGGCGTAGCCCAGGCCGCGGTCGCGGACGGCGGACAGTTTCTCGACGATCTGTTCCGGGGTGCCGACGGCAGCGCCGCCGTTGGTCAGGTTGTCGATATAGGCGCGTGCCTTCTCCTCGCCCAGCACCGGGGCGATCCGCGCCGCGTTCTCGGCTTTGCGCTGCTCGACCTCGGCTTCGGTGGCGCCGATGACGACATTGAAGTTGGCGCTGCGCACAATGGCGTCGAAATCGGTGCCGACGTCGGCGCAGTGGTCGCGCAGGATCTCGGATTTGCGGGTGAACTCCTCGGGCTCACCGGCGAAGTTCGTGTAATTCGCGTATTTCGCGGCGATGCGGAGGGTTTTCTTCTCGCCGCCACCGGCGATCCACAGCGGAATCCCACCCTCCTGGACCGGTAGCGGACGCACGATCGCGCCGTCGACCTGGTAGTACTTGCCGTCCAGGGTGGCGGTGCCCGTGCTCCACGCCTGCCGGAAGATCTGCACGCCCTCGTCGAGGCGGCCCAGCCGCTCCCCGGCGGTGGGGAAGCCGTACCCGTAGGCGCGCCATTCGTGTTCGTACCAGCCGCCGCCGATACCCATCTCGGTCCGGCCGCCCGAGATCAGATCGACGGTCGCCGCGACCTTCGCCAGGTAGGCCGGGTTGCGGTAGCTCATCGCCGTACACATCTGCCCCAGCCGCACTCGCGACGTGGTGGCCGCGAAGGCCGACATCAGGCTCCACGCCTCGTGGGTGGCTTCCGCGCTGGGCTCCGGAACGGTGTGGAAGTGGTCGTACACCCACAGCGATTCCCACACCGGGTTCGCGTCGGCACGGGCCGCGAGATCCCGCATCACCTCCCACTGCGCGGCGGGTTCGATACCCACCAGATCCAGCCGCCAGCCCTGGGGGATGAAGATTCCGAAGCGCACAGCACTCTCCTCAGTTGTCGGGCCCGTGGGCCGGATGAGACATACCTCGTTGTCCACTGTGTCGGGCTATCGACGGCCGGGCAATTATTCGGCGCCCGGCGCGCGAAATCGGTACCGGGCCGGCCGGCCGCCGAGCTCGGGGCCGCGCCGGCTCTTGACTACGACGTAGCGTCACACCGCACGCTGGGACACATGAGGATCAGCGAATTGGCCGCGGCCGCCGGAACCACCCCGCGCGCCGTCCGGCACTACCACCGACTGGGCCTGCTCCCGGAGCCCGCTCGCCCCGGCAACGGCTACCGCGAATACGGCATGGCCGAGCTGACCCGGCTGATGCGTATCCGGTGGCTGGCCGGCAACGGCCTGCCGCTCGGCGCGGTGGCCGCCCTGTTTGGGTAAGAACACGGTGGCTCGGAAACCCAGGTTATTCGGGGGCCAGTAACGGCGGCGGCCGCC
>NZ_JARWPM010000152.1 GCF_029869215.1 Nocardia carnea
GTGGCGTGGCTGTTAGCTTTCCGCGCCCCCCCCCCCCGAATATATGCCGCGCCCGCCCCCCGCGCGCGCGCGCGCCCCCCACGTATCGGGTCGGCTAGCGACTCACAGCGGCGGGAATCCCGCCGAGCCGGTCGACGCCCAGTTCCAGAAATCCCCGATGCGCATCACGATCAATGCGGCGATATCGAGCACGGTACTACCCATCCAGCCAGTCCTCACATCAGTTGTACAGATACGGCGGCCCAGAATAGGGCCCGCCGGCAGCACCCGACAACCGGCCCGCGGCCGGGCTGTCGCCGCTGCGACATCCCAGGCTAGTGGTCCACGGGCAGCCGCGGCCACTGACGGCCACTATGCGCCAAGGTCGACGGGTCGGTGGAGTGGAAGGTGTCGGAGACTTCGGCTTCGGTGGCCGGTCCGCCCGCCACCGCGACACTGCGCACCTCCAGTTCGGCCACCCCGACCAGTACCACCAGGCCGACGACGACCAGCGCCACTGTGGTGAGCAGCGGGGTCAGTAGTTCGACCGGTGCGACGCCTTCGGGTAGGCCGTGATGCTCGCCGTGGTGGGCGCTCATGGACGCCATCCCGGTGTAGTGCATACCGCATACCGCGACACCCATGATCAGCGCCGCGCCGACGGTACTCCCCCAGCCCTGGACGTGCAGCATGAACCACAGCGCGGCGGTCGCGGCGACCACCGCGATCACCAGGGAGAGCAGGACCAGGCCGGTGCCGTACTGCAGGGTGACGCCGGTGTTCATCGCCGCCATGCCCAGGTAGTGCATGGCCGCCACACCGAGGCCGGTGATCGCCCCGCCCAGCGGTAGCGCGATCGCCTCGCGGTGCCCGCGGACAACGATCGAAAGCCCGATCAGCACCACCACGATCGCGATGGCCGCGCTGAGCAGGGTCATCGGCATGTCGTAGCGGATACTCGCACCGTCGATGGCGAATCCGAGCATCGCCGTGAAATGCATCACCCAGATACCGGCGCCGCCCAGTGCGACCGCGGCCGCGATCAGCCAGCCGTAGGCCGGCTGCGCCGTCCGGGCGCGTACCGCACAGCGCAGACCCAGCACCGAACCGATGAAGGACATCACATAGGCAAGGACAGGAGTCACCCAGCCACTGCTGAAGTGCTCGAGATGTAGCACGTCTCTACTCCGCTTGTAATAGTCGATTTCCGAACCACGACCCTGTGGACAGTAGTTCGACGCACCCGAAGCCGGTTGCAAAGTAAAAATTCCACCTCATAGGGCTGCGCCATCGCCAGTCGATGTCACAACTGTGCTACCGAGCCCATAGCGGTGATCAGGCCAACAGGTAAGCCGGTGTGGCCGGTGGCGCCACGTTGTAGACGAAGTTCCGCCGCAACTGGTGATACGGCTCCCCCTCGGCGTAGAAGTTGCGGCGCATATGCGCCAGCTCCTCGGCCCGGTACTCGGCCAGCGGTTTGACCGCTTCGTCCGCTTCCCGTTGCCGCTTCTTGGCGGTCAGCCGGCCTTCGAGTTCCGGTGCCTCGGCGAGCAGCGTCGCCTCGCGGCGTACCCACTCGCGGAACTCCGCGGTACCGCCCGGCGCGACCCGGTCCACCAGACCGATCGCCGCGGCCGCGCCGGCGCCCAGCGGCAGGGTCGCGCGGGTCAGCCGGTCGGCCTCGGCCGCACCCACCCGGCGCGGCAGCGAATACGTCCAGTACTCCGAGCCGTACAGGCCCATCAGCCGGTAGTGCGGGTTGAGCACCACCGATTCCCGGCACCACACCTCGTCGGCGGCGAGGGCGAGCATGACGCCACCGGCCGCGGCATTCCCGGCCAGCGCCGAGATCACCAGCTTGTCCGTCGTGGTGAGGATCGCCTCCACCAGGTCGTTCATCGCGGTGATATTGCGCCACGACTCCTCGGCCGGATCCGCGGCTGCCTCGATGACATTGAGGTGGATCCCGTTGGAAAAGAAGTCGCGCGCCGGACCCAGCACCAGGGCGCGGATCGGCCGGGCGCTCGCCTGCCGGTAGGCCGCGAGCAGCCGGCGGCACTGGCCGGTGCTCATCGCACCACCGGCGAAGGCGAATTCCAGGTAGCCCACCGAGCCCTGCTCGTAGTACTGCAGTTCCGACCAGGTATCGCGAAGCGCCGCCTCGGCCGGGGTCACCGAGACCTCCGGGATGCCGGCGGGCAGATCGGCCCCGAGAGCGTCGACGGCGGGACGTTTGAACGTGGCCGGCCCGCCGGGGGTCCGCCGGCGGCGCAGCTGCGGCAACCACACCGCACCGTCCGCGGTGGCGCGGCAGATCGCGCCGTCGCGGGTGGCGATCACCGCACCCGGAATGCCGCGGAGCCGGTCTTCGCGATGACCGCCGTGCAGGAAATATTCCCGCCCGAACAGCTCGTCCAGCACTCCCGGCTGGGAATCGGCCGCGCGGAGTTTACGCAGGACTGTGGCGGTATCGTCGGCAGCCCAATCGATCCGGCGGTACTGCTGGGAATGGTACGGGCGCAGTTGCCCGCGCACATCGGGCCGGCGATAGTCCAGCGGTTCGGGTTCGAATACGCCCCCCGCGAACCGGTCCACCGCCAGCAGGACCGCCGCCACCGCCGCGTCGGAGACCTCGTTACGGTACAGCTCGCTCTTACCGCAGGCCGCCACCGGGAACGGTACCGACGCCCAGATCGGCCCCGCATCCATCTCCTCGACGGCCTGCAGCACCGTGACTCCCCACTCCCGGGCGCCCGTGCTGATCGCCCAGTCGAGCGAGGAGGGCCCTCGGTCGCCCTTCGGGCCGGGATGCACGATCAGTACGGTGTAGCGGGCCCAGATGTCCTCCGGGATGGCGGTGGTCAGCATGGGCGCCAGAATGAGGTCGGGCCGGTAACGCGCTACCCGGGCCCGCAGCAGATCGTCACCGAGCGCCAGCTCGACCCCCACGTCGTGTCCGCGGTCGCGTAATTCGGTGTGCACGCGCTGGGTGAGACTGTTGAATGCGCTGGCGACGAGCAAGACGCGCAAGGTTTTCCTCCATCGGGTGGGATCCGGCCGATCCCAAAGTAATGTTCCGGTTCCCGACAAAGCTAATCGCCCGGCCCCGGCCCCGCAGTCCGGAGTGATGCCGGTGACACTTGTGCGCCGCGGCGTAACTCGCTACAGCGCAATATCTTCCATCGCCCGGGCCAACAAAACCGCCGCCGACCTGGAAAATTGGCCGGGGGCGGTGGGCACCGTGGCCGGCCGGCAGTCCCGGGACCCGTTCCCGGCCGCCGGCGCCGTGGCAACACAAAGCCGCGGGCCGGGGTGTCCCTCCGCGAGGACGCCCGCCGTGCCTGCGCGGCACTGCTTCGACCGTATCGCCGGCGGCCGCCATGACGGGCCGCGGCCGGCCGAGCGGCACCGGGCGCCCGCGACGGCTACCGTCCGGACTGTCATGATCATCGAGAACCTGTGGGCCGCGGGCAGGATGCCCTACCGTGACGGCCTCTATCGACCCGCCGATACCGCCGTCGAGTTACACGTGGAAGGGCCGGGTGCCTATCACCCCGATGCGGGCCGGCCGATCCCGTTCCGGCTCGGCGGGCCACTGGATGTGGCCGTCGCGGTGGAGGAGGACGGTACCACCGAGGCGTACCCGAACTTCGACGTCCGTCTGCCCGACGGCACCGGCCGGATGACCGGAGGTGGCAGCGGGATGGGTAACGTCGGCTGGCTCGCCCGGCTCGGCCCCGACGGCTCGTTGCGCTGGATCGCGCCGATGCTTTCCGCCAATCCCTTTATCGGCGTGCGCTACGAGGGGACTTCGGCGATTTTCGTCAACGACTGGCGCAACCTGCTGACTCTCGACCTCGCCGACGCCGATCTGATCTGATCAGGTCAGATCTGATCGGGAACAACCGGAACTTCCACTGTATCGGCATATTTCGAGCCAGGATCCTGTGTGCTGCGCCCGGCAACCCTCGACGGCGGGCCAACCGCCCGTTCCCGTGCTCCGGCGCGCCGCGATCCGGCACGCGCCCCGATCGAGGCGCCGACGCCGGGATCCGTTACCGGATCTCAGCCGTCGACCGGTGGCTCAGCGCCTCGAGAACCGCAGTGATGTGCGTGATCTGCCGCGAATCGCTCGACCACAGTTCCCGGAACTCGCGCTCCTCGCCCGCATCCCGCAGTTGCGTCAGCCACGCGATCAGCACGGAAGTGCCCGCCGGAGTCGCGACGAAAACGGATCCGCCGAGCGTCGGGTCCGCGAGCTGCGCGGTGTCGCCGGTGAGGATCTCGGCGAGCGCCAGAGCGGTGACGTCGTACAGGTACTCGTCATCGGCGGGATCGTTGCCGAGCAGCCCCGCTGCGCGGGCGGCGTTCACCAGTTCCTCGGCCGTGACCTGATCCCGGTCCTCGGAGATCTCCTCCACCAGAGCCAGCACTTCCAGGCCCTCGTCGCTCTCCAGCGCCTTGACGCCCCATGCACCCATGACCCGCACTGTAGAGGAGGTCTTGTGTGGGCATTTCTTGTAGCCGGTGAGAGCTGCGGCGAGTTGCAGAAATGCTGTGGTAGGCAGCGCGGGCGGTCGTGGGGAGACGAGATACGTCGGGTCGTCCTTCCGGGGTGGTTCAGTCGCAGCAGTCGCAGTCGTGACCGGCCGCGGTGCTGTCTTCGGTGAACGCGGCGGGGTGGGGGCAGCAGGCGTCGCCGCGCCAGGCCCGGATGCCTTCCCGGACGGCGATGGCGGCGATGACCAGCGCGGCGATCGGGTCGGCCCACGACCAGCCGAACAGGCTGTTGAGCAGCAGCCCGACCAGCAGCACCGCCGAGAGGTAGGTGCACAGCAGGGTCTGTTTCGAATCCGACACCGCGGAAGCGGAGCCGAGTTCGCGGCCGGCTCGGCGCTGCGCGGCCGAGAGCACCGGCATGATCACCAGGCTCACCGCGGCCAGCACGATCCCGGTCGTCGAATGCCGGGCTTCGCCGAGCCCGAACAGGGCCCGAATGGAGTCGACGGTGACGTAGAAGGCGAGTGCGAAGAACGAGAACGCGATGATCCGCAGCGCGACCGTCTCCCGCTTCTCGGGGTCGCGGCCGGCGAACTGCCACGCCACCGCGACCGCCGAGGACACCTCGATCACCGAGTCCAGCCCGAACCCGATCAACGCGGTGGACGACACCCGGGAGCCCTCGGACAGGGCGATGATCGCCTCGATGACGTTGTAGGTGATGGTTGCGGCGACGAGCCAGCGGATCCGCCGCACCAGCAGCGCCTTCCGGTCCGGTTCCGGGCCGAGGTCCACCGCGGACGGCACGGCGGGCATACCGAGGGAAGCCATCAGCAGCAGCCTTCGGTCGCGGCGTCCGGGCAGCATGCCGGGTCCACTGCCAGCACCAGCCCGAGCAGATCCGCCAACGCTGCGGCGATCCGGATATCGGCGAGCTCGTAGCGGGCGCGCCGGCCTTCCGGTACCGCGACCACCAGCCCGCACCCGC
This sequence comes from Nocardia carnea, assembly GCF_029869215.1. Classification (GTDB taxonomy): domain Bacteria; phylum Actinomycetota; class Actinomycetes; order Mycobacteriales; family Mycobacteriaceae; genus Nocardia; species Nocardia carnea_B. The sequence continues at coordinate 5,468 of NZ_JARWPM010000152.1, forward strand.
GCAGGCAGGCGAGGTGGTTGGACAGGATCTGGCGGGTCACCCCGATCCGTTCGGCGAGCTCCGACGGATACCCCGGTCCCTCGCGCAAACTCAGCAGGATCCGAGTGCGGGTCGGATCGGACAGCGCGTGCCCGAACCGGGCCAGCGCATCAGTGAGTACGGCGGTCTCCACACCTCGGACAGTACATCAGTTTCTGTATTCAGTAAACGGTGAACTTTCAAGGCCTATCCGAGCCACAGCCGAGGCCGCATGGGTGGCAGTCAGGCACCGCGGGGTGCGTACATGATGACCGCGACCCCGGCCAGGCAGATGATCGCGCCGATGATGTCCCAACGGTCGGGCCGGAAGCCGTCCAAGGCCATGCCCCAGAGCAGGGATCCGGCGACGAATACCCCACCGTAGGCCGCGAGTATGCGGCCGAAGTGGGCGTCGGGTTGGCCGGTGGCGACGAACCCGTAGACCCCGAGCGCGATGACGCCGGCGCCGATCCAGGCCCAGCCGCGGTGTTCGCGTACGCCCTGCCACACCAGCCACGCACCGCCGATCTCGGCAACAGCGGCCAAGACGAACAGCACGATCGAACGCACAACAGTCATGATCGGAAACCCTAGATCCCCGGCCCATGGACCCGACCATGCCGAAACAGTTACCTCGATCCGGGGGACGCAGCCCGTCCGGGCATACCGACCGCGTTCGGCTCCGTGTATCGGGTTGACCTGCCCGGACCAGGATCAGCACGCGCGGTGGAACTCCTCCCGAAGTTCCGGCGGCAAAGGAATTGGGGGCAAGTGCGGTGGGGCGCCCGCTGATAGCTTTCCGCCTGGATAACCGGCTGGTGATGTCCAGGCGAGGACGGGCTGTCAATGAGCGACGAAGGTACCCCACCGCATCCGGATCTGGTGGAGCGATTGATGCGGTATTTAGGAGTGGTAACGGACACCCGGCTGGGACCGGACGACGACTACTTCGGCATGGGTCTGGTGAATTCGCTTCGAGCACTGGAGATCGTCGCCTATCTCGAGCGTACTTTCGACATCGAGATCGATATCGACGACCTGGACCTGGACAATTTCCGGACGGCGCGGCGGACGGCCGCCTTCGTTACCCGCAAATGCGGTCCCACCGCCGGCCTGGGGGCGGACAGGTGAGCCGGCTGGAGTCTCTACTGCGCCGCGCCGCCGAGGGTGCGGCCGAATGGGACCGCACGGGGATGCCTCGTGAAATGGTCGGCGCCGCAGCAGAAGCGGGCGTGCTCGGTATGGATCGGCCGGTGCGTTACGGCGGTCGCGGCGCGGACGCGGCGGCCACCGGCCGCACGGCCGCCGAATTGGGCACGGTGTGCACGTCGCTGCGTTCGTTGTTCACGGTGCAGGGCCTGGTCACTGCGACGATCGATCGCTGGGGCACCCCCGAGCAGCGTACGCACTGGTTGCCCGGGTTGACCGGCGGTGAGCTGGTCGCGGCTCTCGCGGCGACGGAAGCCGGGGCCGGCAGTGACCTTTCGGGAATCACCACCCGTTTCACGGGTACCGGGCCCGAGCGACGTGTGTCCGGCCGCAAACTGTGGATCACGTTCGGAGCGCTGGCCGATGTGGTGCTGGTGGTGGGGCGATCGGACGACGGCCCGGTCGCCGCGCTGGTGGAGCGGGACCAGCCCGGCGTGCAGGTGGAACCGGTGACCGATCAGCTGGGCATGCGGGGCGCGCGCATCGCGCACCTCACCTTCGAAGCGGCGCGGGTGCCCGCCGGGAACATCCTCGGCCGAGCGGGTTTCGGCTTGTCGCATGTGCTGGGAACCGCACTCGACCACGGCAGGTACACGATCGCGTGGGGCTGCACCGGAATGGCGCGGGCGTGCCTGCGCGATGCCGCGACATATGCACACGACCGGGTCCAAGGCGATACCCGGCTCGCCGACCACCAGTCGGTGCGTGCCGTGCTCGGACGCAGCTGGGTGGACGTGGCGGGCGCGGAGGCGCTGTGCGTCCGCGCGGCCGGTGACCGCGACAACCGCGAGCCGACCGCGCACCTCACCACCATCGCCGCGAAATACGCGGCAGCCCAGGCAGCGTGCGCGGCGAGCGAGCGTGCGGTGCAGATGCTGGGTGCCGCGGGCTGTGCCCCCGGGAACCGGACCGGCCGCTTCTACCGCGACGCCAAGGTCATGCAGATCATCGAGGGCGCGCGCGAGATCGCCGAACAGGATCTCGGCGAGTTCGTGCTGCGGTCCGTCGGGGAATCGCGCGCCGCGGCGGCCCTGGCGCCGGAGAGCAGACGGCGACATTCATGATCTCTCTCGGACCGGTCGCGACCGCATTCCCCGAATCCACCGTCGCGATAGCCGATCTCGCCGAGCTTTCGGAACTGCCGCCCGCTCGGCGCGCACACGCGCTGTCACTCGGCATCACCTCCGTGCGCTGCGCTCGCGACACCACGGAACACGATCTCGCCGCCGAGGCGGCCCGCGGGGCAATCGACCGCGCGGGGCTGGCGGCGAGCGAACTCGACGCACTGCTGGTGGTCGGTGGGCGTGCACCGCGCTACCTGCTCGCCTCCGAAGCCACGCGCCTGCAGCAGCGCCTCGGCGCGGATCGCGCGTTCGTCACCGGGATCGGCGAGCTCGGATGCGTATCGATCTCGGCCGCGTTCACCCTCGCGGCGGCGTTGCTGCGCGGGAACACCCGGTGCCGCACCGTACTCGTCGTCGCCGCGGCGACCGCGCCGACCCGGTTCCGCTATCGCGCGCCGATGACGATCCTCGGCGACGGAGCCGCCGCCGTTGTACTCGGTACCGGACCCGAGGGCCTGTATCAGCTGGTCGACCACGAGGTGCGCAGTGACGGCCGCTACGCGGACCTGTTCCGGATCGACTACCGCGACCTGCCGTCGGATCAGTGGCGTGAGACCTGCGCCGACGAGGCCACCTACAGCTTCCGGCTCGCGGTCGAAAGCCGCAATCGGTTCACTGCGATGAACGACGAAATGTTGTCCCGCAACGGATTACGTCTGGACGATCTGAGTTCGGTACTGATGCAGAACCTGTCGGCCGGCGCGTTCGCCTTCTGGGAGGAGGCGCTCGGCGTCGGCATCGATCCCGCCTGCCACCGCAATCTCGCCGGGTTCGGTCATCTCGGCTCGGCGGATGTGCTGGTCAACCTCGACCTCTCGGCGCGGACGCGCGCGCCGGGGGATCACCTGCTGTTACTGAACAGCAGCCCGGTCGCGGCGTGGAGCACCAGTCTGCTGCGTCGCCTGCCTGACGGCGGCACGGAAGGGATGTCTTCATGAACTCGATCGTGAAATGCCTGGTGTGGGATCTGGACGACACCCTGTGGGACGGTGTGGTGCTGGAAGGCGACGCCCGCGCACCGCGTCCGGAAGCGCGCCGGGCGCTGCGACTGCTGGACGAGCGTGGCATCGTGCACGCGGTCGCGAGCCGCGGCGAGCCCACTCCGGCGCTCGCGCATCTGGCGGCGCACGGCGTCGAGGAGATGTTCTGCGCGACGCAGATCGGCTGGGAACCGAAATCGGCGGCGGTGCGCCGGATCGCGGAGTCGCTGAACATCGGCCTGGATACCGTCGCCTTCGTCGACAACGATCCGGTCGAACGCGCCGAAGTGGCGTCCGCCCTGCCCCAGGTGCGGTGCTATGCCGCCGAGGACGTAACGGACCTACCGGATCTCGCGGAATTCAGCCCGGCGGTCGTCACCCGCGACGCACGGGAGCGCAGGCAGCGCTACCGTGCCGAAGCGCGCAGACGGACCAGCGAGCAGTCCTTCGCCGGTTCGGATGCCGAATTCCTGCGCGGGCTCGGGCTGGTGATGACCGTGCGCCGGGCGCGCGAGGCGGATCTGGACCGCGCGCACGAACTCACGGTGCGCACTCACCAGCTCAACACGACCGGCCGCACCTTCGATATCGGGCAGCTGCGGGAGCTGAGCGCGGATCCCGCGCATGAAGTGCTGATCGCGACCCTGCGCGACCGGTTCGGCGAGTACGGCGTGATCGGGCTCGCGGTCACCGAGGTGCGCGGCACGGATGCGGTACTGCTGCTGATGCTCATGTCCTGCCGGGTGATGTCGCGCGGGGTCGGTGGCGCGCTGCTGGCGCATCTGGTCGAGCGGGCGAGTGCGCGCGGGCAGCGCTGTGTCGCGGAGTTCGTGCCGACCGAGGTGAACCGGGTCATGGTCGTGACACTGCGCTTCGCGGGATTCAAGGTGCTGGAACAAGGCCCGGAACGGGTGCTGCTCGGTCACGACGGACGCACCGTGGCGCCCCACGGCGCTCATGTGCTGGTACGGCCGGCCGATGCGCCGAGGCCGCCCGGCGATCTGATCGGCGGCCTGCTGCGGCGGGCCGCCGAGTTCCCGGATCGGTGCGCGCTGATCTCCGGTGGGGAAACCCTCACCTATCGCGAACTCGTCGACCGCACCGCCGCGCTCGCCGGGCGTCTGGTCGGGGCGGGTGTGCGTCCCGGAGACGTGGTGCTGTGTCTGCTACGGCAGGACATGTGGACGGTGGCGGCGATGCTGGCCGCACTACGCGCGGGGGCGGCGTGGTGTCTGGTCGAACCCGGCCGATCCGCCGCGCAGATACGTGCACTGGTCGACGATTTGACGTGTACCGCTGTGATATTCGACGAGCACGCGGAAGCTACACCGCACGGGGAAGTGGAGACACTGCTCTCCCCCGCGTCTGCCCGGCCCGCCCTGGTACCGCTGGGCGCGACCTCACCGGCCGGCCCGCTACCCGCGTCGCCTCCTGCGTCGGCGCCCGCCTACGTCATCACCACCTCGGGATCCACCGGCGCACCCAAAGCAGTCGTGGTCAGCCGCGGCAACCTGGCCGCGATGATCTCCGGACGCGACTATCCGTGCGAAGGCGACGCGCCCGTGACGCTGTCGACCTGCCCGCTCACCGCTGACGCCGCACTGCTCTTCGGTCCGTGGGCCCTCACCCGGGGCGGGACTGTGGTGGTGCCGACCCACCGCGAGCTGCCCGACGCCGCGGCGGTCGGTGCGCTCGTGACGGGGTCACGGGTGACTCACCTGGTCGCCACACCGTCGTACTACCGGCTACTGTTGCCGATTCTGGCCGCGGCGGCCGCCGCGCCGACGGTGGTCGCGCTCGCGGGTGAGACGTTGTCCTCGTCGCTGGCCGCCCGGCATCGCGAACTGCTGCCCGGCGCGGTCCTGATGAACGAGTACGGCCCCACCGAGGCAACCGTGACCTGCGTATGGCACGTTGTCACCGATACCGCGAGGGTGCCCATCGGCCGGCCGCTACCGGGCAATTCCGCGCACGTACTCGGGCCGGAGCTGACGGCGACCACCGACGGAGACATCGGCGAGCTGTATATCGGCGGAGACCAGATCACCATGGGCTACGCCGGGCGTCCCGGCGCGACCGCGACTCGTTTCGTCGCCGACCCGTTCGCCGGCGAGCCCGGCGCGCGGATGTATCGCACCGGCGATATCGCGCGACTCACCGGCTCGGGCGATATCGACTATCTCGGCCGCGCCGACGGCCAGGTACAGATACGCGGCGCGCGGGTGGAACGAGACGCCGTGGAGGCGGTGCTGGAGACCCATCCGGGGGTCGCGCACGCGGTGACCGTGGTGCACACCCGCGACGAGATCGACGACCTCGTCGCGTTCATCGTGCCCGCCGACGGCACGGCGCCGCCCGGTCGCCGCGAACTGGCCCGGCACTGCGCCGAACGGCTCACGCCGCTGGAGGTGCCGAGCCGGTTCGTGCCGATCGACACGATTCCGATCGCCGCGGCGGGCAAGCTCGACACCGCCGCCCTGCTGGCCAGGGCCGCCGATCCCCCGCTGCCGGGGCCGTCGCGCGCCGAGTGGACCCCCGGGCAACGCGAGATCGCCGAATTGTGGTCCGCCGCGCTCGCACACGACGACTTCGATCTCGACGATTCGTTCTTCGAGATCGGTGGCAACTCGCACCGGGTAGTCGTGTTGCATCTGCTGCTCGAGCAATACCGGCCGGGGGCGATACGCGTCGGTCAGCTGTTCGATCTGCGCACGATCCGCGACCAGGCCGATGCGCTCGCGGCCGGCGCCGCGGTGCCGGCCGAACCTTCGGCACCCGACCCCATTCGAGCTTTCGAGCTGTGACCCCTCAGGAGCACACCGTGCCGGACCCCGGCAGCCACGCCACCACCCACGCGCGTGATACCGATATCGCCATCGTCGGTATCGGTGCGCGCTTCCCCGACGCTGCCGACCTCGCGGAATTCCGGGCCAACCTGGCCGCGGGGCGCGACTCGGTGGGGCCGATGCCGCCCGAACGGATCACCGCCACCGGCCTGGACGACACCGTCACGTACCTGCCGATGGGGCACCTCACCGAGATCGACGGATTCGACTACCGCTTTTTCGGGATGTCCCGCCGGGAGGCGTGTGTCACCGATCCGCAGCAACGGCTCGCCCTGCTGCTGGCCCAGCGCGCGATCGAGGACGCCGGATACACCACGCGGCGGCTGGCCCGGGCGGTCACCGCCGTCACGCTGAGTGCGGCGCAGTCGAGTTACCACTCCGCCGCGGTGGACCCCGGTCCGTTGAGCCTGCTCGGAAACGCCACCTTCGCGGGCCCGGCGCGTATCGCGCACCGGTTCGGATTCACCGGCGCGTGTTTCGGCGTCGACAGCGGATGCAACAGCGCGCTGGTGGCGGTGCACCACGCCTGCCGCGAATTACGCTCCGGGGACGCCGATTACGCACTCGCCGGTGGTGTGATCGTGCGGGTGCACGGCACTCCGTCCTGGGGTGGGGGAAGCTTTTCCGAGATCATGTCGCCCACCGGTGTCTGCCGCGCATTCGACGCCGACGCCGACGGCACCGTCAACGGCGAGGGTGGTGCGATCCTGCTGCTCACCACGGTGGCCAGGGCACTGGCCGACGGTGCCCCGATCCACGCGGTGATCCGCGGCAGCGCGACCCGGCACAACGGCGCGGCCGCCGCCACCCTCAGCACACCCAGCGCCGCCGCCCAGAGCGCCGTCATCGCCAAGGCGTGGGAGGCTGCGGGACTCGATCCGCGCGCGGCCGGTTATCTCGAAACCCACGGATCCGGGACGCGGCTCGGTGACGCGGTGGAGCTGGAATCGATCAGCGCGGTTTTCGGTGGCGGCCCCGGTCTGCCCATCGGCTCGGTGAAGACGAATATCGGTCACCTCGACCATGCCTCCGGTATCGCCGGCCTGGTCAAGGCGGTGCTGAGCGTATCGGAGGCGCAACTGTTCCCCTCGCTGCATTTCACCCGGCCGACCGGCGATTTCGACCTGGTGGCCGCCGGTATCGACGTGGTGACCGAGAGTCGCCCGTGGAGCGCTGACGGGGTGCGCGCCGCCGGAGTCAGCTCCTTCAGTCTGGGCGGCAGTATCGCGCACTGCGTGGTGTCGCAGGCTCCGCCGGTGCCCGCCACCCCGCCGTCGGGCCGCGCCCACTTGATCGGCGTTTCCGCGCGTACGCCCGAGGCGTTGAGTGAGCTGTGCGCCCGGCTCGCCGCGGCGGTGCGCAGCACCGATGCCGGGCTGGACGAAGTGGCCGCGACTCTCACCGTCGGCCGTGACCAGTACGAGCACCGGGTCGCCGTCACCGCCTCGGACACGGCGGAACTCGCCGAGGCGCTGGAGCAGGCCGCGGTGCGGGCGCACCGCGTGCCGACCGCGCCGCGCGTGGTGCTGCTGTTGTCTCCCGACGCCGTTCCGGTCCCCGTGGGCCCGGCCGGCACCGTCGCGGCGCAGTCACCCACAGTGCCCCCCGAGCTGCCCGCCAGCGGAACGACCGCGTCGGTGCTGGCCGGGCAGATCGCGGTGCACGAACGACTCACCGCATGCGGGGTCCGGCTCGCGGCACTGCTGAGTGCGGGATCGTCACGCTTCGCCGCCCGGTACCTGCTCGGCTCCCGTGACAGGGTCGAACCGGCCGAACTCGCCGCCGCGGCCCCTACTATCGACAGCGACCGGCTCCTCGACGCGGTGCGCACCCTCATGGCCTCGGGACCGGTGGTTTTCGTGGAGCCCGGCCGGGACGGGAGGCTCGCCGCGCTCATCACCGACGCCGTACCGGAGGCCGAGACAGTATCCGCAACCGCCGATACCGCCGATCTGGACGAACTACTGGGCCGGTTGTACGAATACGGTATCGACCTCGACTGGCCGGCCGTCGCGCCCGGCCACGCCCGCCGGATACGTCTGCCCGGCCACCCGATGCGCGAATCCGGCTGCTGGGTCGGCCTGCCCCGTGCCTCGGCGGCCGTCGCCGTTGCGCCCGCTGTGTCCGCCACGCCGCGCGACGACTCCGATCCGGTGCGCTGGCTGCGTCGTACCCTCGCCGAACTGCTGTACACCGACGACGAAATCGACGAAAATGCCGACTATTTCGCCCTCGGCGGCAATTCGCTGATCGCGGTACAACTGGTGGACCGGATCGAGGAGGCCTACGGCTTCCGGCCGAAACTACTCGACGTCTACGAGCGTCCCCGGCTGGCCGATTTCGCCGAGCTTCTCGCGACCGGGCGCACCGCCGGCGCCGCGCGGGCACCGATCCCGGCCCTGGTCGCGCACGACGAACCGGTCATGTCCTCGGGCCAGGAACGGATGTGGTTCCACCACCAGTTCGATCCGCGGACGACGCTGTACAACTACCCGGTCGTCCAGCTGTTGCGCGGGCCGATCGATCCCGACGCGCTGCACGGGACCTTCGACGACCTCGTCGAGCGTCACGAGACCCTGCGGTACAACTTCGCCGAGGTGGACGGCGTCGCGGTGTTGCGCATCCGTGATCGGCTCGACGACTACGTCCGCCGCGTCGACGTCTCCGCGGAACCCGATCCGCACGCCGCGGCCCGCGACCTCGTGCGTGCTGCCGCGACCGAGCCGTTCGATCTCGCCGTGGACCCGCTGTTGCGGGTACTGCTCATCACCGTGGGACCGGATACCCATGTACTGCAATTGACCTGCCATCACGCCGTCACCGACGGCGCGACACCGGCAATTCTCGCCCGCGAGCTGCCGGAGCTCTACGCCGCGCGGCGCGAGGGCCGCGCGCACCGCCTCGCGCCACTGCCGATCCGGTACCGCGACTATGCGGCCTGGCATCGCGCACTACTGGCGAGTTCGGCGCTCGACCACGAAGTCGACTACTGGCGCGAGACGCTGGCCGACGCGCCGGTGTTACAGCTGCCCACGGATTTTCCACGACCCGACCGCAAGACCTGTGCCGGCGATCTGCATCCGTTCACCATCCCCGCGCAGCTGCTCACCGATCTGCGTGCGCTGGCGGGCCGTTCATCGGTCTCGCTGTTCGTGGTCCTGCTCAGCGCCTTCTATCTGACTCTCGCGCGGCACAGTGGCCAACGCGATATCGTCGTCGGCACGCCGACCACCGGACGCGGCCGTAGCGAATTCCAGGATCTGATCGGCTATTTCAACAGTACGGTCGCCTTGCGCACGGACTTCACCGCCGACACCACGTTGCCGGAGCTGCTGACCCGGGTGCGCTCGGTCGTATTCGATGCGCTCGAACACCAGGAGATCCCGTTCGACCGGGTGGTCAATGCTGTGGCTCCGCAGCGCGACCTGTCGCGCACACCGCTGTTCGATGTGCTCTACATCCACCAGGTGACGCCACGTATGGAGCGGATCGACGAGGCGAGCGCGGAACTGTTCGATCTCGACCACGCCGCAGGAAACGAATTCGGCGGATTACCCACCGGCACTGCGAAATTCGACCTGACCCTGATCACCTTCGAATACACCGACAGCGTCCCACGCGATATCGGCGCGTGCCTGGAGTTCAGCACCGAACTGTTCACCACGCAGACGGTGGCCGCGCTCGGCGACGCGTTCCTGGAGATCCTGACGGCGATGGTGTCGGACGCCGGCGCGCCGCCCATCGAGGCGCTGATCGCCGGACCCCGGCGGGACTCGGATGTGACGACATCGATCCCCACCGATCGACCACGCGCGGGGAACATCATGGAATACGACGTGGTCACGCGTGCGATAGAGCTGGATCGTGCCGACCTCGAACCCCTCGAGACCACACTGTTCGACGCATATACGGTTCTACTCGCCTGGTACAGCGGCGGTGATCGGTTGCGTATCGGCCTGCCCGACGGCCCCGCGGGTGCACGAGACATCATCGTGACCGTCCGCCGGAACACCACCTGGCGGACGTTGCGCGCCGGCTCGGCGCAGTCGGTCGCGGGTACCGGCGCGACGCCCCTGCGCTACCTCGGCCACGCGGGAGTCGTGCCGGCGGGCGTCGCGACCGAACTGGCGCTCGCCTGGGCGCCCGACCCCGCCGAGTTGCGCCTGCACTACGCGACCGCACTGTTCGACCGGGCCTCCGCCGAGGCCATCGCCGACGAACTGGTCGCGCTGGCGCGGGCCGCGATCGGCAAACCGGACGAACCGGTGCACGACACCGTGCTCGGCATCCAAGCCGTCCAGGACGAACAGGAGGTCCACCGGTGACCGCACAGCATCGGGTCGGGGTGATCGGCGCGGGCACGATGGGCGCGGGTATCGCCCAGTGCGTGGCCGAAGCGGGTATGCCCGTCACCGTGGTCGATCCCGATCCGGCTGCTGCCGAACGTGCCCGGCGCGGTATCCGCGCGGCGCTGCGTTCGAGCGTGCTGCTGGGCCGGGGTCCGGGCCCCGGCGAGCTCGCCGAGATCACCGGCCGCATCGGGTGGTCGCAGCATGTCGAGGAGCTGCGCGAAGCCACCTTCGTTATCGAATCCGTCACGGAGCGAATCGCACTCAAATACCGCGTATTCGCCGAACTCGACCGGGTGTGCGCGCCGTCGGCGGTGTTCGCGTCGGGGACCTCGGCCATCCCCATCACCGATCTGGCCACCCGCACCACTCGGCCGGAAAGGATGCTCGGACTGCATTTCATGAACCCCGCGCCGCTGACCGAGGCGGTGGAGGTGATCACCACCGCGCAGACCGCGCCCGCCACCCTGGCCACCGCGCTCGGCTTCCTGAGTGCACTCGGCAAACGCGGCATCGTGGTCGGCGACGGTCCGGGCTTCGTCATCAACCGGGTGCTCATGCTCGCTATCGCGGAAGCCGCCACTGTCACCGAATCCGGAACCGACGCGGCCACGGTCGACGCCTTGTTCGAGGGCTGCCTCGGCCATCGGATGGGACCACTGCGCACCGCCGATCTGATCGGCCTCGACAATGTGGCCGACACGCTCGCGGTGCTGCGCGATACCACCGGCGACGGCCGCTATCGCGTACCGGACGTGCTGGCCACGCTGGTCGAGAACGGGCATCTGGGCCGCAAATCGGGAAGGGGATTCCATGCCTACCCTTGAGACGAGCACACTCGACCGCCCGCTCGAGCAGACGCCGGGGCTGGGTGCGCTGGCCCGGCGCAGCGGCGGGGGGACAGCGGCGGTCGTGCTGGCCGCGCTGGCGGTGTACACGCATCGCCGGACAGGCGCGGACCGGGTGACCGTCGGCTATCGGTCCGGTGCCACCGCGATCGAAATCGGCGTGACAGTGGCGGTTCGTGACGACTTCCGCAGCATCGCCACCCGGGTCGGGGCGCTGCTCCGGCAGCACCCGACCGGGCCTGCCGGACCGGAATGTCCGACCGCGGTGCACGACAAGGACAGCGGGTGGCAAGTCGGGGTGACCGAAGCCGAATTGCCTACGTTCGAAGGTCTTTTCGCGAAACTCGTAGCCGCTCCCGGAACTCCGGTCGCCCGGGTCGATCTCCTCGCCGAGGAGGAACGCGCGCGTATTCTGCGCCGCGGCGGCCCGGTGCGCGCCCGGGACCCGCACGCTACGACTCTGACCGGTTTCGAATCGATCACACGCCGGTCGCCCGAGTCGATCGCACTGGTGTACGGCGGGGAATCGGTCACCTACGGTGAGCTGGACACCCGCGCGAATCGTCTGGCGCGCAGTCTGGTCCGGCGTGGTGTCCGGCCGGATACGGTGGTCGGCGTTGCGCTGGCCCGTTCGATCGAAGCGGTCGTCGCGGTGTATGCGGTGCTGAAGGCGGGCGGTGCGTATCTGCCGCTGGAACCGGGTCATCCGGCCGAGCGGCTGAATCGAATCCTGACCGTGGCCGAGCCGGTGCTGGTGCTGAGCACGCGCGGCGCCGGCTTCACCACCGATACCGTGCCCGTCCACTACCTCGACGAGCCGGATGAGATGGACGGAGACGGCACCCCGCTGTGCGATGCCGACCGGCACGCGCCGCTGCGCTCCGGCCATCTGGCGTATCTCATGTTCACGTCCGGCTCGACCGGCGTGCCCAAGGGGGTCGCGGTCCCGCATGCGGCAGTGGTGGACCATCTGCGGTGGATGACCGAGCATATCGGCCTCGACGAGACCGACACCGTCCTGCAGAAGACGCCCGTCACCTTCGACGTCTCGATCTGGGAGCTGTTCTGGCCCGCGAGTACCGGAGCGACCCTTGCCATCGCACCGCCGTCGGCGCATACCGACCCGGCCGAACTGACCCGGCTGATCGCCGCACACGGGGTGACGACCCTTCAATTCGTGCCGTCGACACTGAGCAACCACCTCACGGTGGTGCCGGAGTTTCCGGCCTGCGTCCGCCGCGTACTGACCATCGGGGAGACGCTCACACCCGGCCTGGCGCAACGTTTCGGTGCGGCGACCCCCGCGCGGCTGCACAACCTCTACGGGCCGACCGAAACGACCGGCGCTGTCACGGGATACCCGGTGGACGTGCAGGACACGGCGTCGATACCCATCGGTTCGGCCGCCACGAATACGCGGGCGTACGTACTCGACGCGCGGCTGCGTCCCGTTCCCGACGGGCTGCCCGGCGAGCTGTATCTCGGGGGCGTACAGCTGGCGCGGTGCTATCAGGGCGAGCCCGCGCGTACGGCCGAGCGTTTCGTCGCGGACCCTTTCGAACCCGGTGCCCGGCTGTATCGCACCGGCGATATCGTCCGGTGGAATGCGGCGACCGAGTTGCTGGAGTACCGGAGCCGAGCCGATCTCCAGGTCAAACGCCACGGCGTACGCATCGAACTGGGCGAGGTGGAGGCCGCGCTCTCGGCGCGCGCGACGGTCGCGCAGGCGGTGGCGACGCTGCGTCCCGACGGCAGGATCCTCGGCTATGTCGTGCCGGTAGCGGGCGCGGTCTGCGCTCCCGACGCCCTCCGCACGGAATTGTCCCGCGTCCTCCCGGCCGCCATGATGCCCGACGATATCGTCGTGCTGGAGGCGTTCCCCGCCACCACCGCGGGCAAGGTGGACCGGGCGGCACTGCCCGATCCGGTGCCACAGGACATCCCGTACCGCGCGCCGTCGACGCCGGTGGAGCAGATATTGGCCGAGGTGTTCGGGCAGGTGCTCGGCCGGGACCGGATCGGAGTCGACGAATCCTTCTTCGGCTCGGGCGGCGACAGTGTGATGTCGATTCTTCTGGTCTCCCGGGCGAAATCGCGGGGCGTCCACGTCACCCCGGCGCAGGTTTTCGAACGGCCCACCGTCGCGGGGCTGTCCACACTCGCCACGACGGGAGCACCCGAGCGGCATATGCTCGCCGAACTACCCGGCGCCGGGGTGGGCGAAATACCACCGACGCCGGCCGTCCTCGCGCTCATCGAGCGCGCCGCAGCCGGTCGCGTGCCGTTCGACCGGTATGCCCAGCATATGGTGCTCGACCTGCCCGTGGGCCTCACCGCGGCCACGTTGCGTCAGGTGATCGGCGCGGTCGTCGACCGGCACGATATGCTGCGCGCACGGCTATACCGCGACGCGGGCGGCGAATGGCGCCTCTTCGCCGACCCGCCCGGATCCTTCGAGATCGGGTCGGTTCTCGGGCGCGTCGATATCTCGTCGGCCGACGATGCCGAAGCGGCCGCGATCCTCGCTCGTGAGACGAAGGCCGCGATCGACCGCCTCGACCCGGCCAACGGGATTGTGCTGCGGTGTGTCTGGCTCGATCGGGGCCGCGGCGATCGCGGTGGGCTCCTCGTTGTCGTGATCCACCACATCGCGGTGGACGGTGTGTCCTGGCGCATACTGCTCCCGGACTTCGTCGCGGCGTGGGCCCGGCTCGAGTCGGGTGGGTCGCCGCGGCTGCCCGCCACCGGCACCTCGATGCGGCGATGGGCACATGCGCTGCGCGACAGAGCAGAGGACGGCGATCTGCTCGCCCAGGGGGACCGCTGGAGAGAGCTGCTGCGCGGGCCCGATCAACTGTTCACCGATCGCCGGCTCGATCCGCGTATCGACGGCCCTTCGACGATGCGCCGCATCGTCGTCGAATTCGACGAGGCCACGACCTCCGCCGCCGTGACCACGCTGCCCCCGCGCTACGGCACCGATACCAACACTGTCCTGCTGACCGCGCTGACCGTGGCGATGGTCGCGTGGCGCGGCGGTGACAGCGCCGTCGTCCCCGTGCGGTTGGAATCCCACGGCCGGTACGGAGATCTCGTGCCCGGCGCCGATCTCGCCCGTACGGTCGGCTGGTTCACCGCAGCCTATCCGTGCCGTTTCGACCTGGCTGGTATCGATATCGCGGACGCGATCGTGGGAGGACGCGCCCTCGCCGCGGCGGTGAAAACCGTCAAGGAACAACTACTCGCCGTACCCGAGGGCGGCATCGGCTACGGCTTGCTGCGCTACTTCGACACCGGTGTCGACCTGCCGGCCGAGACCACTCAACTGTCGTTCACGTATCTGGGCGCGATCTCCGCGGCGAACGGCCCGTGGCTGCCCGCTGCCCGCGCAAGCAACCGAGATGCGATCGCCTCCGGCCTCCCCGCCGAGGTGGCCCTCGCGATCGATACCGCAGTCGTCGGTGATCGGCTCACCGCGGGCTTCTCGTTCCCCGAAACCCTGATCGGCCCCGACCGCGTCCACGACTTCGCCGAGTTGTTCGGGACGATCCTGCGCACCCTCGCGCGGCACGCGGCCGAGCCGGCCGCCGGCGGGTGGACACCCTCGGACTTCACTCCGGCCGGGCTGCGGCAATCCGAGATCGATCGCTGGGAGCGCGACTACGGCCGATTGTGCGATATCCGGGCTCTCACACCGATCCAGGAGAAGTTCGCCGACCTCGCACCCGTGGACGGGCCCGAAGTCCACACCCTCCAGGTGGTGCTGACCTGCGAAGGAACTCCCGATCTCGCCCGTTTGCGCGCTGCCGCCCAGCATGTCGTGGATCGGCATTCCGCGCTGCGGGCAGCGTTCGTCCGGGACGGCGGCTGCCGGTGGCGTCAGCTCGTCGTCGCGACCGCGCCGATCGAGGTCGGGGAAATCGACCTGCGCGGCCACGGCACCGAACTGGATGATGTCCTGGCCGCGGAACAGGTGCGCCCATTCGACCTGGAGACGCCGCCGCTCATCCGATTCCTGCTGATCCGGACCGCAGAGTGCCGCTGGGTGCTGTCGGTGACCAATCACCGGCTGCTGTTCGACGGCTGGTCCGCGCCGATCCTGATGCGAAACATGTTGAGCGCCTACGCACTCGATGTGAACTCCCCGGACGAGGTGGACGACGGGTTCGCCGCCTTCCTGCGCTGGCGGGCCGCGCAGAACCGGGAGGCCGCCGCCGCGGCCTGGCGCGCTGCCCTGCACGATCTCGCCGCGCCGACCCTGGTCGCCGCGCCGGGCGCCGTACCGAGGTATCCGGTGCGGTCGCACACCGAACACCTGGTGACGCTGACGGCCGGGCGCACCGCCGAGCTGGCCGGTGTTGCCGCCGCATCCGGTGTCACGCTGAACACCGTCCTGCAGTACGCGTGGGCGTCGGTGCTGAGTGGTCTCACCGGGTCCGACGACATCGTGTTCGGCGCGGTGGTCTCCGGACGGCCCGCGAATATCCCCGGCATCGACGCCGCGGTCGGCTCGTTCATCAACACCGTGCCGGTGCGGGTGCGCCGCCGCGACGACCGGCCGATAGGCGCACGTCTACGAGCGCTGCAGGCCGAGCAGGCGGCGCTACTCGACCATCACCATCTCGGGCCGGCCGAGATCGAGGCCGCCGCCGGCATTCCGGTGCGCGAATACTTCGACACGCTGCTGGTGTTCGAGTCGTATCCGGTCGACATCGCGCCGGTCCCCATCACCGTGGGTGATCTGGTGCTGACCGATCTGTCGTCACGGGAGATCACTCTGTTTCCGCTGACCGCGACGGTATGGCCGCGCGACCGGCTGACAGTGGCACTGAATTGGCACCGCGATCTGCTGGACGACGATCTGGCGCGCCGGATGATCGCCCGGCTGGAAGCCGAACTGGAACGGGTCGCGACCCTGCCCGCCGACGGCGCGAACGGAGAGAGATGACGCAGACGACGCAGTGCCGGATCGACTTCCCGCTGACCGCCGCGCAGCAGGAGATCTGGGCCTACACCACCCTGAACGGCGCCGACCATCGCTATCGCTTGGAAGGCTACGTCCATCTGCGGGGGCGCATCGATCCCGGCCTGTTCGAACGCGCGCTGCGCGGTGTCGTCGCGGCCGCCGAGACCTTACGCGTCCGGCTCGACACCGAAGGCCCCGAACCACGTCAGGTGATCGAGGACTGCACCGAATGGATCCTGCACCGAGGCGATTTCGGTGCGGCATCCGACCCGGTCGAGGCGGCACTGGCCTACCTGCGCGCCGCACCACCGGCCTTCGACCTGGCCGTCGCACCGCTGTTCGCCCACTATCTGCTGGACCTCGGTGCGGCGGGCCACCTCTGGGCCCTCCGCGCCCACCACATCGTCCTCGACGGCGCCGCGTCGCTGGCGCTCATCCGGGCGGTCGCGCGGGCCTACACCGCGTTGCTCGATGGTGCGCCCGCACCGGAATTCGCCGATACTGTCGCGGGATATGTCGAGCAGGACGGGCGGTATCGCGCCTCGCGCCGGTTCACCGACGACCGCGCGTTCTGGGCCGGACGGCTCGCCGGGCTGCCCGACGCGCCGATGTTCACCCATCCGCCTGTCGCTGTCGGCGCGTCCGGGCCGATACGGCACTCGGGCAGTCCCGGCGACCACGACTGGCGGGAATTCGAGCAGGCGGCAGCGCGATTCGGCGTGGACTCGCCGGCCCTGCTGGCCGCGACGACGGCGCTGCTGCTGCACGCCGACTCCGGTGCGCGCACCGTGGTCCTCGGTCTGCCGGTACCGGCCAAACGCTCCTGGCGCGCGCTCGGGATGACCTCGAACGTTGTCGGACTGCGCGTCGAGGTCGATCCCGGCGCGTCCATCGGCGCACTCGCCGCGGCGACACAGGCGGAGCTGCGAACGGTACTGCGTCACCAGCATTACCGGCGATTCGACCTGCTCGCCGACGGCACGTCCCCGGGCGGCGAGCACCGGATCACCGGCCCCGTACTCAATATCCTGCCCGCTCCACCCGCTATCCACTTCGGTGACGTGGTGGCCCGGCTGATCCCGGCATCCAGCGGATACACCGAGGCATTCGGCATCGCCGTCTATCTCGGTGACGGGCCGCCGCGCATCGATATGGACACCACCGCCGATCGGTGCGCTCCCGCGGCCCTGGCCGGTCTGCACAGCCGCTTCCTGACCGCGATGAACGACGTGGCGGCCGCGTGCGCGGAGACGCCCGCCGGTCGGCTGTCCCGCGCGCCCGCGGTGGTCGTGCCGCGTAGCCCGCACGAGGATCCGGCGGGCGTGACGGACCGCGGGATCGCGGAGGTCTTCGATTCGGTCGTTCGCCGGCACCCCGAACGCCATGCGCTCTGGTACGAGGGTGCGCATATCGGCTATCGCGAACTGCAGGTCCGCTCGCAACGGTTCGCCCACCACCTCGCGTCCCGGCACGGTGTCGGACTCGGGACACCGGTGGGTCTGCGCCTGCCGCGCACCCCGGAGCTGGTCGTCGCGGCGCTGGCTCTGCTGCGGCTCGGCGCGATCTGCGTTCCGCTGCACGAGCAGGACCCACCCGACCGTGTCGCCTGGATACTGGCCCACACCGGCACCGAACTCGTTGTCGACGATATCGCGCTGGTGCGCAGCATCTCCCACACCGCCGAGCCGGTGCCGGCCACACCGGCCGGCTCGGTACCCGCCGACGCTGCGGCCTGGCTGATGTTCACCTCCGGATCGACCGGCGCACCGAAAGGTGTACTCGCCACGCACCGGGCGATGGTGGCGCGTGCGGTGGACCGGATCGCCGCGGGGCCGGAATACGCACGAATGCTGATGCATTCGCCACACGTCTGGGACATGGTCGTCTGGGAACTCTGGATGCCGCTGTTACAGGGGCACACCGTGGTGATCGCGACACCGGACCGGCTCGGGGCCGAAGACTTCCGCCAGGTACTGCGGGCGGGAGAGGTCACTGCAGCGTTGTTGGCAACCGGGCTGTTCCAGGTACTGGCCGACGATATACCGGACAGCCTCGGCCGGCTGCGCACGTTGTCGACTGCCGGGGACATCCTGCCTCTCGATACCGTGCGCGCGATGCGCGCGGCGGCGCCCGCACTGCCCATTGTGAACATCTACGGTCCGGTGGAGGCCACCGCCTACGCCACCACCTACTCGATTCCGACCGGACCGCTGCCCGACGAGGCGATTCCGGTCGGCCGAGCCGTGGACTGCACCGAGGTACTGATTCTCGACACCTTGCTGCGCCCGGTACCGCCGGGCATGGTCGGTGAGATCTATCTGACCGGAGCGGGTCTCGCACAGGGATATCACCGGATGCCCGGCCGCACCGCAACCGTTTTCACGGCCAACCCCTTCGGCGCCCCGGGGTCGCGGATGTACCGCACCGGCGATCACGGCAGTTGGGGCGCCGACGGCACCGTGCGGTTCCTCGGCCGCGGGGACCGGCAGGTCAAGGTCAACGGCATCCGCGTGGAGCCCGGCGAGATCGAACACGCGATCCGGAATATGCCGGGGGTGATCGCGGCGGTCGTCACGGCGCACCGGGTGGCGGCGGGCAAAAGCCTGGTCGCCCATGTGGTCGCCGCCGAACCGATCGACACCGCGGTGATGCGGAACCGGCTGGCGCGGGTCCTGCCCGCTTATCTGCTACCGGCCGTGATCGTGCAGATTCCCGCCCTACCGCTGACGGCCAACGGCAAAGTCGACCGGACCGCGTTGACCATGCCCGCCGCCGCCGACGCGGAGCCCCCGCGGACACCGCGCCGGCAGATCCTCGCCGGGCTGTTCGCCGACGCCGTCGGACAGCAGCAGGTCGGCGTGCAGGACGACTTCTTCCGTATCGGCGGGAACTCGCTCGCCGCGATCCGGCTCGCGGCGGCGGCGAGCCGGACCTTCGGTGTCGTAGTGAGTCCGCGCGATCTGCTCGACGCGCCCACCGTCGCCGCGCTGGAGCGGCGCATCGCCGATCGCGGCGGCGATCCCGGCGCCGCCGACCGGGAATCAGCGGCCGTCGCGTATCGGGAGAGCGACGGGACCGCTTCCCGCCCCGATGACGCGATTCCACTCGCACCGAGCCAGCAGCGACTCTGGACGGTCAACTATCTCGGCGACGGCGCCGCCGATTACTTGATGCCCGCCGCCGTGGACCTCATCGGCCCACTCGACGCGGCGAGCGTGCGCGCGGCAATCCGCGATGTGGTGCGCAGGCACGAGATACTGCGGACCACCCTGCCTTTCACCGCTGCGGGGCCGATCCAGCGGATCGCGGCATTCGACGAGGACGCTGTCGACTACCGCGAGATCACCGACGTCGAGAACCTGGACCGATTGCTGACAGCGGAGCTGGACCGAGGTTTCCGGCTGCTCACCGAGGCGCCGCTGCGGGTGCGGTTGTACCGGCTGACGCCCGAACATCACGTTCTGCTCGTGATCCTGCATCACTGCGCGGGTGACGCCGAATCACTGGCACTGTTGCTCCGCGAATTCGAATTCGCCTACCTGGCACGCGCCGGGGGTACGGCACCCGGCTGGCCGGCGGCGCCGGTCCAGTTCGCCGATTACGCACGATGGTTGGGGGAACACGGCGGCGATCCCGCCCACGCGCGGTACTGGCGTGACCGGCTGACCGGACTGGAGTACACCCCACCGCTGGCCGTCGACCACCCGCGGTCCGCTGCCGGTGCATACCCGGCGGCGCTGGTGCCGTTCACCCTCGACGCGGCCACCCACGCCGCGGTGCGGGACACCGCCCGCCGCAGGGGGGCGACCACCTACGCCGTCTTGCACGCAGCCCTCGTCCACGCCCTCACCGAGATGGGTGCCGGACCCGATCTGGTCATCGGCACGGCATCGAGTGGACGCGATCGTCCCGAACTCGACACGATGCTCGGCTGTGCGGCCGAGATAGTACTGATTCGCACCGACCGCACCGCAGCACCGGCCGCCGGACAACTGATCGACCAGATTCGCGACCGCATCCTGGAAGCCCACGAGAACAGGCACTACCCATTCGAACGAGCCACGGCCGCCCACACCGGACCGGACCGCCCACTGCCCCAGGTCGTCACCACGTTCTTCCGCGATATCCCGGTCCCGGGCGGCGCGGGCGATATCGAGGTCCGGCTGCGCGCACTGCCGCCGCAACGAGCGGAGTTCGAGATCCTCATCCAACTCGGCGAGGCCATCGGCCCGGGCGGCGAGCCGGCCGGCATCCACGGCGAGATCCGCTACGCCGCACCGCTGTGGGAGGCCACGACCATCACCGCGCTCGCACGCGGCCTGCGGTCCGCGATCACCGCACTATCGAACGGTTAGGCGACCCGGCGCATCGGCGGATGCTCTGGATCCGGCCGGACGGAGGCGTCATGACCGGGCCCCGGTAGCGGATCCGGTGACATGGCCCGAGGGCCGATGAGGAAAGGTCGACACTGCGGGGGCCCGGTGACATACCTTCCCGAAACTGTGGCCCTGTTATCGACTGCGATCCGGTCCAGCGCCTCGTGGACGCGTTGCTCGAGCGAGGCAGCATGCGGCCTGCTCTCGGCAGTGCTGATCACCAGTGCGATGAGTCGGTCGCGCAGAGCTCGGCTCGAACGCGGGCGGCCGGCCACCGGCATGGCCTGGACCCGGATCTCGCCGAGCACGGTCGCGAGCTGCGGGCAGTCCGCCCACCGACCCGATCCACTACCTCTGAGCGCGCACCATCGGCCGTCCGGCCGTGGTTGATTGAGTGGGTGTATCGCAGTCACCAACGCCTGGTCCACACCAACGGTGTGACGCTGAGGTTGACCGAGGCCGGGGATCCCGGGGCGCCGGTCATCCTGTTGGCCCACGGATTTCCGGAGCTCGCGTACTCCTGGCGGCACCAGATTCCCGAACTCGCCGCGGCCGGCTATCACGTCCTCGCCCCCGACCAGCGCGGATACGGCGGTTCGAGCCGACCCGAACCGGTCGAGGCCTACGACATCGCCCACCTCACCGCAGACCTCACCGGCCTGCTGGACGATGTCGGTGTGGAAAAGGCGGTGGTCATCGGCCACGACTGGGGCGCGACCGTCGCCGCCGGCTTCGCACTCCTACATCCGGATCGCATCTCGGCCCTCGCGGTATTGAGCGTGCCTCCTACTCCGAGGCCGCCCGCACCGCCGATGCAGATCCTGGCACGACGCTTCGGCGAGAGCTTCTTCTACATGCTCTACTTCCAGCAGGTGGGACCGGCCGATACCGAACTCGGCAGCGACCCCGCCACCGCCATCCGCCGCATGCTCAGCGGCCTGCGCGACGGCGACGACCCCCGCGACCAGGCGACCACCCGCCGCCTCTCGGCGCCCGGCCCGCAGGGATTCATCGAACGGCTCCCCGAACCCGACCGAACCCCGGACTGGATCACCGACGACGACATCGACTATTACATAGCCGAATTCACACGTACGGGATTCACCGGTGGCCTCAACTGGTACCGCAACTGGCACCTCCTCGCCGACGCTCCCATCTCGACCATTCGGGTGCCCACCCTGTTTCTTGCCGGGACCGCCGACTTCGCCCTACGCAACACGCCTCGGCAGCGGATCACCGAGATAGTCACCGGCCCGTACCGCGAAGTCATGATCGATGGCGCCGGGCACTGGGTGCAGCAGGAGCGGCCGAGCGAAGTGAATACCGCGCTCCTCGATTTCCTGCGGCCGGAGAGCTGACCGAGCCGCGGGGATATCTCGAGCGCTGGTCGGCCACCGCGCCGCGACGCCTACGGTCTTTCCACGGGTGACTTCCGTGTGAGTGCGGCGCCGCCCGATGCGGTCGCGGGCGAACGTGGCCTCAGTTCAACAGGTCCAGGCACACCGTGAGCCCGCTCGACGCCGGGTTGTAGCCGTAACCGCCCGCCGCCTCCTCGGTGTAGACCACATCCGCCTCCGGGTGTTGATTCC
The DNA here is from genome assembly GCF_029869215.1 of Nocardia carnea. GTDB lineage: Bacteria > Actinomycetota > Actinomycetes > Mycobacteriales > Mycobacteriaceae > Nocardia > Nocardia carnea_B. Next base: position 27,773 of record NZ_JARWPM010000152.1, read on the forward strand.
CGCAGAACAACTCGCCCATGCCCACGGGACCGACCCGAGAACCCGCGCCTGGGCATCGGGGTCCGTGCACGCGACGATGACGATATCGGGGGCGTCGTCATCTATCTCGATGGGTGCGTGCCTGTTCCGGACGCATTCACCGGGCAGAGCTGTATGTATCCCGTTCACCCCGCTGTACGGCACCGAGGACCCCACGGTCGGCACGCCGGGCCCACCATACGGCGCGTACCCACCATAGGCGCCGGCGCGGCGGGCGGCACGTAGACCGGTGCTGTCATGCGCGCCGTGCTCGACCCCGCCGCCGCGTCCTCCGCTGGAGGTGAGACGAACGCCCCCAGGATCGAACTCGATACCCAGATCACCGGCATCACCATCCCGATGATCTGCGGCCGGCGCGTCAACGGTTTACCCGGGTCCAGCGGCGTATGCGGCGCCCCGGGAACCGGCGCACCGAGCCGCAGCAGTTCGGCCCGCTCCCCGAGATTGTTCAGCAGCACCACCGGGTTGATCAGCGCGCACAGCGCGCTCCACCAACCCTGCCACAAACTGTCCCCCTGCATCTGACGGAACACCGCCAACCCGCAGTCCCGGCCGAAGATCTCGTCCCGCTTCAAGAACCCTCATCTTCACCAGCAGTCCCTGATGACCTCGGATAGTCGCCCGCACGGCAGGCGTCGACCCGCATGTCCAACAGTACAACCCGTCTCCCACGGCGGGTCCGGATTCCGCCGGCCACTCCTGCTCCACCACTGCCACACCTGTCCATCGATCCGAAGCGAACCGAGAACAGAATCACATTCGCTTCAAAACCACATCGCTACTTCTCGATGGACACCACGTCGTTTCCTCCGATCCCGTGTACTGGTGATCCAGCCGGATCCGGCTGCCACTGTCCATCGCGCGTCGAACAGGGCCCCGAGAGTGAGTGACGCTGCCGGGTTCGTCACGAGCATCCAGGAGCAGGCGGTTGCTTCCTGGGTGAGCTATCTCAACCAGCTCCGCATAGACCAACCTGCTGAGCGCGCTGAATCGGCAGGACGAGAACCTTCAGGACGCGCTCACCAGCGTCGACGAGGCCGTCAGGAAGATCGATCTCGAGGTGGTCGCCGCCAACCGTGGCGGTCAGCGTGGCATGCACGGGTTCATCGCCGAGATCGCCGAGGTCGGGATCGGCAATGCCCGAAGGCAGATCCTCGGCCACGAGGCCGACTACCGGCGGGTCAACGACAACGGACCCGTCGACCTGATACGCGGAAGTGTCGAGATCCAGCAGAAGTTCGTCGCAGCGGGTGGCCGATTCTCATTGGGTGCCATCGCTGTGCACCTCGAGAAGTATCCCGAATATGAAACCGTCGCATGGTCGCTGACGAAGCGAGAGACGGCACTGATCGAGCGTTACCTCGACGAACAGCGCACGCTCGACCGGCAACTCACCGCGCAGTACCAATCCATACTGGAAAAGTTGGACCAGAGCATGTCGGACTATCTCGGACTGCTCGAGAAAGCCTTCGCACCCGACGTGCGGGTCGCGTTCATCGGATCGGCCGAGCTGGCGGCGGAACTCGGCGTGGCTTCGGAAGAGATCCTGGACTCCGATGAAAAGGTCGACGCCTACTTCCTCGACTAAGCCGTACCGGGGCAGCCGCCGTCTCGGCCGTCGCCCGGTACACCCACAGCCGCCGGCTCAGCGGATCTGTCGCGGTATCTTGCCCGCATCTCCGGCCCGGCCGCGGGTCCTGCCGTGAAGACGAACCGCGGATCCGCTACCGAAGCACCCGACACCGGATCGCTGACCACCGGTTCGACCTCGCGCCCTGTCTCGGAGTCCACGAGAATCATCGCCCGCTGTTCGGGAGGGAGTTGCGCATTGCGCCAG
>NZ_JARWPM010000153.1 GCF_029869215.1 Nocardia carnea
CGCCGCGCAGGGCGTACAGCATCAGCAGGTCCCGCATGAGCAGCGGCATGGACCAGCCGTCCACCAGGATGTGGTGGGTGGTGATCACGAGCTTCCAGGCGTCCTCGCTCCAGCGGACCAGGTGGAACCGGATCAGCGGCGGGTCCGACATATCGAAATGCCGGGCCCGGTCCGCGGCCAGCAGCCGGTCGAGTTCGGCCGTGCGTTCGTGCTCCGGCAGCGTGCGCAGGTCGATATCGCGCCACGGCACCGACACAGAGTCGAGAACCACCTGCACCCACTGCCCTTCGGCATCCGCGACAAAGGCAGTGCGCAGGTTCGGGTACCGGGCGACCAGGGTCTGCGCGGCCAGCCGCAGCCGGGCCGCGTCCACGGAGCCCGCCAGATCGACCGAGGTCTGCATGGTGTAGACGTCGTGACCGTCGCGGACGAGCTGAGCGTGGAACAGCAACCCCGCCTGCAACGGGGACAGCGGCCAGATCTCCGACAGCGCCGGGTAGGTGTCCTCCCAGCGTTCGATATCGGCCTGCGCCACCCGCACCAACGGCATATCCGACGGCGTGAACCCACCCGAATCCGGCCGCCGGACATGCTCGGCTAGCGCCGTGAGCGCGGCAACCCACAGATCCGCGAACTCCCGCACCTTCTCCTCGCTGAACATCCCGGTGACATACGCGAAGGACGCACTCAGCGCCGGCCCATCCGCGCCGGACGTGACAACAGCATTGATATCCAGCGCCGCATGGGCGGGCATCTCGCCGTCGATATCGGCCGACACCGCACCGAGATCGGCGGTCGGCATCCAGCCCAGTTCGGCGATATCGGCGGGAATCTCCCCGGCCGACACCCGGCCCAAGTAGTTGAACCCGATCTGGCCCGGAATACGTTCGGGCAGCAGGCTTTCCGTTTCTGGATTGAGGTGGCGGAGCATACCGTAACCGAGGCCCTTGTCCGGGGCCCCGAGCAGCTGTTCCTTCACGGCCTTCACCAATGCGCCGAGTTCGGCACCGCCGGCGAAGGCCGCGTCGATATCGATACCCGGTAGTTCCAGCCGCACCGGATACACGGCGGTGAACCACCCGACAGTCCGGGACAGATCGGCCCCGGGCACCACGGTCTCTTCCCGGCCGTGTCCCTCGAGTTTGACCACCGCGGCCGCCGACGGACCGTCACCGCGCCAGCGGGCCAGGGCCAGGGCGAGTGCGGACAGCAAGGCGTCGTTGGGACCGCCGTGATAGCGGGCACCGACAGTGGTCAGCACCGCCTCGGTGACCTCGGCGGGCAAGGTGATCTCGAACCGTTCGACGGTCGCCCGGGTATCGACGACCGGATCGAACGGGCGGGTACCCAACGCTGGGTCCGGGGTGGCCGCGACCTTCTGCCAGTACGGCAGCTCCGCCATCCGTTCCGGGGTGGCGGCGGCCTCGGCCAGGCCGTGCGCCCAGCGCCGCAACGAGGTACCCACCGGCGGCAACACCACCGGCTGACCCGCAGCCAGCTGCGACCACGCCAACGCCAGATCCGGAATGATCACCCGCCACGACACACCATCGATCACGAAGTGATGCGCCGCGAACAGCAGCACA
>NZ_JARWPM010000154.1 GCF_029869215.1 Nocardia carnea
CCCCCGCCCCCCGCCCCGCGGGGGGGGGGGGGGGGGGGGGCCGCCGCCCCCGGCGGCCCCCCCCCCCCCCCACACCCGAGTGCAGGAGCCGGAGTCGGTGGATTCGGTACAACACGCCGGATGTGGCTCGCCCGGTGGCGCGGTAGCTCCGCCCGAACGGTAACCCGGCTGGACAAGTCTTGGCAACCGATTGACGCCCTGATAGCCCTATGCCACTGTGACCCGGTGTAGCGGCTGATAACCACAAGGATGTGTGTATTCATGAACGATGACCGTCGCCCCCGTGAAGTCCGGAGTGTTCTCGCCACGGTCATGTACACCCCGGACGAGATCGAGCAGCTGCGGCAGGCGTTCGCTCCCGCGGAATTCCTCCACATCCAGCCCTGGGATGCGGCGGGTATCGCCGCGGCCCTCGAAGACGTGGACGTCGCGATACTGCTGGGAGATATCGACCGGAGACATCTCGAGGCGCCTCGGCTGCGCTGGGTGCACTGCGACCATTCCGGTCTCACCAGGTCCGCGGTGCCCGAACTGTTCGCCCGCGATCTCGTCGTCACCGGATCCGCCGGCCGGTCGGCGCCCGCACTCGCCCAGCACGGGTTCTATTTCGCGCTTGCGCTCACCTTCGATGCCCGGCGACTGTTCCGGCAGCAGGACGCACACCGCTGGCAGGGCTTCCTGGGGTCCGAAGAGCGACTCGCGCTGTACGGCAAGACGCTCGGCATCGTGGGCTACGGCCATACCGCCAAGGAGATGGCGCGCCTCGGGAAGGCGTTCGGGATGAAGGTGATCGTCTACCGCCGCAGCGCCGCGGAGCATGCGGCGGACGTGGACATCATGCTGTCCGCGGACCGTGGCGACGGATTGGAGCGGCTGCTCGACGAAGCAGATGTCGTCATGATCGCCGCACAGCTGACGGACGCGACGCACCATATGTTCTCCGCCGCCGAGTTCGCCCGGATGAAGGAGTCGGCTTTCGTCATCAACATGGCACGCGGGCCGATCATCGACCAGGACGCACTGATCGAGGCGCTCCACGCCGGGCAGATCGCCGGTGCGGGGCTGGATGTCACCGACCCCGAGCCACTACCACCGGAATCCCCGTTGTGGGATGCGCCGAACGTGGTCATCACACCGCATTCGACGCCGCGGTTACCCGATCGGACGCAGCGCACGATCGATCTGATCGTCGAGAACCTGCGACGCTACCGCGCGGGCGAACCGATGCTGAACGCGCTGACGGAGCGAGATGTCTACACCCCGCGGCTCTGAACCACGCAACGATGCCGTGGTCGTTCGTCTCGTGGATTTCCCTCGGCGTAGCTGCCGATCGGCCGATCCGGGACCGGGTTCGGTGATCGGTATCCGGAGGCATCCTGTGCGACCTCGCCTGGTCGTACTGGCTCCCACGGTCGCCGGCGTGGTGCGTGCGGCGGGCGGCTGGCTGTTCGACCGGGTGTCGGCCGGATGGGAGGTGATCGTACTGGTCGCCGATCACACCGAATCGCGGCCGCTGGAGATTCTGGGCGTGCGTGTCGACGATCTGGAGGCCGGGATGACCGCGAAGTGGGGTGGACTGATACCCCATGCGCTCGCGCTCGATTTCGAGCTCTGGGCAACCGATGCCCGTGTCCGCGAGGGGTTGTCGAGGGTCTTCGCACATTGCCTGGCCGACGAGGTGACGTTCTGGGGGCCGGGCATACCCGGCGATTTCGGTCGGCCGGTCGACTCTGTGCTGCACCGCCCGAGCGCCGCCGCGCGGGTCTTCAAGACACAGGCACTGGCTGCCGTCGAATCATCGTTCGCAAACGATCCGGTCGAGCGGTTCTACTGTTGTGGGCGGCTTTCCGGTCGGGATAGTCGCGATCTCGTCCCGATGTAGTAACAGTGCCCTCTGTACTCGTCTGCCGTGAGCCCCCGGGAACCGGCGGGTCGCTTGCTCGGGATGAGTACCTTTCCGGAGCAGCCGGAAGTCGGACAGAGGCTGTGGCCCACCCGGTGCAGGCAGGGCCACAGCCTCGATCGCGCCCGGATCAGGCCTGCGGTCCCGGGGCGTCCGGTTTCCTGTTACCGATCCGCCGCCAGCGGCGGCGCAGGCTGTGTGCGGCGGCCTTGGGTTGACGGTCGCGGGTGAATACACCCTTCTTGTTGCCGTCCACGCGGTGGATACCGTTCGATGTGCGGAAGTCCGCGAAATTCCACACATGCTCGCCCACCAGTGCCTCGATGCGGTCGAACACCCGGTGGTGCATCTCCAGGAAGGCGGTCTGATATTCCTCCGTCCAGGGAATGTCCCAGACCGAATGCAGACCGGGCATGGTGTCGGCACCGTACTCGCTCATGATGATCGGCTTCCCGTGCGCGGCCGCCCACGCGGTGAGCTCGGCTTCCAGGTCGGCCTCGGCCGTGGTGAGGTCGCCGTTGGCGAGATACCAGCCGTGATAGCGGTTGAGGCCGAGGACGTCGAAGAGGTCGGCGATGCGGTCGTTGTCCGGGGTGGCGAACATGAAGCTGGCGTAGGTCACCGGACGCGTGGGATCGAGTTCGCGGGTGAGTGCGACGAGCGGCTCGAAATATTCGCGCGCACCTTCCTCGATGGAGGACGGTTCGTTGGATACACACCACATCACCACACTGGGATGGTTCTTGTCGCGGGTGATGAGCTCGCGCAGCGCCTGGGCGTGCGCGTCCTTCGTTTCGTCGTTCATGGTCTCGGGTGAGAATGTGGGACGTTTGCCGCCGCGTCCGATACCGCCCTCGATGAAGAGGTTGAGCCCGACGGCCGCGGTTTCGTCGATGACGACGATTCCGTGCCGGTCGGCGAAGTCCATCACTTCTTCGGCGTACGGATAGTGCGAGGTACGGAACGAGTTTGCGCCGATCCAGTCCATCAGCTGGAAATCGTGGACGAGGTAGGCGTCGTCGTGGCCCTTACCACGGACGGCCGTATCCTCGTGCTTGCCGAACCCGGTGAAGTAGAACGGCTCTCCGTTGATGAGGAACTGCGTGCCGCGTACCTCGACGGTGCGCACGCCGACCGGTAGCGGATACTCGTCGAGCACGGTGCCGTCGCCGTCGCGGATCTCGGCCGTCAATTCGTACAGGTAGGCCCGGCCCGGTTGCCACAGGGTGACATCGGGAACGCGCAGTGACCCGCGCGCGCCCTCGCCGGCCGTCACCTCGACGCCGGCCGCGTCCTTCAGTTGTACCCGGACGGACGCGGGTCCGGTTGTCGCGACGGAGTAGTCCACGACGCCGGCGGTTCCGTCCACCTCGGTGACGACGGTGATATCCGAGATCCGCACCGGAGGCACGCTGTACAGCCACACCGACCGGGCGAGCCCGGCGTAGTTGTAGAAGTCGTGCAGGTACTTCTGCTGCCGGCGGCCGTCCGGAGTGACCGTGATGGTGCCGGGCGGAATGGTCGTATTGGTGAGCTCGTTACTCACCCCGATGGTGAGCCGGAACTCGGCGCCCGCGGTGACGACGTCGGTGATATCGGCCTCGAAGGGGGTGTAACCGCCCGAATGCTCGGCGACGAGCCGGTCGTCGGCATAGACCTTGCCGGCATGCGTCGCGGCGTCCACCCGGACGAGGATCCGCTCCCCGGCCCAGCCGCGCGGTACACGGACCGTACGCTGATACCAGACCCAGCCGACGTGGTCACGAATGGCCGGATCGACGAAAAGGTCATTGTAGCTGGCCGGGACGGCGGCTTCGAGCGTGCCGTCGAGTCGACCCAGCCACGGCCGGTCACCGGCCGCTGTGTCGATGGCGAAACGCCAGATCCCGTCCAGCGATACCAGCTCACGAGTGGCGGTGGGCTTGGGTGCGAGCATCAGTTTCTCCTCGGATGGGGTAGATCGTCACGGTATCGGTACGGCTGTACGAGGCATCGGTCTCGCTCCGGTTCGAGCATCCCTCGCTGCTCGACACGGCGGTGCACGGACGCTCCTCGACTGCCGTGTCCACGAGACTCGGGCAACCGGCGCTCAGCCGGTTGTTTTCGCGCACAGGAACCGGGCAGTGAGCATCGGCGGGCCTACAGGACCGCGCCGGGATTCAGGATGCCGTGCGGATCGAGCGCGTCTTTGATGCGGCGGGACAGGTCCATGACCTCGGGACCGAGTTGACCGGGCAGCCAGGCCTTCTTCAACCGTCCCACTCCGTGTTCGCCGGTGATGGTGCCGCCCAGTGCGATGGCCAGGTCCATGATCTCGCCGAAAGCCTCGTGAGCACGGGCGGTTTCGTCGAGGTCCTGCGGATCGTGCACGATGAGCGGGTGGGTGTTGCCGTCGCCTGCATGCGCGATGACCGATATGAGGACCTTCCGGCGCTCGGCAATCGCGGCGATTCCGGTGACCAGTTCACTCAGTCGTGGCAGTGGGACGCCCACGTCCTCGAGCAAAAGGGACCCTTTACGTTCCACCGCGGGGATGGCGAATCGCCGGGCGGCGCAGAATGCCTCGCCCTCGTCCTGATCATCGGTCCGGAATGCCTCGGTGGCTCCCGCGTTTTCGCAGGCGGTGAGGATTCGGTCGGCTTCGAGCCCGGCGTATTCGCCGGGAGCGTCGGAGCGGGCGACCAGGAGCCCTGCCGCCTGCCGGTCCAGTCCCATCCGCAACTCGTCCTCGACGGCGTTCACGGCGACCGCGTCCATGAACTCCAGCATGGAGGGCCGTAGTGCGCCGGTGATGGCGAGGATGGCCTCGGTGGCGGCAGCGAGGGTGCGGAAGGTGGCCACCACGGTGGATTGCGGCGGTTGCGCGGGCAGCAGGCGCAGGGTGAGTTCGGTGATGATGCCCAGTGTGCCCTCGCTGCCGACGAACAGTTTGGTCAGCGAGAGGCCGGCGGAGTCCTTGAGCCGCGGCCCGCCCAGCCGCACGATGGTGCCGTCGGCCAGGACGACCTCCATACCCAATACGTAGTCGGTGGTCACGCCATATTTCACGCAGCAGAGACCACCGGCGTTGGTGGCCGCGTTGCCGCCGATGGAGCAGATCTCGAAGGAGGACGGGTCCGGGGGATACCAGAGTCCGCGCTCGGCGACGGCCCGTTTCACCTCGGCATTGAGCAGTCCGGGCTGTACCACCGCCGTGCGGGTCACGGCGTCCACCGTGATCTCGCGCATGCGTTCGGTACTCAGCAGCAGCGCGCCGTTCTGCGCGGTGGCGCCGCCCGAGAGCCCGGTACCCGCGCCGCGTGGCACCACCGCGATGCGGTGCTCGTGCGCCCAGCGCATGATCGTGGCCACCTGCGCGGTGTCGACCGGCCGGACGAGTGCGCGGGCGGTGCCCGCGGCGGGATCGAGTGCCCGGTCCTGCCGGTAGGCGGCGAGGATGTCCGGGTCGCTCACCACCGTGCCCGCGGGCAGCCGGCTACGCAGGTCGTCGATGTTCACAGCGTGCTCTTTTTCCTTCACTGGCAGAAACCTGCCGACAATTCGGAGTGGCCCATTCCAACGAAGCAGACGGGCACAGGAGCGGGCAATCGGTTGCGGTCAGTTGCCCGGCGCGATGCGCGCATGACCTAACCCGTTCCCGCAGGTACTACGAAATAGGGCTGATTCGCCAGGGAGCCGTCCAGTCCGGGCACGATCCGAGCCGCCCGGCCGGTGCTGTCACGGGCGAGGACGAAGAACTGGATGGCATAGGGGCTGTCCGTGTACTCCGCGGGGATCGTGGCTGTGAAGTCGCGCCCGGTATCGGGCTTCATGGACACCTGCAGATAGTGCTCGGCTTGGTTGAGATGCCGGGCGTGCACGGTCAGTTCCATGCCCACGGGTGCATGCGCCCGTATGGTCAGCGGCTCGCCCGGGACGAAATACGCTGGGGGAGTGCACCGGACTCCGGTTATCGGTGCCGATGGGCGCTCCGGCGGCACCGTGGCGCGTACCGGTCGATTCGCGGCCTCCGCCGCGGCGAGTTCGTTGCCGAGATCGGCGATATCGTCGTCGATGCGGGGCAGGCGGTCCGCCCAATGGCCGTGTTCTCCAGGGCGCTTGCCGAAGGCGAGGTCCGCGACGTAGACGTCGCGGGTGAGCGCGATCAGCTCGGTCAGCGCGTCCCGGCCGTCGCGGTAGCGCTCGAGACCCTCCCGCAGGTGCCGGGTGTCGTCGGTCAGCCGGAACAGCGCGTAGCCCACGCCGGCGCGGATCTTGCCGGCGAAGAACCTACCGAGCAGGGCCTGCACCCGGACGTCTGTTTCGATCCGCCGGAACTCGGCCGTAGTGCGATCGGGGACCCTGTTCAGGGCCTCCTCGATCGAGGCTTCCGCAGCGTCGGCGAAGCCCTGTAGCCACGATGCCACCTCCGCCGGTGTGTACCGGCCACTCGGACGATCGTCGATCAGGTGGCGCGCGTAATCGTCCGCGCACTCGAAGAGCGCGGGGTCGAGAGGGCTCATCGTGCCCCAGGTACGTGGCGGAAGAAGGTCCCATGCGTAGATCGATGGCCGCTCCTGCCCGGCTATCGGCTGGTCGAAGAACACTTCGGGCCAGAAGAAGTTGTTCGATGCGCTGGCCGATACCGTGATTGCTACCAAGGGCAGCACCTTTCCCGCGGCGCTGAGGGACCGCTCGACGGGTTCGGCGGCGGCCCCGAATTGCTCCCGCAGGCAACGGAGCCAGGACTCGCGGTCCGCGTCGGGATCGAACAGCAGGCGGCCCCACAGGCGGTACTGGTAGGCGTATTTCCGCCAATCGGCACGGCCGAGGGTCAGGGTGGGGTCGGCGTAGAGATCACGGGCGGTGCCCATGCGGCCGGTGTCCTTGCGCCCGCGAAAGGTCAGTGGTTCGCACAGTTCCGCGCCGATCGCGCCGCCGAGCGTGCTCATCCGGCCGTAGCCGGCGAAGATTTCCGGGTCCGCCCACAGCAGAAAACGCTGGGAGCCCGGCCAGATGCGGAAAAGAAGGTCGAACGGCCGATCCCGGCGCAGGAAATCGGCATATCCGTAGCGGGTGAACCGGCGCGCGTTCTGGGTGACACCGCGCAGATCGTCGTTGTCGGCGCGTCGCATGAACTCCATCGGCCGGATGGCGGCCTGGTGATAGGGCAGTCCTTGGTGTTCCGCCCAATACTTGGCCGAGACGACAACACGGGCGCCGGTGCCGGTGGCCGCCGCCAGGAGTTCCTGGTCGACTCCCTTCGCATGCATATCGATTTCCAGCGGGCGGCCGGCATTCCGCAGACCGCCCAGCACCGTGCGCCAGAACGCATTACGACCCGATTCGGCGACTCCGCCCTCGTAGTGCACGCGCAACGTCAGCCCGGCGATCGCCGGGCATTCCCGCAACAGCAGCCGCAATGCCGCGGCGCTGTATTCGGCGATATCCCGGTCGGCGAGCCCCACAATCCGGTAGCGCAGGTTCGGGCTGTCCCCGAGCTCCGGGCGCACGGCATGATTCCACAGGCCGAGCTGGAAATGGATGCCCCGGCGGGCGGCTTCGTCGCCGGCGAATCGCAGGGCCGCGAGATTGGCGGCCCGGTCCGCATCGGATACCCCGGTGACTCGGACGTTCTCCCATCCCGGCACCTCGAGGAGGAACGGGTAGGGAAAACACAGGTAGTTGTCGCGCACATCGGAGTCGTGGGAGAAGTTGTACTGCATGCCCAGAGCGAGGTGCAGCCGATTGATCCGCTGGGTGGCCAGTTCGTCGAGGTACTCGGTCCAGAAATCGCGGTCGCGCAGCCAGGGCAGGTCCAGGACATCGCTCGAAAACGCGCGCAGCACACTGCGCACCGGCACCGCGGGCGAACGCCGAGCGCAGCGTGCCGAGCGGATCGCCGCAATGGGATCGTCCGCGTACCGCACTCGATCGGCGAGTTCGGATATGCCGTACGCCACGCCACGCACGTCGGCTCCGTGGATCAGCACCTCGGCCGGTGACGGTCCGCTTTCGATCAGGAACGTCTCGGCCGGACCCAGAGCGTCGTCCGCGCGGATACGGACCACGGTGGTGCCGGCGGCCGGTGCCGCGGAGGACCCGCTGCCGCAGCGTATGCCCTTCCGGTCCAGTTCCCGGGTCAGTGCCGCCAGCGCCCAGGGGACCGGTGCCGCGAGACCGGCGGGGATATCGAGCGAAACAGCGGCTACAGGGGCAGGCATCGGTTTCCTCATGGATCTTTCGCGGCGCAATAGACAGCGTCTCTTGCCAAAGGCAGTTCTCGTCGGCGGATCCCGCGGTGCGGCGAGGTCGCGTGGATGCGCACCGAATGCGGCGACGATCCGGACCGTGGAGGCATCGTTGCGGGTACCGGGCAGGGCAGGAAATTCGATCCTCGCCCGGAATGCCCCCGGATGGCAACCGATTGCCCCGAGTTGTCGTCACCGGCGCTGTGCGCTGGAGAGGCCGCTGCCGGGTATGCGATTCTCGGCCCCACACAGGCTCCTGCATCGCCCGTGTCTCGGGCGCGCGGTTAGGAACGGGCAATGACAGTGATCGTCGTGATGGGTGTGGCGGGTAGCGGAAAAACCACGGTCGGCACACTCCTGGCCGAACGACTCGGCGTGGAATACGGTGAGGCGGACTCCTTCCACCCGGCCACCAATATCGCGAAGATGGACGCCGGGATGGCTTTGTCCGACGCGGACCGGGCACCGTGGCTGCGAGCCGTCGCCGAATGGGTGAGCGCGCACGAGCGCAGCGGAGGTGTGGTGTCGTCCTCGGCACTGAAGCGGCGGTACCGCGATGTGCTGCGGGACGCCGGGCGCACCTGGTTTCTGCATCTGTCCGGGCCACGCGACCTCATCGCCGACCGGATATCGGCGCGTACCGGCCATTTCATGCCGGTATCGCTGCTGGACTCGCAATTCGCCGACTTGGAACCGCTGTCCGCCGACGAGACCGGAGTGGTGCTCGAGGTGGACGATACCCCGGAACGGATTGTCGATACCGCCGTGCGGGCTTTCACCGCGGCTCGTGGGAGTGCGCAGTGAAACTGGCGTGGATCGACGCATCGGCCGGAGTGGCCGGGGATATGCTGCTGGGCGCACTTGTCGATGCCGGAGTGCCGCCGGAGGTGCTTCAGGCGGCGATAGATGCTGTCGTGCCGGATGCGGTGCGGGTGGAGCGCTCGCAGGTCGTCCGCTGCGGTATGCGTGCGTGCAAGGTGGACCCGGTTGTCCGCGTGGACGACCCACCGCATCGGCACTGGTCCGATATCCGGGATCTACTCGTCACAGCGGCGCTGCCGGAGCCGGTCCGCGCGGATACGTTGCGGGTCTTCGGCCGCCTGGCCGAGGCGGAGGCCGGCATCCACGGCGTACCGGTCGATCGGGTGCACTTCCACGAGGTCGGTGCCCTGGACTCGATCGCCGATATCGTCGGTGCCTGCGCGGCGCTGCACCATCTCGGGGTCGAACGGGTCACCGCCGGTCCGCTTTCCCTGGGGTCGGGCACCGTGATGGCGGCGCACGGCGCCATCCCCGTGCCCGTGCCCGCGGTGCTGGCGATGTCCACCGGCTGGCAGGTGCGCGCGGGCGGCGCCGGGGAACTGGCCACGCCTACCGGTGTGGCGTGGGTAACCGCATTGGCGGACGCCTGCACGACCTTGCCGCAGATGCGGCTCGACCGGGTAGGAATCGGCGCGGGTACCAGGGACGTCCCCGATCGCCCGAATATCGTCAGGATGCTGATCGGCGAGACCGAGGACGCCGAATCAGCCGGCGGGAGTGTTGTCGAAGCCGCCGGTGAGAATGTCGTCCTGGAGGCCAATATCGACGATCTCGATCCGCGGGCCTGGCCGGCAGTCCTGCAGCGTCTGCTGGATTCCGGCGCCGACGACGCCTGGTTGACGCCCATTCTCATGAAGAAGGGCCGACCGGCCCATACGGTCCACGCCCTGGTCCCGGTCCGGCACGCGGAACAGGTATCGGCGGCACTCCTGGCCGAGACCAGCACGATCGGCCTACGGCGGATCGCGGTGGGGAAGATCGCGCTCGCACGGACCTGGCGACCGGTCGAGGTCGCGGGTGGCCGGGTACGGATCAAGGTGGCGCTGGAACAGGACCGTATCCTCCAAGCCACGCCCGAATTCGAGGATGTCGCGGAGCTGGCGCGGTCGACCGGTCGACCGGTGCGCGCCGTCCTGGCCGAGGCGGTTGCGGCAGCGGTCGCGAACGGGCTGTCGACCGGAGAACTGCTACCGGGCGACCTCCCGAACTGACCACAGTGCGCCGGTTCAGGCGGGGGCGGCGATTTGTGCGGCGATATGCCCGGCGCCGTACCCGTTGTCGATATTGACCACCGACACACCGGGAGCGCAGGAGTTGAGCATGGTCAGCAGCGGCGCGACGCCACCGAATGCGGCGCCGTAACCCACGGAGGTGGGAACGGCGATCACGGGCGCGCTGATGAGACCGGCGACGACGCTGGGCAGCGCGCCGTCCATGCCCGCGACGACAACCACGACCCGCGCGGAACGCAGCAGGTCGAGACGGGCCAGGACACGATGCAGGCCGGCGACACCGATATCGGCCACAAGATCGCAGTGCCGGCCGAGATAGCGGGCGGTCATCGAGGCTTCCTGCGCTACCGGGAGGTCGGTGGTTCCGGCGGTGGCGACGACGACCGGTCCGCCGTCGGCCGCCGGCGGATCCGGCGGCCAGGCGAGCATCCGGGCGGCCGGTTCGTAGTGGGCCTCCGGCAACGCGCGCCGGACGGCCTCCGCGTGCTCGGGTTCGGCGCGGGTGAACAGGACCGTCCCTGCGTGCTCCCGTACCTCGGCGGCGATCCGTTCCAGTTGCTCGGCCGTTTTACCCGGGCAGAAGATCGCTTCGGGATAGCCGCGCCGGGCGGCGCGATCGTGGTCCAGTTCGCTGAACACCGCGGGAGCGGACCAGGCGCCGGTCATCGGACCGACACCAGCGGCAGCGTGAACGCACCGGACTGGATACCGGCCAGATCGACCGTGACGAACCGGAAGCCGTGCTCGCGCACCGCTGTCCGGATCCGTTCGCGCAACCGTGGTGCCATCGCCCGTGCGATGTCACCGGACGGCAACTCGATTCGTGCCACATCACCGTGGTGACGGATACGGAGATCGTGGAAACCCAGCTTCCGCAGCGCTTCCTCGGCGCCTTCCACCTGTGCCAGCTTCTCCGGGGTCACTTCCGTGAAATGAGGTATGCGTGACGCCAGACAGGGCGCGGCGGGCTTGTCCGCGTTGGGCAGCGCCAATGCGTGGGCCAGGCGGCGGACCAGGGCTTTGTCTATTCCTGCCGCGGCCAGCGGCCGCAGGACCGAGAACTGGGCCGCCGCCCGGGCTCCGGGCCGGTCGGGCCGGCGGGTGTCGTCGGCGTTCTCACCGTAGGCGATCGCGGTCAAGCGCTCACGAGCGGCCAGATCGGCGGAAATTCGTTCGAACAGTTCGTACTTGCAGTGATAGCAGCGGTCGGGGCCGTTGGCCCGGTACTCGGTGCGGTCACCCTCGTGGGTCGGTAAGGCCACCGTCCGGACGCCGAGTGCGGCGCTGACTTCCAGGGCGGCGGCGAGTTCGGAGCGGGGGAGACTCGGGGATACGCCGATGATGGCGCATACGCGGTCGGTTCCCAAGGCCCGGGCGGTGAGTGCGAGCAGGACCGAGGAATCCACCCCGCCCGAGTAGGCCACCCCCAGCGCTTCCTGGCCGTGCACGAGCGCGGAAACCCGTTCGGCCGCGAGCGCGAGGTCACCCGTCAGGGGCGGGTTGCCGGTGCCGGTCATGCCTGTACTCCTGTCGTCTTCCTCATTCAGCCGGGTGGCTCGCCTGCGGTGCAAGCGGTTGCCGCGACTTGTTCGCTCCGAGTCGTCGCGGTGTTCGGGCTGTCCGATCAGCGGCCGGGAACTCATCGGGCCCCGGTGACCCCGAACCGGATCACCAGGCCGCCGAGCAGCACCAGTGCACCACCGGCCAGATAGAGCAGGGTGTAGTTCGGGCCCGACCCGACGGCCAGCAGGACCGGGGCGAGCAGTGGCGCGGTGGACCGCGAAACCGTGTTCGCGAGTCCGGCGATGGCCATGAACCGGCCCGCCTCCCGGCGGTCCGGCAGGATATCGAGGGTGATGGCCTGATCGACGGCGGCGAAGGCGCCCAGCCCGAAGCCGCAGAGACAGGCCGCCAGCAGGAAAATCCGGAGATCGTGCGCGAATGCGTAGGTGGCCGCACCGCCGGCGTAGACAACGGCTGCCGTCACCACGAAAATGCGGCGGCGCCCGAGACGGTCGGAGAGGTATCCGGCGCCGACCGATCCCGCAACCGCCGCGACTACCCCGGCCACGCTGATCCATGCGACGGCGTGTGCCACCTGGGCCACTGTCAGGCCGAGCCGGTGGGCGAGGAAAAAGGTCTGGAACGTGGTGTTGAGCGCCAACCCGCTGTGGAAGCAGAACTTTCCCAGCCACTCCCAGGAAAAGTCGGGATAGCGGCGGGGGTTGTACCGATATTTGCGGGCGATCGTGCGCACCGACAACGGTTCGTCGAAAACCGCCGACCGGGTATCGGCCTCGGCGGCGAACAGTATCAGCGGTACCAGTAGTGCCGCTCCCAGCAGGCCGGGTACGACGGTGAGTAGAACGCCGTGGTGCGCCAGCAACCCGGCCACCACCACGCCCAGTACGGGTGCGCCCTGCTGGGCGAATCCGAGGAAACCGGCGACGGTGCCGCGCTGATCGGCCGGCAATTTATCGGCCTGAAGGGCGGTGATCGAACTCATCGCCGCGCTCCAGCCCAGCACGGTCAGCACCCAACCCAGCGCCAGGACACCGATATTCGGTGCCACGCCCACGACTACCAGCGCCGACATTCCGACAACCACACCGGTGACCAGTACCGGTCGCCGGCGTCCGAAGCGGGTGCGTACCCGGTCGCTGATCACACCGACCACCGGACCCGCAAACAGGGATACGGCACCGCCGAGGCTGGTCAGGTAGCCGAGGTATTCGGTACGCCCGGGCTCCAGCATGTCGACCCGTACCGCCAGCGAGTAGGCGAGAACGGTGATGTAGGCCATGAAGGCTCCGCAACTGCCGAGCATGAGCATGACGACATACGCGGGTCCGACCCGCTTCTCGCCGGGCACGGCGGCGGTACGCCGTGCGGGCTCAGTCGCCCGGCGCACGGCCGCTGTCTCCACCGGTGGCGATGCAGATTTCCCGGCGGCGAGCGTGCGGCCGATGCATCCTCGGGTCTCCTCTCCCCGCAGCAGGATGCGGGCACCGACCATTCAGCCGACCGGTCACC
Organism: Nocardia carnea; assembly: GCF_029869215.1. Lineage (GTDB taxonomy): Bacteria > Actinomycetota > Actinomycetes > Mycobacteriales > Mycobacteriaceae > Nocardia > Nocardia carnea_B. The sequence goes on from NZ_JARWPM010000154.1 coordinate 13,221, forward strand.
GGAGCCGGCAACCTGTTGCCGCTACTTGCCCGAGATTGTGGCAAACGGTTGCCACGGCGGCCGCCGGTAGCTATTCTCGCGGCCAGGATGAACGAAAACGCACGCCCACCCACCATCTACGACGTCGCTGCGGCGGCGGGCGTGGCACCGTCCACGGTGTCCCGGGCGTTCTCCCGGCCCGGCCGCGTGAGTGCGCCGACCGCGACGCGCATCCTCACGGTCGCAGCCGAGCTGGGATATCGGGCGAATCCGCTCGCCCGGGCGCTGCAGAACGGCAAGACCTCCACGATCGCACTGGTGGTTTCCGATGTGACCAACCCGGTGTTCTTCGCCATCATTCGCGGTGTCGAAGCAGCGGCCGCGGGGGCCGGGTACGCCATGCTGCTGGCCGATACCCAGGAATCGGAGACGTTGGAGCGGACGCTGCTCGACCGGCTGCTGCACGGTGTCGACGGCGTGGTCCTGGCCAGTTCCCGGCTCTCCGACCGGACGATCCGCACGGTGGCGACGCAGCGGCCGGTGGTGGTGCTGAACCGTATCGTGTCCGGAACCCGCTGTGTCGTGCCCGATACCGAATCCGGGGTCGGCGCAGCGTTACGGCATCTGGTCGAATTCGGCCACCGTTCGGTGACCTACATGGCGGGCCCGGCTGCCTCCTGGGCGGACGGTATGCGCTGGCGTTCGGTGGTGGATACGGCCGCCGAACTAGGGTTGAAGGCCAGCCGCCTCGGCCCTTACGTGCCGACCATGGCGGCCGGTGTGGCGGCGGCCGAGGACATCCGCCGCCAGGCGCCGACCGCGGTGCTCGCCTACAACGACCTCCTCGCGATCGGTCTGATCCGCGGCCTCGGACAGGCCGGGGTGCGGGTGCCCGAGCAGATGAGTGTGATCGGGTTCGACAACGTCTTCGGCTCCGATTTCTGTACGCCGGCGCTGACGACCGTGGCGGCACCGCTGCGGGCCATGGGCACCGCCGCGTTCGGGGAATTGCACCGGGCGATCCGCGGTGAGGCGACGAACTCGCATCCGGTCGTACCGCTGGCCGCTCAGCTCGTCGTGCGCGGCTCGGCGGGACCGCGCAGACGGAAGAGCACCTCGCCGGCATCGGGGACGACCAGGGTATCGGGATCCGCTCGCCAGGCATCTATATCGATGCCTGCCGGGTCCGAATAGTCCAGCCCGGCGGCGCGTACTCGCTGTTCCGGAATGCCGGTCGCGAGTGTGACCGTGACCCGGCATCGTTCCCCGTCGATATCGTCGAACGTGCCGGCACCACGCAGATGGGTGGAGTGCGCGAGCACTCCCCAGTGCAGATGCCGGAAGCGGTCCCACTGCCGGACGAAATAGTCGCGGGTGTGGTAGCCGATTTCCTCGATTTCCGGGTGCATTTCGGAAATCGTCGTGATGTGCGGTGCGTAGACGACGACCTGGCCGTCGTCGGCCGTGACCGGTTCGACCTTGTAGAACCCTTTGGCCGCGGTCCACATATCGTCGTACTTGGCCGGGATCAGCGACAGAACTCGCCGCACGGGAGCGTCCAGATACCTGACGTGGACCTGTGTGGATACGGCCGCGGCTGCGGCCCATGCCGATACGGGATCGCCGAACGCGGCGCTGTGCAACGCGTCGCTGCCCGACCGCACCACCAGGCACAGGGCGTGTCTCTCCCCGGGGACGAGGGACGCGGCCTCGTGTATGAGGGCGCGCACCGGTGTGATTCCGGTGGTGCCGATGATGTCGCGGCTGGTGATCAGCGCACCGAGCCAATGCGAGACGTCGATCACCTCGGGCCCGGAAAGGCCGGGGAAGAGATACTTGTTTCCGCCGGAGAAGCCGACGACCTCGTGCGGGAACACCGGTCCCACGATGATGGTCACATCGTGTTCGACCACCGCGCGATTGACTCGTACGTCGACACCGGTCCGCAGAAGTCCGCTGGAGAGTTCGGCGATCCGTTCGCCGGGGATATGGCCTGCCGTGAAGAATGTTGCCGCATCCCACCATTCGTGGTTCCGGACGGACAGACCGGGATAGCGTTCGGCCAGGGCACCGGGCGGATAGCCCAGCCAATTCGCGAGCCGTTCCTCGCTCATGGCCGCGTGGGTGCCCAGCGCGACGAGGACCGTCATCCGCCGCACCCGGCCGTACAGTTCTGCGTGCAGAACCGAAATCAGCAGCGGCAGTGGACAGCTGCGGGTGGCGTCGGGCACAACCAGGCATACGCTGCGCCCGTCGAGGGCGAGGTTCGCCAGTTGCCCGGCCACGAAGGCGCGCACCTGATCCGCGCTCAGCTCCTCGTCCGGTCCGCCGATGGTTGCGGCACAGTGTTCGGGCACGGTGCTCCTTCCGGTTCGTCCTCGAACCATGGCGCCGGGCGCGGCGCTACGGCAACCGGTGATGACAACTGGAGGCAACCGATTGCCGATGAATCGGGCGACCGCCCAGCATAACGGGCATGCTTTCTGTTTCCGCGGCGCACGCGGCGCCCCATCCCGACCGGCTGTTTCCGGCCGACCCGGGGGTGCGTGCCGTGGCACAGCGCCTCCACCGCGCAATACGCGACGAGCGGATCATCTCACCGCACGGCCATGTCGACGCGCGCCTGCTGGCCGATGACGAACCCTTTCCGGACCCGGCCGGCCTGCTCATCACGCCGGATCACTACGTCACGCGGCTGCTGCACGCGAACAGGATTCCGCTGGACCGGCTCGGTGTCGGCCGGGGCGAATTGTCCGAGGCGCAGGCTCGGGCGGTGTGGCGCAGCGTATGCGAGAACTGGGAGGTCTTCCGGGGCACCCCGGTGCGCTACTGGTTCGATGTGGAGCTGGCGGAAATATTCGGTATCACCGAACGGCCGACCCGGCACAACGCCGATATGCTGTACGACCGGATCGCGGACCGGCTGCGGCAGCCCGAATACCGCCCGCGCCGGCTGTACGAGCGATTCGGGATCGATGTGCTGGCCACCACGGACGACCCCTGTGACGATCTGAGCGCACACGCCCGGCTCGCCGCCGACCCGGGATGGAACGGCCGGGTCGTTCCCACCTTCCGCCCGGACCGCTACCTGGAACCCGCAACGCCGGGCTGGCGGCAGGCCGTCGACCGTCTCGCCGCGGTTTCGGAGGCCGACACCGGTGACTACGACGGATATCTCGCGGCACTGGAAAAACGCCGCCGGTACTTCGTCGCACACGGAGCGACCGCGACCGACCATAGCCACGAGGACGTGCAGACCCATCCGCTCGGGGCGGCCGAGGCGCGTCGTATCTATCGCGCTGCCCGCGCCGGTGCGGTGACGGCGGCCGAGGCCGTGGCGTTTCGCCGCCATATGGTTTTCGAGATGGCCCGCATGTCCACCGACGACGGGCTGGTGATGATGCTGCACCCCGCCGTCCGGCGCAACCATCACGGGCCCACCGCGGCCGCCTTCGGTTCCGACACCGGCCACGACCTACCGCTGCGCGTGGAGTTCGTCGATGGGCTGCGACCACTACTGGAGAATTTCGGCACCCATCCGAATCTCAACCTGGTGCTGTTCACCCTCGACGAAACCACCTATTCGCGGGAGATCGCGCCCCTGGCCGGTTTCTATCCGACAGTGTTCGCCGGCGCACCGTGGTGGTTTCTCGATGCGCCGGACGCCATCGGGCGCTTCCACCGCGCGGTGACCGAAACCGCGGGCTACCGCAAACTCGCCGGATTCGTCGACGACACGCGGGCATTCTGCTCGATTCCGGCACGCCACGATATGGCCCGGCGCCTCGATGCGGCGGCGCTGGCGCATCTTGTCGCCGAACATCGCCTCGGTGAGGATGAGGCCGTGGTCATCGCCGGTGAGCTGGTGCGGGAGCAGCCGAGACGGGTGTTCAAACTCTAGCGTCGGGGCCTGCCCGGGGGTGACCCTGCACCTGTACGCCTTGCGCGCGGTAACCGTCCGGCGGCGCCGGTACGCATGATCCATCCGGTCACGGTGCGCCGATCCGGGCGCGGCAGGTGTTGATGCGGCGCCGGCGCAGTTGCATCCGGCCCTCGTGGCCGATGACCGGCTTCGGAGGGCTTTCGAGAATGCAGTGCACCGTCTGCTGACCTGGTGGTGCGCGGTGTGCCGGCACGGTGCACACCGAGAACCCCGCCCGGGACGAGTGTGACCCGGGCGGGGTGAGTGGTGCCGTCAGCCGAGGCTGAAGGGTTGTCCCCAGAGCGTCACGTCCTGGGATGCCTTTTCGGTATCCACCTCGACCCGTACGAACGCGCGCGCCTGCGCGTACCCGGCGCAACCGGACAGCGCGATGGTCGAGTTCTTCCAAGAGACGCCGGCCCGGCCGCTGCGGAACGGGTTGAAGGTGTTGTGGACGCTCTCCCCGAACGGATCGGCGCGCTCCTGATCGAGGATGAAGAACTGCTGGGCCTCACCGGGGCCCAGGCTCAGATTGCCGCCGAGGCTTCCGCTCGGGTTGGGCCGGGACCCCTCCCAGTCGGAGCTGTATCCGGCGCCGCTGTTCACACCGCCACCACCGATATTGACCTGGCAGCCGACGACATAGCCGGGCCGGATCTTCCCGAGTGTCAGGGGTTGTCCGGAGACCACTGCCTCCGCGGTGCCCGACACCCACGCATTGCGATGCAGCGGGGTCGATCCCAGGGACGGGTTGATGGTTGCGGATTCACCCACCAACCGCACGGTGACGACCGTGCCATCACCCAGAGTTTGGCTGATCTCGCCACCGGGCAGTGGAATGAAAGTGTCGGCATGGGCGGCGCCCGTGGAGAGCAGGCCGATGGCGGTGGCGGCGGTGAGGCACGCGCCGGCGGCTCGTGCGACCATCTTTGATTTGATCATGCTTCAAGACCTTCTCGGGAGAGGATATGTTGTCGGCGAAACGAGATGACTTCGGCCGACCGCATCAGCCGATGCTGAAAGGCTGCCCGTAGAGGGTGACCTTGGAATGGTATTCGCCGATGAGTTCGAGGACGGTATACGAGCGCGCCTGCGCGTAGCCGGCGCACCCTTGTATCTGGATTTCGAAATCCCGGTACCCGAGCGAGTAGGTGCCCGGCTTGGTGATGGTCTTCTTGCCGGCCGATACGAACCTCACCTCGCCCGGTCCCAGCTGTAGACCGGCGGAGGCGTTGACCCCGAAACCGTTGGCGCTGAGGTTGCCCGACATGCCGGCCGATATTGCGGTATCGGAAATACTGACCTGGCAACCGACGATGTATCCGGTATTGACCGCAGAAGCGCCGTGGGTCCACGAGTTGTCGGTACCCGGCCGGTTACTGGCCGCCGTACCGGGACCTGCCTTTTCGACAATCCGTGTCGCGGTGACGTCCGCGGTGATGTTCGCCGACACCCAGACCACTCGGCCTACACCGTTGGCGGCCATGGACGATGAGACGAGAGCCTGTTCGCCGGTGCGGGTGATGGTTCCGCCATTGGTCGCCTCTGTTCCGTCCGGCAGGGGGACGAAGACATCCGCGTTCGCGGAGCCGGTCGACAGCAGGCCCACGGCGGCCGCGACAGCGCAGCCCAGCCCGGCCAGGCGGGCCGCTCCGGTGGTCACCGGATCAGTTGAATTCATCAGATCTACCCTCATCTCGATCGAAAAACGACGCGGATATCCGAAAGCGCTCCGCCGGCGATTACGGGTTCGTCGGGATTCGCGAGTGCGATCGATGTCGACGCTCCCGCGAAAGAGCTGCCGTGAAGGCGATCGCGCCGGTCGCCCTCTGTGGATTACGAGTGATCGGCAGTCGGGTCGGGAGTGGTGCCGATCACAGCGTGTGGTCATGGTTGATTACCGGGGGAATCCCTCGCAACCGGTTGCCTCGAGTTGCCATGGGGCTGCGATGTGGCGCCGTCGTAAGGGGTTTCGACGCGAACATCACGGCAGCAGCGCTTACTTGACCTGCAACGACGTCAGTGGCCGCAGGTTGGAGAATAATATTCTCAAAGAGAACACATGGATTCTTCTGTGTGAGAACATGACTTCTTCGAGCCGACTCCGTTTCGAGTCCGGGCGGCACGAAGCGGAGTCGGAATGCGGAGGAGACATCGGTCGATGACACCGCGGCCGAACTTGTTGCCGATATCGAGGCAGCGGGCATGGATGATGTGGGGCTGGTAGGCCATTCGCAGGCGGGCTGCATCCTATGGGCCGAGCACGGCAATGATCAGAGCGTTGCCCGGTGCGAGGCGTGCAGAGCCTCAGGACCGGGAGAAGGCGATATCCCGCGACAACTCGGGACAACCGGTTGCCGTGGACCGTCGCCACCGAGAATATGGCGGCATGGATCCCGACTCCCCGCCACGCTGTGCGTTGCCTCCCGGCCCGCCTCTCGTGCGGGACTGCGATCTGCGCCGCGACGAGGCCGCGCCCGGTGCGGAAGCGGCCACGCCGAACTACAGCGCCCTGCACCCGGCCGGCGGGGTCCTGACGATCCTGGGCGGCCTGATCATTCATACCCGGGTCCGAGGCAGCCGTTGAGCGGTACCGCCGGGCAGAGAGAAATGAGAAACCCATGGTGACACAGCTCCCGGCCGGATTCCTGTGGGGGGCCTCCACCGCCGCCCATCAAGTGGAGGGCGACAACGTCAACAGCGACTGGTGGGTGCGTGAACAACAACGTCCGCCGGAGCAGCGCAGCGGCTCGGCGGTCGACAGTTATCACCGCTATCCCGAGGATATGCGCCTGCTCGCGCAGGCAGGTCTCAACGCCTACCGGTTCAGTATCGAATGGGCGCGGATCGAGCCCGCCGAGGGACAGTTCTCCCTCGCCCAGCTGGCGCACTACCGGCGGATGATCGACACCGCCCTGGAGACCGGACTCCGCCCGGTGGTCACCCTGCATCATTTCACCTGCCCGCGCTGGTTCGCCGAGCACGGCGGCTGGCTGGGGGAGCGGGCGATACCGCAGTTCGAACGGTATGTCGAGCGTGTCACGGCCATCCTGGACGGCGTCGACTGGGTGTGCACGATCAACGAGCCGAATATGCTCGCCATGATGGAATCGCTGGCCGCCGCGTACCGGTCGGGGGAGTTCAGTGCCACCGTCGAGGAGGGGAGGCCGCCGGTACTGCCCGCCCCGGACCCGCAGGTCGGCGCCCGGCTGGCCGCGGCACACCACGCGGCGCGGGCAATCCTGAAGAGCCGCACCGGCGCCGCCGTCGGGTGGACCGTGGCCGCCGGGGCGCTGACCGCCACCCCCGGTAACGAGACGATGCTGCGTGAGGTCCGGGAAGTCCGCGAGGATTTCTACTGGCGGGCCGCCCGGGAGGACGACTTCGTCGGCGTGCAAGCGTATTCGAGTCAGCAGGTGGACGAGCGCGGGGTAGTCCCGACTCCGCCGAGTCCGGACAACACCCTGACCGGTGCGGCGTATCGGCCCGACGCCCTGGGCGCCGCGGTCCGCCATGCGTGGGACGTCACCGGCGGCGTGCCGATCCTGGTCACCGAGAACGGTATCGCCACCGCCGACGACGAGCGGCGGATCGCCTACACCGCCGACGCACTACGCCACTTGTTCGCCGCCATCGACGACGGCGTCGATGTCCGCGGATACCTGCACTGGTCGGCACTCGACAACTACGAATGGGGCCATTGGGAACCGACCTTCGGGCTCATCGCCGTCGACCGCGAGACCTTCGAACGGGTGCCGAAACCGAGTCTGGCATGGCTGGGCAATGTGGCGAAGCAGGGGGGACTGTGACCGGGCTCGACCTCCGGGCGATGGCGCCCGACGATACGGGATTCCATGCCGTCGGCCGCCTGCCCATGCACGCACTCCGGCGCACCCCGGACATCGATCTCGACGGCGAATGGGAATTCCAGCTGCTGGAATCGCTGGAGCAGGTACCCGGCGACGAATGGCGAACGGTGATCGTCCCCGAACTGTGGACGATGCGGGAGAACGCCGACCGGCCGCACTACACCAACGTGCCCATGCCGTTCGACGAGTCCCCACCGCAGATACCGGCGCGGAACCCGACCGGCGTCTACCGGCGCAAATTCGAATTACCCGATACCGGTGACCTGCGCGTGGTGTTGCATATCGGTGCCGCCGAAGGGCTGCTCCGCGTGTTCGTCAACGACCGGCCCATCGGCACCAGCACCGATTCCCACCTTGCCGCAGAGTTCGACATCACCGATGCCTGTACGCCCGGCCCGAATACTGTGACACTGGCGGTGTCGAAGTGGTCGGCCGTGTCCTACCTCGAAGACCAAGACCACTGGTGGCAGTCGGGAATCAGCCGCTCGGTATTCGTGTATTCCGTGCCGCTGCAACGTCTTGCGGATCTCTCGGTGCGTGCCGACTACGACCCGGAGACCGGGTACGGTGCGCTCGACGTCGAGATCGTCACTGCGAGACTCGATCACCTCGGCGACTCGGAATGGACCGTGGAAGTGCGCGCACTGGATCGAATGGTGGCACTACCGGTCGCACCGCGCCGCGCGGCGCCGGCACTGCCGCTACCTGATGACGACCGCAGCGTCCGGCCGCAGTCGCGTATCCCCGCCGATTTCATGGATCTGCTCTCGATCCGGGCCGCCGGCGCGCCGGTGCTCGAACGACTCGCCCCGTATGCCTCCCGGTTCGGCCGATCCCTTCTGCCCGCCCGTCCCGCGGGAACCGCCGGCCTGGCATGGCGCGATGTGGAGGTGCAACCCTGGTCCGCGGAGGAGCCGCGACTGTACGACCTGACGGTGCGGCTCGTGCGGCCGGACGGGACGGTAGCCGACGAAACCCGCACCCGCATCGGGTTTCGGCGGGTGCATATCGAGGGCCGGGATCTGCTGGTCAACGGCCGCCGAATTCTCGTGCAAGGCGTGAACCGTCATGATTCCCACCCCGTCACCGGACGGGTCCTCTCCCGCCGGGACATGCTGGCGGAACTCGCTCTGCTGAAGCGATGCAATGTCAACGCTATCCGCACCTCGCACTACCCGAACGACCCGGAATTTCTCGATCTCTGCGACGAGATCGGCTTCTACCTCGCCGACGAGGCCGATATCGAAGGACACGCCTTCGCCGGCACCCTGTGCGACGACCCGCGCTACCTGCCCGCGTTCCTGGAGCGGGTGACGCGGATGGTGCAGCGGGACCGCAATCATCCGTCGGTGATCATGTGGTCGCTCGGCAACGAAACCGGATACGGCACCAACCACGACACCGCCGCGACCTGGGTGCGCCGCACCGATCCCACCCGGCCGCTGCACTACGAGGGCGCGATAGCGCACGACTGGCACGGCGGCCACGCAGCCACCGATGTCGTGTGCCCGATGTATCCCGCGTTCGACGCGCTGCGCGCCTATGCGGCGGATCCGCGCGCCGATCGACCACTGATCCTGTGCGAATACGCCTATTCCCAGGGGAATTCGACCGGCGGTCTGGCCGAGTACTGGCGGTTGTTCGAGACCCTGCCCGGACTACAGGGCGGGTTCATCTGGGGATTCAAAGACCTGGCCCTGGCCCCTGACGGGGACGGAAAGTACTACTATGGCGGCGATTTCGGCGACGAACCGAACAGTGGGCCCGCGCTGCTGTACGGCATCGCCTTCGCCGACAACACACCGAAGCCGGCGCTGTACGAGGCCCGCGGGCTGTTCTCGCCGATCCGGATCACCTCCGGCGCCGCAGCGGCCCGCGCCGGGAAGATCACGGTCCGCAATCGGCAGACATTCGCCGATCTCGGCCGCTACACGTTCGAAATACACGTCGATACCGCCGACGGTCCGGCAGTGGCCACAACACTACCCCTGGAAGTTCCGGCCGGCGAGACAGTCACTGTCGAGTTGCCGTCCGCGATCCGGGCGGCCCTCGCCGCCCGGCCGCTGGCGCTGACGGTCACCGTCCGGACCCGTGACCACGCACTCTGGGCGCCGGCGGGAACCGTGGTCGCGATCGAGCAGGTCCGGTTCCCGGCTCCACGTATCACGCTGCCAGCGACGGCGACCGGAACGGTTCACCTGGATGCCGACGGCGGTCTGCGGCACCCCCTGCTCCGTGTGCCACCCCGGCTCTGCTTGTGGCGCGCTCTCACCGATGTCGACCGATCCGTGAAAATGGATCAGCGCTTCGTCCGGTCCGGGTTCTTCCGGCTGACCGCGAAGTCGGCCGATATCTCGCATGGTGACGATGCAGTAAGGGTGTGCACCCGCTACCTGGGTGCGTTCGGCGACGAGATATGCCACACCCGGACCATGCGCGCGGTCGGGGCGGACGACTACGTGCTCACCGAGCATGTCCGGCTGCCGGACGATACCCGGGACGGGCTGCGGGTCGGCGTGGAATTCGAACTCGCCGAAGGTCTCACCGACGCGAAATGGGTGGGATCGGGCCCGTGGGAGAACTACCCCGACCGCCGATCCTCCGCGCTCGCCGGGTGCTGGCACAGCAGTATCGACGATATGGCCGTGCCGTACCTGCGCCCGCAGGAGAACGGGGGACGCGGTGACGTCACCGAGCTGTCGCTGAGCGGCCCGGCAGGCACGGTGACCACGACTCACCAACCACTGCAGGTCAGCGTCGGGCGGTATCGGGTCGCGGAGCTCGAGGCGGCGGCGCATTGGTGGGAGCTGCCGCCCTCGCAGGCCACCATCGTCCACCTGGATATCGCGCATCGCGGACTCGGCGAAATCCTGGGACCCGATACCCTTCCCGAATTCCGGCTCGCCGCCACCGAATACGAATGGCAGTGGCGCATGCGGCTGGCAGTTCGATGACGGGAAATGGCGCGGCGGCCCGGCTTTCCCGAGACTTCCGCACCGCTGCGGCGGTGCGCATGGTCCATCTGGGACTCGGCAGTTTTTTCCGTGCTCACCAGGCCTGGTACACCGCATCCGCTCCGGACGGGGACCACTGGGGAATTGCGGCATTCACCGGCCGCGGCCCCGCCATGGCTGCGGCCCTGAGCGCTCAGGACGGGCTCTACACACTGGTCACCCGTGCTGCGGGCGGTGATGAATTCGAGGTGGTGCGCACGATCAGCCGGGTGCATGCCGCGACCGACGCGCAGGCTTGGCTCCGGTATTTCGCCGCACCGGAAGTGGCGGTGGTGACGCTCACCGTGACCGAGGCGGGCTACACCCGTCGAGGTGACGGCAGCTTGGATCTCGGCAATCCGGCGGTGGCCGCGGACCTCACCGCCGTGCGCGCTGATCCAGGTGCGGTCGGAACCACTGCGGCGGCCCGCCTGGTGGCGGGCTTGGCCGCCCGGCGAGCGGCGGGGGTGGGGCCGCTGGCGGTCGTACCCTGCGACAACCTCCCGGGCAATGGTGCGGTACTCGCGCACATCATCGGCGAATTCGCGGCTCTGGCGGCGCCGGACCTGCGTGGCTGGATCGACGACAACGTCTCCTTCGTCACCTCCGCGGTGGACCGCATCACGCCCGCGACCACGCCCGAGGATATCGCGGCGGTCGGGCAGGCTCTCGGCTATCGGGACGATGTGCCGGTGGTCACCGAGCCCTTCCGGGAATGGGTACTCGCCGGTGAGTTCCCGGCCGGCCGTCCGCGCTGGGAAGACGCGGGTGCTGTTTTCACCGCCGACCTCACACCGTATGAACATCGGAAACTATGGCTGCTCAACGGCGCGCACTCACTGCTGGCCTATACCGCGCCGCTGCGCGGCCATCTGACGGTGGGGCAGGCCATGGCCGATCCCGTGTGCCGCGGGTGGGTGACACAGTGGTGGGCCGAGGCTGTTCCGCACCTGCGGCAGCCCGATCAGGAGCTGACGGAATACACCCGGGCATTGCTCACCAGGTTCGCCAACCCGCGGATGCAGCACCGGCTTTCGCAGATCGCTCAGGATGGTTCGCAGAAGTTGCCGGTGCGGATACTGCCGGTGTTGCGGCGGGAACGTGCGGCCGGGCGGATGCCGGCCGGGGCTGTCCGGGCGTTGGCCGGGTGGGTATGTCATCTGACCGGCAACGGTGTCCCGGTGTCCGATGATCGCGCTCGGCCGGTGTCCGGTGCCGGTGCCGCTCTCGGGCTGCTGGACGGCACGCTCACCGATGATCGGGAATTGTGCCGCGCCGTCGAGGCGCAAGCCCGGCAACTGCGCGCCGCTGTCGATCACCGGGCGGGGAGCCTTCCACCTTCCTGACGGAGCCGGGTGGACGGCCCGTAGAGAAGTATCGTCACCCGAGGCGACCCGGCGGCTCGGTCGTGCGCGCTATCCGGTACCGCGTGGTGGCGCCGAATCAGGGGAGCGCAGCTGGAGCTTCAACACCAGCGAGCTCGCGAGGAGCGCCAGGGCGACAGCGCACCACGGCGCGGCGAGCCCCCAGCCGGTGGTCGGCACCAGGTCGATCAACGCGCCGGTGAGTACCGAGCCGGCCAGTACGCCGAGTCCGCCGATTGAGGCGAAGAGCCCGTAGTAGGACCCGAGCCGGCGTTCGGCGGCCAGGCGCGGTATCAGGTCCCGGGCGACGGGGAGCGTCGTCATCTGTCCCAGTGTCAGCAGGAGCGTGAATACGGCGGGCGGGACGAGTGCGGGCACGCCCTCGAGCTGCCTCGGCGCCAGCAGGGCCATCACGGCGAATGCGGCGGCCGTCACGATCAGGCCCGCAGGCAGGGCCGCGGCGCTGCGGACGCGGCGGGTGAGGGGTAGCTGGGCGATGACGACGAAGAGCGATGCCAGGGCGAAGTACCAGCCCAGCGGGGCCTGTGAGCCCCAGGCGCGGGCGAGCTCCAGCGGTAACAGCAGGTACAGCTGGTTGTACGCCAGCAGTTGCGAACTCATCGCCACCGCGAGCAGCAGAAAGGTTCTGTTCGCGACCACTTCGCGCCAGCCGTCGAGCCATTTCTCGGCGGCGTGGGCGCCGGGCCGGGCGGGGAGCAGCCTTAGATGCACGACCAGGATTACCGTGAACAGGCCCGCTGCGACCAGGCAGGCGGCGGCGAAGTCGGCCGCCAGCAGCAGCGATCCGAGCAGCGGCCCGACGAATGTGCCGATCTGACCGTACGCGGCGAAGAGCGCGAAGACGTCTGTGCGGGACTGTCCGCCGTCGCTTCCGGCGGCGGTGGCGAGGGCGGACTCGACCGCCGGGGAGAACAGCGCGCCGGCGAATCCCGTCAGCACGGTCGCGATCACGATTCCGGGCACCGACCCGGCGAAGGCCAAACCGGCGAAACCGAGGATCCGGCACCCACAACCGGCGACGACGACGGGTTTCACTCCCCACCTGTCCGCGAGCGAGCCCCCGACGAAGAACAGGCCCTGCTGGGCGAACGTGCGGATTCCGAGTACCACGCCGACCAGCGCCGCCCCCAGGCCGAGATCCTGCGTCAGGTGCACCGACAGGTACGGCAGCACCATGAAGAAGCCGATATTGAAGGCGAGCTGGGTGAGCACGAGCAGCCGGACGGCCGGGGTCGCCGCCGCGAGGCCGGACAGCAGCGACCACCGGCCGCCGAACCTCCGGGCAGCAGCGGCCACTGTCTCGGGTGCCGGGGAGTCCGGCCGGCCGCTACCGCGCGGGGACCGCAACCGGCCCCGGTTCGAACAGGATCGACAGCCGCCCCTTCGACTCGTCGACGAGCACTTCGGCCCGGACGTTGTACACCCGCGCGATCAGTTCGGCGGTCAGTACCTCGGCCGGTTTTCCGCCGGCCACGGCACGGCCTTCCTTCAGCACGAGGACGGTATCGCAGAACATGGCGGCGAGGTTGAGGTCGTGCAGAGCGATCACACTGGTGACGGGCAGCCGGGTGACCAGCGCCAGCAACTCCAGTTGATGATGGATGTCCAAGTGATTGGTCGGCTCGTCCAGCAGGAGCTCGCGCGGTTCCTGCGCCAGGGCACGGGCGATCTGGACCCGCTGCTTCTCCCCGCCGGAAAGCCGGTGCCAGAGCCGGTCCGCTTTCGCGGTGAGGCCGGTGTGTTCGAGCGCGGCCGCGACCGCGGCGTCGTCGGTGAGGGGATTTCCGCCGAAGGTCGTCCGGTGCGGGATACGCCCGAGGCGCACGACGTCGCGGACAGTGATGTCGAGATCGGTGTCGGCGTGCTGGGCCACGACGGCCACCGCGCGCGCAATATCTTTGCGTCGCAGGGTGGACAGGTCGTTGCCGTCGAGGGCCACCACCCCGGCGGTCGGGCGTACGACACCGTTGAGCAGATGTAACAGCGAGGATTTCCCAGAGCCGTTCGGGCCGAGCAGGCCCACGGTTTCGCCGGGCGCGGGTGTCACCGTGACACCGTCGACAACGAGCGCGCCGCCGCGATTCCAGCTGACAGCATCCGCGCGCAGGGTCACCGGACTCTCCTCCTGCGCGACAGGATGACGATGAACGCGGGCACACCGACCAGCGCGGTACCCACACCCACCGGCAGCGGGGTGGGCGCGAACGCGACCCGGGAGACGGCATCCACCCACACCATGAAGACCGCCCCCAGCAGTGCTGTCGCGGGAACCAGCCGGCTGTGCCGGGGCCCCAGCAGGAACCGTGCCGCGTGCGGGAGCACGAGCCCCACGAACCCGATCGCACCGGCGACGCTGACCAGGGTCGCGGTGATGATCGCCGTGCACACCAGCAGCAGGAGCCGGAATTTCGCCACGGAGATACCGAGCGATGCCGCCACCTCGTCACCGAACGAGAAGGCATCCAGGACATGCGCGTAGTACAGGCACACCGCCGTCCCGGCGAGCACCACCACCGCGCACAGCCGGACATCGTCCCAGCGGACGCCTTCGAGTGATCCGAGTAGCCAGAACATCACGCCCCGGGTCTCGTCGGAGTCCGCGAACGCGAAGATCACGAACGAGGTCAACGCCGAGAACAGCTGTGTACTGGCGACACCGGCCAGGATGACGCGGTCGTTGCTGCCACCGGAGAGGCGGGCGAGCAGCAGCACCAGCCCGAACGCGACCAGTGCCCCGAGGAACGCGCCGCCGGACAATCCGAGCGCGGCGCTGCCCACGCCGAGAACCCCCACGATCACCGCACCTGTCGACGCGCCGGACGAGATGCCCAGGACGAACGGATCCGCCAGCGGGTTGCGCAGCAGCGACTGCATGATCACGCCGCACACGCCCAACCCGGCACCGCACGCCGCCGCCACCAGTGCGCGCGGGAGCCGCTCCTCCCAGACGATCGCGTTCTTGGCCGCCCGCACCGGGATATCGGTGAGACCCAGGTGATTGAGCAGGACATCACGGACATTCACCAGCGAGATATTCGCCGGGCCCAGCGTGACCGCGACGAGCACGGACAGGACGAGCGCGACCAGCCCACCGACCGTGATCAGCGCCCCGGCGACCCATCCTCGCCGCCGAATCCGTTCGGGGGCGGGTGCGGCGGCGTGGTCGCGGGTGGCGGTCAGCGGGGCACCTGCATATCGCGGAGGCCGGCGACGATCTTCTCGAGTCCGTCGACGGCCCGGATGGACGGGTTCATCTCGGCGCCGTGCAGGGCGATGTAGCGCTTGTTGCGTACGGCGTCGAGGTTGCGGGTCACGGGATCGGCTTCCAGGAAGGCGATCTTGTCGGCCAGCCGGTCCCCGGGGAAGCGGTTGCGCAGCAGATCGCCCAGCACGAGGACATCCGGGTTGCGTTCGACCACGGTTTCCCAGCCGACCGCCGGCCAGTCGTCGGTCAGCTCCGCGAAAGCGTTGGTGGCGCCGACCGAGGTGGCGAGCAGATTCGCCGAACCCAGCCCGCCGGCCACGTACGGGCTCTTGGTATCGGCGAACCAGAACGCCATCGACACATCCGACTTCGCGAGGGCAGCCAGGGCCGCTTTCTCGCGACCCTGAAGCTCGTCGATGAGTTGTGCGCCCCGGTCGTTCACATCGAAGACGGCGGCGAGTTCACGGATCTCCTGATACAGCGAGTCCATCGTCAGCGGTGTGGTGCGCTTCCCACCACCATTGACGCTCACACCGTTGTCACAGTCGGTCGGGGACAGGTACGACTCGATCCCGGTCTCGGAGAACCGGCTCCGCTCGGCGACGCCACCCTGCGCGAAATGCCGGCCGAACGATGCGGTGACGAAGTCGGGGTCGGCTCCCAGGACGACCTCGTAGGTCGGCGCGTTGTCCGCCAGGCGGGGAACCGATGCGTTCGCTGCCGCCAGATTCTCGCGAATGGGATCGGTCCACGACGCGGTTCCCACGATGCGGTCGCCGAGACCGAGTGACAGCAGGATCTCGGTGGACCCCTGATCCAGCGAGACGACCCGCTGCGGCGCCGCCTCGACGGTGATCGTCTCACCGCAGTTGTCGAGGACCACGGGATACGTAGTGCTGCCTTCGCCGGCGGATACGGTGCCGAGGTCGTCGACCTGCTCGGATTGCCCGCACGCGGCGAGGGTGCTCGCCAGCACAGCGGCAACGGCCACGAAACCGATCCGGCCCATGGAAATCTTCACGTTCCTCACTGCTTTCTGCCTCTCTGGAACAGGTGGTGCCTCGCGCGATCACTGATGAGGCCGACCATCACAACCTGTACCGAGGAAGCAGGCGAACGTTAGCATAAGTAACCCTATCCTAATTGCCGCGGTGCGGGTGCCGGTCGGAAAGCGGCCGCTCGCGTGGGGTCGCCGACGATGCGACCACCCGTGCCGAGCGGGTAGCGGCCTCGTATACTCATCGCACGGGTCTCACCAAGGCCACTGTCGTCAGTCTCGTCGAACCGCTGCTGGCCAACGGAGTGCTGTCCGAAGACCCAGCGGTTGCTGTCGCCGAGGACGAGGTTGTGCGTGCGCCGAATCTTCCCCGGCTCGTCGGATATCGACAGGGTCCGGCACTCGCCCGGTCACTGCGCACGAACCTGGTACGCAGCGACAACGAGGCCAACCTCGCCGCGCATGCCCACCTGTGGCCGCGCGACACCCTCGGGCCGGATTTCGTCTACGTATCCGGTGACGTCGGCGTCGGCGCCGGCCTGGTACTACAGGGCCGAGTCCACCGCGGCGTGCACCGCTTCGGGGGCGAACTGGGCCATGTGGCCATAGAGCGGAAGGGGCGCGCGTGCAGCTGTGGCGGGCGGGGTTGCGTCGAGCAGTACGCAGGTTTGCCCGCAATCCTGCGCGCCGCCGGATGCACCCGGACAAGCGAGCTGCAACGCGCCCTGGGGTCCGGTGACCCAGCCGCTCGGGCGGCCGTCACCGACGCGGGCTCGGCTCTGGGCGTCGCACTGGCGTCGCTGGTGAGCATCTGCGAAATCCCGGTCGTGGTACTCGGCGGCGCCTATTGCGTTGTATACGACCATCTCCGTCCCGCTGTTGCCGCGGAGCTCGAACGCCGGGTACTGGCCGCTCCCGCACACCGTACGGAACTACGGGTTTCCGCACTGGGGGAGGACAGCGCAGTCCGGGGCGCCGCGGGCGCCATCACCTGGCATCTCTGCACCGAGCCCGCCGGTTTGGATTCTCTCCTGGGCTTCGAAGAAACAGCTACCGCACAGCGGCATTCGGCTCCCGGGGAGAAGGCGTAGTGCGACAGCAACCCGCTGATCGGCAATATCGGGATAGGAGACCGTGTCCCACCCCAAAGGTTGTCAATGCGGGTCATTCATCGGGTACACCGAGCCGAGCCGATCCTGCACCGCCGCCGCCGTGAGGCCAAGGCCCAGTGCAAGTGAGTGATGTTCAGTGATTGAAAAGTAGCTTCTGACAGCTCTTTTCGAAAGCCCCTCATCTGGAACGCCGGGAGGGGCTTCTGTAATCACTGGAGATCAGCTTGGATACCGGCCTGTCACGCTCAAAACGGTCACCCGCGGGGCGGTCAGTCGGTGTCAGAAAGCGATGCCCTACCAGCGCCGACGGCCGCCGCGGCCTTGATGAGTACGGTCGTCGCGAGACCAGAGCACGAGACCTTGGTGGGCGGCGGATCGTGCGTCGCTCGGATACAGCGGATTCACTGCGTCAGCGGTCCACCGGAATGAGCTCCGAGCGTCGATCTCGTCCGCGACCGGCG
>NZ_JARWPM010000155.1 GCF_029869215.1 Nocardia carnea
GCTGGGGCTGGCCGGTATGCGCGAACGGGTGGCGGTACTCGGGGGAAGCCTGGAGGCGGGCCGCACCCAGGACGGCGCCTGGCGGGTGCATGCCCGGATCCCGCTGACGTCACCGGATGCGGAATAACGCGGCCCCGCCACGCGGAGCCGGGCATCATGCCGGTCTCAGCCCAGGGACGCGATGAGGACGACGGCCACCACCACGAAAACCGCCACGAGGGCGATCGCGGCCAGTACCGCCACGATCCCGGTGGGCGGGAAATGGTGGCTGGTGCGCGGCTCGGGGGCCGACAGGCCGGAGGTCTGTGCCGTATCCGGTGGGGTGGAACCGGCGGGTACGCCGCCCCCGGGCTCCAGGTCCGGAGTCGCGGACGGATCGGGATCCATCGAACTCATGAGCGCTGCCCTGCCTTCCGTTTGTCGCCGGCCCGGCCGGCGGTGTCGGGCCGCCGCTCACCCGGCGTACGGACCGCGGCGGGCGCGCGCGGGACGTCGGCGGCGATCGTCGGTCACCAGACGCGCTTACCCGATGCGCGGACGGTCAATCGGCGTGATAGCGGCCGACACCGTTCGCGTAACCGATGCGCGGACGGTCAATCGGCGTGATAGCGGCCGACACCGTTCGCATAACCGATGCGCGGAGGGTCGTGTGGCGCGATTACGGGCCCGGCGCGCCTACTCGCGGGCGGATTGTCGTTCGGCGCGATTGGGACCCGGTCGCGCGGGACCCGATGCGTGGGCGGTCGATGAGCGCGCCGGCGGGCACCGGTCACGAGCGAGCACGGCGGCGCCGGTGACTGGTATCGCACAGCGGATAGCTCCGCGACCGCTTGCACAGGCAGATCGCGACAAGGAACCGATCCGCGTGCACCACCTCGCCGTCGGCCGTGACCAGGTCCACCGGTCCGTCGACCAGCGCGGGCCCGTCCTCGGTGAAGACGATCCGCACAGGTTCGGCGCGCCCGTTCGCCGGCGTCCCGGCACCGGCGGGGGGCGCCTCCGCGCCGGGCGGACCGGCCGGTGACCGAATACCGCCCAGCGCGGGACAGCCTACCGGCGGTACCGGGTCCTCATCGTGTTCGATCGGCACGGATCACCACCAACTCCTCGTGTCGCTGCCCGGGCCGGATCAGGCCCCGGTCGCGCAGCCAGCCGCTGCGCCGGGTCAGCACCGGTCCGAACGGGATCACCGAACGGGCGACCACCGTGGCCTTCAGGCCGCCGCTACGGAGCTGCCGCAGACTGGTCGCGGTCCCGGAGAGGCCCGAATGCACCAGCAGCGCCGTACCGCCCTTCTCCAGCAGGCGCGGGATCATCGTGCACAGCGGGTCGAGCAGCGAGCGGCCGTGCCGGCCGGCGTCCCAGGCGCGGGCCGCGCGACCGCCCGGCACCGGATGCTCGCTCGGCACATACGGTGGGTTGGCGACGACGACATCGAAGGTGCGGCCCGCCACCACCTCCGTGACGTCCCCGCACAACAATTCCAGTCGCACTCCGTTCAGCCGGCTGTTCAACCAGGCCGAGGCCACCGCGGCACGGGACAGGTCCACCGCGGTCACCGCTGCCGCGCCCGTCCGCGCGGCATGAATGGCCAGCGCGCCGGTCCCGGTGCATGCGTCGAGCACCCGGGCCCCGGCCGGCAGGGCCGCCTCGGTCATCGCGCGGGCCAGCAACCAGGTATCGGGCTGCGGCCGGTATACACCCGGTGCACGCATCAGCACGGCGCTCACCCGGCCTCGGTCCGCAGCGAACTGCGATCGGCTCGCCAGTGGCTCAGCATCATCTCGGTGCACCGGTCCTCCAACAGGTCGGTGGCCTGGATCCCGAAGACCATCGATTCGGCGAGTTCGGGTTCGCGGGCCAGCAGATCGGCCAGCACATCGCGGCGTACCACCTGTTCGTGGACGGCGTCCGCGGTCACGTGCTCGGCGTAGAACCGCACGCAGTCCGCGGGCGCCGAGAAACGCCGCAGCGCCTCCACCAGCACACGGGACGCGGGGGACGAGGTGATCTCCACCGCGGCGAAATGCCCCACCAGCGCCCCGCGTAACGAGCGGTGGAGGCCGAACAGCGACATCATGTCCACCAGCGCCAGCATGGGCGCCGGCACGATGTCCAGAAAGTGCAGATAGCTGTCGTCCAGATCGGCGGCCCGCAGCAGGTCGGCGTAGAGGCGGGCGTGGATCCGGTCGCCGTGCCCGCCACCGAATTCGTCGAACTCCACCGCCACCAGGGCGGCTTTCGCCCGGCCGCGCAACCGCGGGATCACCCAGGCCACGGGATCGGCTTCCTTGTGGTGGTAGATCGAGCGCTGGATGAAGTACTCCCGCATCTGCTCCCAGGTGCCCTCGTCACGCAGAAAGGCCGGAACCCCGCCCGCGGCCGGCGGTGCGAGCAGCCGGTCCAGTTCGGCGTCCACATCGTGACCACCGGGAACGTCGGCGCGTAACGCGTCGGCGAACCGGCGTTCCAGCTGCCGGCGCAACCGCAGCAGGTCGCTGTCCCATTCCCACTCCGGGTCCACCCCGCGAAACCCCTGGTAGTGCAGCTCGTAGCAGGTGTGCAGGGTGAGCTGGAAATCGTCCCCGTACGGGTCGATATCCGGGGGCGCCGGGGGGACCGGGCTGCCCGGTTCGGCCGGGAGCAGGGCCACCAGATCGGCGGAGAGCGGGCCCCGGGGCGCGGGCAGGCGTATCCCCCGGGAGACAGTGCCCGGGGCAGCGAGTGTTTCGACCATGGGGTTTCACCTTTCGTGGCGACGAGGTCGTCGTCCGGGCGTACCGCGGAATCCGGGTGGCGGTCAGCCGGCCGGATACTGTGCGGAACGCAGAAGTCGGGCCAGATGGGCGGCGTTGCGTGCCGCGGTGGCGTTGGTCGACGCGACGGCGTCGGGGGTGCGCTCGAGGTCCAGGTAGTCGACCCCGCTCATCGCCTCACCATTCCAATAGGTGGCGCCCTGGGCGGGAACGGTGAAACCGATATCGTTCAGCCCCTGGAACACATCGGCGATGATCTTGTGCGCACCGTCCTCGTTACCCACCGCGGCCGCGATGGCGACCTTGCCGAACATCGCGGGCCGGCCCGCGTCGTCGGTCTCGGACAGCTCGGCGTCCAGCCGTTCCAATGCGCGCTGCGCGACCGACGACATATGCCCGAGCCAGGTGGGCGTGCAGAACAGCAGAATATCCGCCGCCGCGATCTTGTCCCGGATACCGGGCCACTCGTCGCCCTCGCCCTCGTCGGCGGTGACTCCCGGCCGGACATTGTGGTCCACCACGCGGATGACCTCGCCGGTCACTTCGTATCCGGCGAGTTCGGTGAGCAACTGGCGCGCGATCCGGTCGCTGCTGGATTCGGCCGGTGATTTCTTCAACGTGCACACCAGCGCGACCGCGGTCAGAGAAGCCATCGTCGTGCCCACCTCCGCTCTCCTGGGAACCGGAACCGCCGACCGGCCCGTTGCCCCCGCAATAGCCGCCACCGCGCGAGGTAAACGTGCCGGTGCGCAGGTCGTGTCCGCGCCCGGTGTACAGCCGCTGCCAGTCGTGCCAGAATGAGAACGAGGTTGAAAAGCACAGCCGAACCCGGTGCGGCGTATGCCGGTACTCGGGCTCACCCGGAGGGCGCTGCCCGCCGGGTCGCTGGTCCCGATCGGGTATGCCAACCGGAATCCCACACCGCAACGGACGGGATGCATATGTCGGTAACCACCGCCCTGTACCAGGTCGATCAGCACCGGAGAAGCGATCCGCGCACCGCCGCCGGCGGCCGGATGTGGTCGCGGCGCAGCACCGAGCGCCCCGATTATCTGATCGCCCGGGTGGAAGGCGAACTCGACGCGGTCGGCCTCGACGATTTCCGCGCACTCCTCGGCCGCTGCTGCCGGGAGGGATGCCGCGTGGTCGTCCTGGATCTGCGGGCCACCACATTCCTGTGTCTGCGTGCCGCCGCGGCGCTGGCGGCCGCCAAATCCGAAGCGTGGCGTTGCGGGGTCGAATTACGGCTGGTCAGCGGGCGTCACGATATCGAACGCGCGCTGGTGGTCACGGGAGTGCGCCACCAGTTCCGCTACTTCCCCACGCTGCGTACGGCGCTGATCGATTGAGCCCGGCCTCGGGACCACCGCCGGTGATACCGGTGGTGGTCGCGGTCTGTGCGGGGCCGGCGAATCGTGGTTCCACCTGCTCGATTCGGACCTGCCCGACCACCGCTCGCACCCACACCAGTAAGTTGTCGGAAGGTTGTCGCGGTTTCGGCACCCCGATGCGGGGTACCTGCGCAAGTGACAATCAGGCCGAGGACAGACAGCCGCGGCGCCGCCGCCGGATCCAGGCCGTGAGGGCTCCGGCAGGCGCCCCCGGCCCGCGCCGGGTGGGCCGCAGTAACGAGGTGGTGGTGCGCATGGTGGACAGCGTCTCCGACTCAGTGGATACGACTTCACGAGATACGACAACCGTCGGCGTACGCGTCCCGGCGCAGCAGGAGCAGCTGGTCATGCTGCGGGCGCTGGCCGAGACGGTGGCGCTGATCGCCGATTTCGGCTTGGACGAGGTAACCGATATCCGGCTCGCGCTCGACGAGGTGGCCACCTCGTTGATCGCGGCGGCCGTTGCCGACTCGACACTGAGCTGCGACTTCGATTATGACCGGCATCGCATGACGGTGCGCGTAACCTCGACTGCGGCGACCGATTCGCTTCTCGATCAGGAAGGCTTCGGCTGGCATATCGTGCGGACCCTGACCCGTGGGGTCGACGTGGTGCAGCATCCCTACGACGTGGCGAGTGGTGGATACCCGACCGATGTCGAATTCAGCTGGTACCGAGGGGGCGCCGATGGCGCATGAGGCACCGCGCGTCGATCCGGGGCCTTCACGCCGCCATCGTGGCAACGATAGCTACGACAATATCGAGCCGTTGTTCGGCGATATGGCCGCCGCACCCGAGGGTTCGGGGCAGCGGGCGGCGATCCGCGCGGAGATCCTGGACCGGTGCCTGCCGCTGGCCGAGCATATCGCCCGCAAGTTCTCCGGCCGGGGGGAAACCTACGACGATCTGCTGCAGGTGGCCCGGCTGGGCCTGCTGAACGCCGTCGAACGATTCGATGTGTCCCGCGGGTCGTCGTTCCTGTCGTTCGCGGTGCCCACCATCATGGGTGAGGTGCGCCGGCATTTCCGGGACAACACCTGGTCGGTGCGGGTGCCCCGGCGGGTCAAGGAGATCCAGTTGAGCCTGGGCCCGACCATCGAGATCCTGTCCCAGCGCCTCGGCCGGGTGCCGCGGGCGCGGGAGATCGCCGAAGAACTCGATATCGATCTGGTGGAAGTGACCCAGGCGCTGATCGCCGGTAACGCTTACCAGACCTCCTCGCTGGACGCCCCCGCCGGTGACGACAGCGAGTCCGCCGCGCCGGCGCTGGTGGAATCACTGGGCAGTGAGGAAGAGTCGTACGGCTGGGTGGAGGACTACCTGGCGGTCGAACCGCTGCTCGGCGAACTCACCGACCGGGAGCGCCAGGTGTTGCGGATGCGGTTCTTCGAATCAAAGACCCAATCCCAGATCGCCGACCGGCTCGGCGTTTCGCAGATGCACATCTCGCGCATACTCTCGCGCACGCTGGGCTGGCTGCGTGAGGAAGCCTTGCGCGACTGACGCCCGTCAGCTCCGCGCCGCCGACCGGGAGCGGGACGTGCGGGCGAAGACACCGCGTAGGTAGGCGGCCTGCCCCGCATGCTGGAGGTCGTCGGCGAGCACGCTGACCAGTCGTACGCCCATGGTGACCGGCGGATCCCAATTCTCGTCGACGATCCGGTCGAGGTCGCGGTCGGCGAGTGCGCCGACGAACTTCACCGTATGGGCGTGGACGGTGTCGTAGTAGCCGGTGAGCAGTTCTGCCGGGGCCTGGATGCGGGCGACGTCGTCGGGTGTGTCGCCGTAACCGGTGGCCTGCCGGTCGATGGGGAGATCGAACCGTTCGTACCAGCCGCGGCCGGTCCAGAACGACTCGCCGCCGATCAATTCCGCCAGATGTTCGTCCTGGACCCGGGTGAGATGCCAGATGAGCCAGGCGATGGAGTTGGCTCCGGGATCGGGCCGGTAGGCCAAGGCCTGCTCATCGAGGCCGTCGACGGCCTCGTGCACGGTTTCCCGGATCCGATCGAAGGCGTCGGTGAGCAAATCGGCGCTGTTCATGGTCTCTCCGTCGTTCGCTGGGCGGGAGCGGCGCGGCGGGGCCGTATCCCGCGGACTGCTCTGCTTCCGTTTCGGGCGCAGTACCACCGGCGGGCGCCTGCAAACCGGGCACTAGAACGTGTTCTTGCCGGGGCGGGTGGGGCGTGCCAAGGTAACTGCATGGATCTGCAGGCGCTCGAACTCATCCGCGGTCTCAAATACCGGTACTTCCGCACGCTGGACCTCAAGCAATGGGACGATTTCGCCACCACGCTCGACCCGGAGATCGAGGCCCGCTACGGTACCCACGCCATGGGCCGCGAGCTCACCCTGGACGGGCGCGACGCGGTGGTCGAATTCATGCGCACGAATATGGGACCCGGCATTGTGACCACCCATGTCGCCAACCATCCGGAGATCGCCGTCGACGGGGATACCGCCACCGGGAGCTGGTTGTTCGAGGATACGGTGATCGCGACGGATTTCGGGGTGCTCATCCGCGGTGCCGGGTACTACACCGATCGATACCGCCGCGGCGCGGACGGGGTCTGGCGGATCAGCGCCACATCGTATGCCCGGATCTACGAATCGTCGCAGTCGCTGGCCGATACACCCAGCCATAAACTGATCAGCAATATGTGGGCGCCCGCCGAACAGTGAATGTTCAGGGCACCAGCACGGCGCGGCCACGGATACGGCCCTGTTCCAGCAGGGCGTAGGCGTGGGCGCCGTCGGCGAGGGCGAACTGCTCGGTGCGGGCGCT
Organism: Nocardia carnea; assembly: GCF_029869215.1. Taxonomy (GTDB): domain Bacteria; phylum Actinomycetota; class Actinomycetes; order Mycobacteriales; family Mycobacteriaceae; genus Nocardia; species Nocardia carnea_B. Next base: position 6,933 of record NZ_JARWPM010000155.1, read on the forward strand.
GATCCGGCCGGCTCGCGCCAGCGCGATGCTGTCGATGAGGTCGCGTTTGGTACCGCCGTAGGATTTGCGCACTGTCGCGCCCCAAGGAAGTTCGGGGCCACCGGCGGGCCCGGCGGTGATCCCGGGGTTCCCGTCGCCGAGCCCGATCATCCGGTAGGCGCCGTTGGGGGCGACGCTGCGCACCGAGAGCTGGGCGGTGGCGTCCACCCCGACGAAATCGAACACCGCTTCCGCCCCGCGGCCGCCGGTCATCGCCAGGATCCGGTCGGCGGTATCGTCGCCGGCCGCTAACGTCTCGTGGGCACCGCATTCGGTGGCGAGTTCACGTTTGGCGGGGTCGGTGTCCACCGCGACGATCCGGGTGGCGGTGAGCGCGCGCAGGATCTGGATTCCGACGTGGCCGAGCCCGCCGGCGCCGATCACCACCGCGGTCGAACCGGGATACAACTGATCGTGCGCGCCGCGGATGGCGTGATAGCTGGTGAGCGCGGCATCGGCCAGCGGGGCCGCGGCGACGAAATCCAGATCGCCGATCGGTACGAACGAACTGGCCGGGACGGCAACATATTCCGCCATCCCGCCGTCGGGTCCGAGGCCCGGGCAGGGTGGCATGGCGACCCGGCCCGCCGCCCGGCAGACATTCTCGTTCCCGCTCGCGCATTCCGGGCACACCCCGCACGACCAGCACAGGTACACCACCCCGCGCTCCCCGGTGGTACGGCCGGCCACCTGATCGCCCACCGCGGCGATGGTGCCCGCGATCTCGTGACCGAGGGTCAGCGGTTCGTCGCGCACCTTGAACGGCAGGTGCAGGACGTGCAGGTCGGAGTGGCAGAGACCGGACGCGCCGACCTGTATCAGCAGTTCGGTGGGGCCCGGTTCGGGCGCCGGGACCTCGCGTAGCTCGAGGCGGCCGGGTTCGGTGAGTTGCAGGGCGCGCATGGTTTTCCTCCCGATCCGGCCGGTATGACGTGACTCACAACGTAAGGCGCCGCGGGCCGGCTGACAAGGGTTGATTTTTCTTGACACATGTCAAAGTGCGACCCTAGTCTTTTGTGACCGGCATCACTGCCGGGTTGTCTCCGCTGTCGGGGCGGAACGCGCAGGAGGTTGTATGCCGAATCCCACCGTCGCGGTCATCGGGGCCGGAATCAGCGGCCTGACCACGGGAAAAATGCTGGGCGACTACGGAATCGAATACACCTGTTTCGAATCCTCGGACCGTATCGGCGGGAACTGGGCGTTCGGCAACCCCAACGGGCATTCCAGCGCCTACCGGTCACTGCATATCGATACCTCGAAATATCAGCTCTCGTTCCGGGACTATCCGATGCCGGATTCGTACCCGGATTTCCCGCACCACAGCCTGATCAAGGAATACCTCGAGGGCTATGCGGCGGCCTTCGACCTGAAACAGTCCATCGAATTCGAAAACGGTGTCCGGCAGGCCCGCCCGGCCGGTGCCGGCTGGGAGCTCACCACCGAACGCGGGGAGAACCGGCGCGCCGATCTGCTGGTGGTAGCCAACGGGCACCACTGGGATCCGCGGTTCCCCGACTTCCCCGGGGAATTCACCGGACAGTCCATCCACTCCCACGCCTATATCGATCCGCGCACCCCGCTCGACCTGTACGGCAAACGTATCCTGATCGTCGGCATCGGCAACAGCGCCGCGGATATCACCGTCGAATTGTCCTCGCGCGCAATGGACAACGAGGTATGGCTGTCCACCCGGTCGAGTGCGTGGGTGGTGCCGAAATACTTCGCGGGGACCCCGGCCGACCGGTATTTCCGCACGGTGCCCTATGTGCCGCTGTCCTGGCAGCGCAAGCTCGTCCAGACTTTCACGCCCTATATCTCGGGCGACCCGGAGAAATACGGCCTGCCCGCGCCGAACCACAAGTTCTTCGAGGCGCACCCCACTCAGTCGGTGGAACTGCCGCTGCGGCTGGGCTCCGGCGATGTGGTGGCCAAGCCCGATGTGCGCCGGCTCGACGGCGAGACCGTGCATTTCGTGGACGGAACGCACAAGGATTTCGATGTCATCATCTACTGCACCGGCTACAACATCACCTTCCCCTTCTTCGATCCGGATTTCATCAGCGCCCCGGACAACCGGATCTCGCTGTACAAGCGCATTTTCAAACCAGGGGTGGACAACCTCGCGTTCGTCGGATTCGCGCAGCCCTTTCCGACACTGTTCCCGTTCGTGGAATGCCAGGCGCGACTGGTCGCCGCCTGGGCGGCGGGATACTACCGGCCGCCTTCGGACGAAACGATGTATCGGGTGATCGAGGAAGACCAGCGGCGTTTCACCGGCCATGTGGTGGACCGGCCGCGACATACCCAGCAGCTCGACTATTTCGTCTACGAACGCGATCTGCGGCTCGCCGAGCTACCGGCCGGGCTGCGCCGGGCACGCACCCACGGTGCGCTACCGGCCGGGAGCGCCGGATGACGGTACGTTCGCGGACCGACCGGCGCGCCCCGCACCGCGGCGACCAGCGGCGCAGCGCCATCCTGGTGGCACTGGACGAACTGCTGCGCGACAACGGGGGGCGGCTCGAGGCCGTCAATATCGCCGAGATCTCGCGCCGGGCCGGATTGACGCGCTCGGCGTTCTATTTCTACTTCGAGAACAAGGCGTCCGCGGTGGGGGCCGCCCTGGAGGAAATCTACGAGGAAGTGTTCGCGGTCAACGATATTCTGCTCGGCGCCGGGGAACCGGCCGGGCGGATCGAACGGACGATCCGCGGGCTGGTGGATTTCTGGGATCGCCACCGCCACCTCTATCGCGCAGTTCTCGAGGCCCGTAGCGCCTCACCGGCCGTGCGCGATATCTGGGAAACCGAACGGCAAGCGTTCATCCCCGCGATCGCTGCCATGATCGAGGACGAACGTGCCGCCGGCCCGGCGCCCCCCGGCGGCGCCGCCCCCCCCCCCGCCGCCCCCCCTTCGCCCCGCGCCGCGGCGGCCGCGCGCGGGCCCCCCCCCCCCCGCGACGCCACCACCCTCGCCGATGTCCTGCTGCTGCTCAACGAACGACTGCTCGAGCGCCTCACCCTGGGTGTGGAACTCGACCGGGAACGCTATATCGAATCGGTGGTCACCGTCTGGCTGCGCTCGATCTACGGCCGCGCACCGGAGCCCGCCGAACCCACCACCGCGAGGAACCGTCATGACCCTGCACCATGCCCCTGAATCGGGAATCGCCGCCGCGCCCGCCGACGTGACCTTCCGCTCCGGTGCCGATCTGTGCCACGCCTGGCATTTCCGGGCCGCAACGGACGAACTCGACGGTCCGGGCGGTCGCCCGGTCGCGGTGATGGCACACGGATTCGGCGGGACCAAGGATTCGGGGCTGGAGCCGTTCGCCCGTGCCTACGCCGCCGCGGGAATCGACGTCCTGGCCTTCGACTTCCGGTACCTGGGTGCCAGCGGCGGTGAACCCCGCCAGCGGATCCGGATGGCCGAGCAGGTCGCCGACTACCGGGCGGCGGTGGCCGCCGCCGCCGAACTGCCCGGGGTCGACCCGCACCGCATCGTGCTGTGGGGGGTTTCGCTGTCCGGTGGACACGTCTTCGCGGCGGCCGCGGCCGCGCGCGCCACACCGGAGAAGGCGGCCACGGCACGGGCCGCGCTCGCCGCGGTCGTCTCGGTGACGCCGCTGGTCGACGGCCGGGCCGCCGCGGCGCTGGCCGTCCGCGCGGGCGGGATCGCGGCGACGCTGCGGGGCGCCTACGGCTCGATCCGGCGGCAACTGGACACGGTCACCGGCGGTACCGGTCTCATCCCGCTGGTGGGCCGGCCCGGTGCGGTCGCGGCGCTGGCCTTGGACGGCTGGTACGAGTCCTACCTGGCACTGGCCGGCCCGACCTGGCGCAACGAAATCGACGCGGGCGTTCTGGCGCAGCTGGCCGGCTACCGTCCGGCGCGGGCGGCCGCGGAGTTGCGGCTGCCGGTGCTGGTGCAGGTCGCCGATTTCGACCGCGGGGCACCGCCGTACGCCGCGGCCAAGGCCGCGTTCGCGGCGCGCGCCGAGGTCCGCCACTATCCCTGCGACCATTTCGGCGTCTGGCCGGGGAACCCGTGCCACGAGCCCGCCGTGCGGCATCAGCTGATGTTCCTGCGCCGTCACCTCGCGCCGCGCTAGCCCCGGATCGGCGCGACCACCACGGTTGCCGAACGGTGGACCGGCGAACCGGTTCCCGTCCCCGGCGGCGACGCATGGAACGGAACCCGCTCTGCGGTAGCGTCACGCGTACCCAGCGATGTGAGACTCGCCAAATTGCAGGCAGGTAACACCAGATGTGAATGCCCTAACGGTCATGAGGATTCGGCATATCGTCGTGCGGGTAATACACGGGGTCGGCGGTGGTTTCGCGGCTGCCGGCCCCCGAGTGAGACACAGGAGCAGAATGAGTGCCAAGACCGAACTCGTCCGCGAACTGAACGGACCCACCGCAGCCTCGGAGATGCTCTCCGATCAAGAGATCGAGGATCTGCTCGGGTTGTTCCGGAATACCCAGAAAATGGAGAAGGAACTACTCATCGAAGCTGTCAACGGGATGATCCGGTTCTTCCCGCCGCCGTTCAAGGCGATTACCCGCCGGATCATGTTCGGGGATCTACTCGAAGGATGAGCGACCTGGTAACCCGCGCGCAGATGATTCTGCTGGCGCGTACACTGCATGTTCCGGTCGAACGGATCGCTTATCTCGAACGGCTTGGACCTCAGCACCTGCACGAGCTGGAGAAACGGATCTCCAGCCGGATCTACGAGTATCACGGTGAGATGTTCAAGCGGATCGGGCGACTGATTCCGATCATTCCGCTCACCATCTCGATACCTCTGGTGCAACGGGTGGTGCCGCCCATGATGACCGGCCGCGCGGCCGGCGCGGTCGGCGTCGACTACCCGGACGCGGCCGCCGAAACGCTCACCATGCTCAAGACCGAGTACGCCGCGTCCTGCACGCCGTACGTGGACCCCAAAGCCCTGGGCGAGCTGGGCGACATCATGGCGTCCGAACCGCTGGTGGAGATCCTGAACGAGGTACTGCGCCGCCGCGACCACATCACGGCCGGGCCTTTCCTCGAATACGCCTCGCCGCGACTGATCGAGGCATTCGAGTTCGGGACCATGGATGACGAAGGCGTGCTCTTCTCTGCCGCCTACGCCTATTCCGCGCCCGCGATCAGCCGAATTCTGCGGCAATTGCTGCACGGGACCTCGCAACGGATTCCGCGGATGATGGATACGGTGGTGAACGGTTCGCCCGAGTTGCAGGAGGCCGCGATCTCGCTGCTCTCGCGCGCCGAGGACGATGTGGTCGGTGAGGTCGGTGATGTGCTGCTCGCCCGGACCTCGCCGGAATCGCTCGGAAAACTGGTGGCGCACGTCATCCAGAAGGGTGCGGCGCCGGAGTTGATGACCTTCGTATCGAAACTCCACGGCCCGGCCGTGCGGCAGCTGTCCATGAACCCGATCTTCGCCAATACGGCCGCTCTGACGGCGATCGTCGAATCCCTGGTCGTGGCATTCGACCCCGGTCCGTGGAAGGGACTGCTGGTCCTGGCCGGCAATACGCATCACGAGGTTCAGCGTTTCGTCGTGGGACTGGTTGCGCGGATGCCCGTCGAACGGATCGCCGAGCTGCCGTCGGTGGCCAATGCGGACGATCTCTGGCCGCCGCTGCTGCGTTTGCTCGCGGTGGCCGAGATCGCTGCCCAGCGACGGATCGGCGTGGTGTGGGCGCAGCTTCCAGCGGAGCGGCGCGCCGGGTTGCATCGGCGGATCGCTGAACTCGAGCTCAGCGACCGGCTCACCGGGATCGTCGAAGAGGTGCCCAATGTCTCGGTGGAGGAGGTGTTCTACCAGCGTCGGCGGCGTATCCGGCGGCGCGGCGCGGCCTCCGACAGCTGGAGCGTGGCCTGAGGCGGGTGGGTCGTATTCCGTCGCGGAATTGTGTCGAATCGGCGCGTCGGCGGTGAATGCGACCCACAGTACGCCGGATTTCAGTACCGTCGAATGGTTCTCTTGATCTTAGCTCTGGATTTGCTGGCCCCGCCGAAGTGGCGGCGGATCGAGAAAAGAGGTCGGTACGAAATGAGCAACGGACAGTTCTTCCACCGGATGCGCCGGACGGCTGTACTCACCGGGGTCGCGGCGATGGCCCTGGCACCGGCGGCGCCCGCCATCGCCGAACCGCTGTGGCCGAACGGGCCCAACGTCCCCGGTGTGCCGGCGATCATCCCGGCCGAGGCCCCTTGTTCAGCGGCGGCGCGGGCCTGCCTGCGCCTGTCCACGAACGAGGTCTGGTTGATGGACAACGGCAGAGTGGTCTACGGGCCGACGCCGATGTCGCACGGGATGGACGGGTACGAGACTCCGACCGGCGTATTCGACGTCGACTTCAAACGTCCGTATCACTGGAGCACCATGCATCACGCACCCATGCATTACGCGGTGTTCTTCAACGGCGATATCGCCTTCCACATCGGTCCGGTACAGGCCGAATCGCACGGCTGCATCCGCTTGACCGAACCGGGCGCTGTGGCCGTCTATCACTACCTGAACCCCGGCGATATCGTCGAGGTCGTCGCCTGATAAAGGCCGCACCACCCGCCGGACCGGGCCGGAGCCGACCCGGTACCCGGCGTGCTCCGCCGGTTTCGTACGCTTGCCCGATGTGGATCATCCTGGCTGTATCGGTCATCAGTTGCCTGCTCATCGCTCTCGGGTTCGCCTTCGGCCTGCCGGACTGAACGCCGGTCCGCCGCGCTGAGCAGTTACCGGCCCGCCTCCCCGCGGGCCGGTGCCATGTCTCCGGCGATCCGGTGCGTCACCGGTCGCGGTCGGGTTCGATCTCGGCACCCGGGTCGGGCCGGTCGACCGCTACCGGGCGCAGGAGTGTCCAGGCGATGAATGCGGCGGCCACCACGAGCATGCCCAGACCTGCCCACAGGTTCACGTTGACACCGCCGGTCTTGGCTTCCTCGGCGGCCGTATCGTGCACGAGTCCGGTGATCACCAGGACGATGCCGTAGAGGCCGAGCAGGCCGCCGACGATGGTGCGGATATCGAAGAGCACGGGCGTTGTCCTATCCGGTCGCGATATTGAGGACGATCACGAGTACCAGCGCGATACCCGCCAGCAGTACCGGGCGCTGATACCAGGGCAGAGTCGCGGCTTCCGGATCGGTGCGCAATTCGCGCGGCGTCTCCGAATACACCAGGCCCACGAGTTCGGCCGCGGGTTTCGGCGCGGTGACCATCGTGACGGCTACGCTGACCAGGATATCCACGACGAAGGCCGCACCCGCCGCGACGAAACTGACCCCTTGGCCGGACAGCGAGAACACACCCGTCTCGTTCAGCGCGAAAATGGTCACGGCGACCGCGGTACCGGCCACGAGGCCGGTCCAGCCCGCGGCCGGGGTCATTCGTTTCCAGAACATGCCCAGGATGAAGGTCGCGAACAAGGGTGCGTTGAAGAAGCTGAACAGGGTCTGCAGGTAGTCCATGATGTTGCTGAACCCGCCCGCGATGAACGCGGTGAAGATCGCCGCGACGGTGGCGCCCACCGTCGCCAGCCGGCCGACCGTCAGGTAGTAGGTGTCCGGCCGGTCCTTGACCACGTACTGCTGCCACAGGTCGATACTGAACACCGTATTGAAGGCCGAGACATTGGCCGCCATCCCGGCCATGAATGCCGCCAGCAGACCGGCCAGTCCGACGCCCAGCAGGCCGTTCGGCAGTACTTCCTTCATCAGATACAGCAGCGCCTGGTTGTAGGTGGTGTCGCTGTCGAGATCCGGGTTCGCCGTGACGGCCTGCTTGTACTCGGCCATTTGCGGCACCAGTACCGCGCTGATCATGCCGGGAATGATCACGATCAGCGGAATCAGGATCTTGGGATAGGCGCCGATGATCGGGGTGCGCCGGGCGGCGGCGATGGAATGTGTTGCCAGCGCGCGCTGTACCTCGACGAAGTTGGTGGTCCAGTAGCCGAAGGAGAGCACGAAACCCAGGCCGAAGACGATGCCGAGAATGGACAGGAAATCGTTGGCGAAACCGGACAGCGCGTTACCGGGCCAGGAGTCCAGCTGTTCCGGGCCGCCGGGGGAGGCGGCCACCTTGTCCTGCAAACCGGACCAGCCACCGACCCGGTGCAGGCCGATCAGGGTGAGCGGCAGCAGGGCGGCCACGATCACGAAGAACTGCAGCACCTCGTTGTAGATCGCCGCCGACAGCCCGCCGAGGGTGATGTAGGACAGCACGATCACCGCCGCCGCGATCACCGCGACCCACAGCGGCCAGCCGAGCAGCACATTCAGGATGGTGCCGAGCAGATACAGGTTGACGCCGGCGATGAGTACCTGCGCGACCGCGAAACTGAGCGCGTTCACCAGATGCGCGCCGGTACCGAAGCGGCGGCGCATGAATTCCGGCACACTGCGCACCTTCGAGCCGTAGTAGAACGGCATCATCACCACGCCCAGGAACAGCATGGCGGGGACCGCGCCGATCCAGAAGTAGTGGAAGGCCGGAAAACCGTATTCCGCGCCGTTGGCCGACATACCCATGATCTCGACCGCGCCCAGGTTGGCCGAGATGAAGGCCAGGCCCGTGACCCAGGCCGGTAGCGACCGCCCCGACAGGAAGAAATCCATACTCGAGGACACGCGCCGGCGGGCCATCAGGCCGATACCGAGGACGAAAACGAAATACAGCGCGACTATCGCGTAGTCGACTGCTTGTGCGTCGAGTCGCAGCACCTCACCTTCCGCGAGTGTGACGACCTCCTGGGAAACTTCGAACTGCGGCATACAACGTTCTCCTCGAGCGGCCACGGCAACCGCGTGCGGCCCGCCGCATCGGCACCACCGATGGCCGGCCGCACTACCAGATCGGCTCTGGTACCTAAAACGTACCGCGCGGGGTGGTCGCCCGGGCCGTGTTGATCAAAGCCGGGCGTGTCCGTCGGCTGACCTCGCGGGCCGGCCGCCGGAAGTGAAATCGGCCGGGCCGCGCCGGGTATCGGATGGTCTGCGGCCGGGCCGCGAGCCGTACCGTTCCGGCTCGGCGGTCGCGGTCGGATGGATCGTTCCACCTCATGGTCGGTGTTGCCGGCAGAGCGGAGGGCGTCACCGCGTAACGAGTACGGCCGGCCCGGGCGATATGCACGAATGCGCACGCATGCCTGCGGGCGCAGGCTCTCGTGCGCCCGGGCGTGGATTGCTACCATTGACGACGGCGCATCCAAAAACGTTGTGCGCCAGGGAATTAGATCTCCCTGGCGCCCCGTGGTGTGCGTGGGTTTCGTGGTCACCGAAGTAGGGGTTGCCGTGATTGTACGCGTGCAGAGTGCCGAATTGTCCGGTGTGCAGCGGTTCGTGCTCCGCTTACTCGGCGACTGGGGCCGGGGAAGCGAGCGGATCGGCGGCGTCGCACTGCTCGGTGGTGCGCTGCCCCGCTCGCGCCGCCGGTCCGCCACGGTGATCGACCTGCTGGTTTGGACGCCGTCCGGGTGCACGCTCGTGGTACTGGCGGATTTCCGGTCGGTCCAGCACGGCGTGCTGGAGACACCATCGGACGGCCGCTGGCAGGTCGACGATCGGGCCGCCGATCTGCGTACCGGTTCCGGGACGATGAACCCGCTCGTGCGGGGCCGCCGCCAGCGCGCCGACCTGGCGGCGGTACTGCGCCGGCACGGATTGCCCGAGGACATCGACATTTTGGTGGTGCTGATCCCGAAAACCGGTTCGCGGATCGCTTGGACCCCACCGCCGCAGGAGGCGGGCGAAGCAACGATCATGGTCCGGATCGGGCAATCGGCCGGCCTGACCGAGTATTTCGAGCGGCCGCCCGCCGGCGCCGCGTGCTGGCGGGCCGCCGATATCGCCCAGTCATTCGAAATTCTGGGGATCCCGCTGTCGACACCGGATGCCGAGGAGCTGGCGGCCGAGGGATTCGCGGTCGCGGGGAACGGAAGCGCGCTCGGTGCGCTCGCGGCGCCGCCCGTGCCTGCCGGGACCCGATCGGTGCGGAAGCCGATCTTCCCGCGATTCACCGGTTCCGGCCGCACGTCCACGCGCCCGGCCACGGGCGGTGCACCCGGGTTTACGGGACGAGCCGGACCCGAGAGCGCGGAAGAGTCCGGGACCGAACAAGTGCTCTCGATGACCGGCTCCGGCCCGGTCCCGTCTCCTGACGACCGGACCGCTCCTCCCGGATCCGCCCGGCCGGAACCGCCTGAGCGACAGCCGTCGGCCGATGCGCCCGCTTCGCAGTCCGTCGGCGGTACCGGACGAACCGGTGCGGCCGCGGGTCGCCGCTGGGATCCGGACGCATTCCCGCGCGATGCCGGTGAGCCGGACCGAAGTACGGACGACGAGCGGAACAATGCTGCGCAGCAGCCGGGGATGATCAGCCGGCCGGCCGTTGGTGAGGAGCAGCCACCGGAATTCGGGACGTCGCCACGGTTCGAGGCAACGGACCGGCCCGCGGAACGCGGCCGGCTTGCGGGACCCGGCGAGCCTGCGGAGCCCGACGAGTCCGGGGCATCCGGTCGACCCGCAGAATCCGGCCGTTCCGTGGAACCGGCCGAGCGTGCGGAACTCGGCCGGGCTGCGGAATCCGGCCAGCCTGCGGAGCCCGAGGCCGGATTTCACCACCCGGCCGGATTCCCCGGACTCCGGCTCGCGGAACCAGGCGAGCCTGTGCATGCGGATCGGCCCGCGGGAACGGACCTCGGTGAAATGGGGCGTCCGGGGCAATCGGCGGCGCACTCTCCGGAGGACGCGGTGGGGGTTCCGGCGTCCGCGGCAGCCGAGATTCGTCCGCCGCGCCGGCGCGGCAATGTGGGGAGCACACGGCAGCAGCGTTCGCGGTGGATTGCGACGCCGGGGGCGGAAGGTTCGCCGGTATCGCCGGTTACGGGTCTCGGATTTCCGAGTCGAGGAGACGATCGGCCGGATTCGGCAGGGGAGTTCCCAGCCGGTGGGGATGTGGCGGACCGTCCGGCCGACCCGGCGGGGTCGTCGGCGCCCGGTGCGTCCGCCCGCGAGCCCCGGTGGCCGGTGCGGACCCCGGCCGGCATCCGGCGGGGGTTCGCCCGGCTCCGGCAGGTGCCTGCCCGCGTGGGAGGCGGTGTCGTGGCAGCACGCGCGGCGGGCCGCCCGCGGGGGCCGGAAACCGGACGGCAGGTGGACCAGGCCCGGCCGGCCGGGGCGAACGCCGGAGGGCGCGGAGCGCGGTACGCGATCGCGATCGGAGTGGCGGGCGCGGCGCTGGCGGCGGTGACCGGCACCGTGTTCGCGGCTTCCGGATTCGCCCGGTTCGATGTGGCGGAATACGGGGCTCTGTGCCAGGGCGCGGGCGGAACCACGGTGGCCGCGCCCTATTCGGCGGCGGGGCCCAGCCCGATCCATCTGGCCGGGGAACTGGCCGAGTTCACCCCGGTGGGCCCGGCCGCCGTATGGCATCCCGTCGATGCGCGGTCGGTGCAACTGGTGGCCTGCGTCTCGGAGGAGCGGCTCGGCGCGCTGGTCCGCACCTGCCAGTTCCCGCCCGCCCCGGGGCAGCAGGTGGGCCGGACGCTGAACCTGTTCGCGATGGCGTACCGGCTCAGCGTGTACGAGGCACGGACCGGCAACCGCCTGGCCGCCATCGACCTCACCGGGGAAAGGTTCGCGGTCGATCCCGCGGCCACCGATACCGACGTGTGCCGGGCGGCCACCGGAGCGCCGGAGGACGGTCTTCCGGGCCGCCGGCACGGCCGGTTGTCACAGCAGCAGGTCCAGCGCGCGCTGGCACCCTTCGCGCACCCGGAGGCCCCGCAACTCCGGGCGGCACGCTGATCGCCCTCCGGTACGCACGGGCCGAGTTGCGCAGGGCGCGCTGCCGAGGCCTGAGCTTTCCACGGATCTACGCGTCCACTACGGTCGTCCGTGGTATTCGTATGGTTCGACCGGGAGCTCGGGGACGGGCTCGCCGCAACCTGCCGTCCTGCACCGAACCGTCAGCGGTGCGGCCGGCCCCAGGAGAGGCACCACCGTGGCCACAGGTTCCATTCTGATCACCGGCGCGAGTTCGGGTCTGGGCGCCGAGATGGCCCGCCAGTTCGCGGCCCTGGGTTACGACCTGGCCTTGTGCGCGCGCCGCACCGACCGGCTCGGCGAACTCGCCGCGGAGATCACCCTCGCGCAGCCGGCGGTGCGGGTGCGGACCGCCGCCCTGGATGTCACCGATTTCGATGCGGTGCCGCGGGTATTCGACGAGTTCGCCGCCGAATTCGGCCGCCTGGACCGAGTGATCGTCAATGCCGGGCTGGGCAAGGGGGTGCCGTTCGGCAAGGGTGGTGACCGGCCGAACCGGCAGACCGCGAACACCAATTTCCTGGGGGCGATGGCGCAGATGGAAGCCGCCATGAAGATCTTCCGGGCGCAGGGCGGCGGCCATCTCGTGGTGATCTCCTCGATCTCCGCGCTGCGCGGGATGCCGAAGACGATGACCAGTTACGCGGCGAGTAAGGCCGGGGTGGCGGCCATGGCCGAAGGTATCGCGGCCGAAGGCGTTCCGGGAGTGGACGTTTCCATCATCTTCCCCGGATACATTGCCTCGGAAATGAACGAGAAAGCCGCCCACCCGCCGAAATTCCTGGTGGATACGCCGACCGGGGTGCGTTCCATGGTGGCGGCGATCGAGAAGCGCCGGTTCAAGGCCTACACCCCGGCCTGGCCGTGGGTTCCGTTCGGTCTCGCTATGCGGGTGCTGCCGCTGCCGATCGTGCGCCGGATCGCCGGTATCTGATGCCGCGCCGGCGAGCGCACCGGGGCGGGCGCAGGCGGCGGAATTCATGGTCGAGCGAGCATCGCGCCGCGGTCGCCGAGTGGAAGCCGGGCCACACCGCCGGGCAGTACTGCATGGGTACAGTTGTCGATCGGTGTCGCCGCCCACTTATCACGCCGACGTAGCGCTACCGGCACCGTCCGGTGGGTACGCCGATGCGGAACTAGCGGTGTTCGTCCTCCGTATCGAGAGTTTCGACTGCGGCGGACAGGTCGGCGAGGGCCTGCACGATTTCGGTCAAACGTTCCCGGCCCATTCGCTGCGCGAGCCGGGCGGCGAATTCGGTGTGCTGCGGACCGATACGCTCGACGGCTGCCCGGCCTTCCGTGGTGACCGCCACCAGTTTCGCGCGCCGGTGCGCCGGATTGGGCCGGTATTCGGCGAGACCGCGGGCCACGAGCAGGTCCGCGATCCGCTGCACACTCTGCCGGGTGACGCCCATGGCGCGCGCGATACCCGCCACCGGTAGCGGTTCCGGCAGGACCGCGCCCAGCACCTGCCACCAGGCGGCGGTGAGACCGGCCGGTGCGGCCAGCTTCTCGGCGAGCGCGAGGAACTGGCCGTTGAGCCGGAACGAGGTGATGGCGGCAGTACTGAACAGTTGCTGTTCGGAGTTCTCCATCGGGCGACCGTGTTCACACCGCGGCCTGCCGGGCCTCGTATTCCGCGAGCGCCGCGTACCCGGCCGGATCGCCCTGGCCGAACAGCCGGTACCAGCCGTCGAGTACGGCCGGCTCGTAGACGTCCAGGACGGCCAGGACTTCGCGGGCGAATTCGAACGGCGCGGTGGAGTTGGCGGTGATCACGCCGCGATCGGTGACCGCGGGTTCGTCGCGGTAGTGGCTGCCACCGGAATAACCGCTGGCGGCGAGGTATTCGGCGACGTTGCTGGTGTGGGCGCGGTCGTCGAGCAATCCCGCCGCGGCGAGACCGAAGGTCGCGCCACAGATCGCCGCCACCGGTACCCCGGCGGCAACGAATTCCCGGGCTTTGTCCGCGAAGGCGCCGAGCTCACCGCTGTCCCAGCCGTCGGCGCCGGGCAGGATGAGCATGGCGCTGTCGGCCGGGGAGAGGTCGGCCAGGGTGAGGTCGGGCAGGATTCGCATACCGCCCATCGTGGTGACGGGTTCGGTACCGGCGCCGACTGTGCGGATGTGGTAACTGCCGGGTTCGCGGTGCCAGTTGCCGTTGTTGATATGCGCGGTGGCCGCGCCCACCTCCCAATCCGCGAGGGTGTCGTAGACGGCCAGGTGAACGGTTCGACGAGTCATGACAACATTCTGTCAATATGGCAGCGTGTTGTCAATTATCCGAAATTCGGGGTCCCGCCGACCACCCCGTCCTGCTCCAGGGCCGCGATCTCCTCCGCCGTGTACCCCAGTTCGCCCAGCACCGCGTTGTTGTCCTGCCCGAGCAGCGGGGCGTGCCTGTGGTGATAGCGGTCGGGACCGGCGGAGAAACGGGCCGGGACCGTACTGTGGCGCGCGGCGCGGTTGATCGGGTGGGGGACCGGTTCGAAGAACTTCCGGTGGGTGAGCTGCGGGATATCGGCCTGGCGGTGCGGCTGGCGGACCTCGGCCACCGGGATACCCGCCGCCCACAACTGCTCGACGATCTCGCCGGCCGGCCGGTCGGCGCACCACGCGGCCAGGTGCTCATCGATCTCGTCGTGGTGGGCGCGGCGGCCCGCGGCCGTACGGAGATCCGGTGCGGTAGCCCAGTCGGGTCCACCCAGGGCCGCGGTGAGGGCCGTCCATTGATCATCGGTGGTCACCGCGAGGGCGATCCAGTTGTCGGGACGGCCGAACTCGTCGACCCCGGCCGCGCGGTACAGATTCTGCGGGGCCGCGTGCGGGCCCCGGTTACCGTCGCGTTCCAGCAGGTTGCCGTACGCGGAGTATTCGATGACCTGTTCGGCGGTGATGTTCAGGGCCGCATCCACCATGGCCGCCTCCACGAGCACGCCTTCGCCGGTACGCCGCCGGTGTTCCAGGGCGAGCAGCAGGCCGACCAGTGCGTGCACACCCGCATTCGGGTCGCCCAGGCTGTAGGGCTCGACCGGGTTCTGATCGGGATAGCCGGTGCGCCAGGTCAGCCCGGAGGCGTCCTCGATGACATAGGCGAACGCCGGGTTGTCCCGCCACGGCCCGTCCAGCCCGAAACCGGGCATCCGGACCATGATCGCATCGGGCCGCAGGGAGTGGACGGTGTCGTAGCCGAGCCCGATCTGCTCGATCACTCGCGGGGTGTAGTTCTCCACGAATACATCGCAGGAGGCGACGAGCCGGCGCAGGATCTCGCGGCCGGCGTCGGTGCGGAAGTCGACGGTGATCCCGCGTTTGGTGGTGTTGAGGCCGGAGAAGATTCCGGATTTCTCCCACCAGTGGTCTTCGCCGACGGGCACTCCGGCGATGAGGCGGGTCCCGTCGGGGCGCTGCGCGGATTCCACATGGATCACCTCGGCGCCCTGCAAGGCCAGGTAATGCGTACACGACGGGCCGGCCCAGAAGGTGGTCATATCGAGCACCCGCAGACCCGCGAACGGGAGCGGGTTCCGGGCACCGGTGGGTACCTGCCCGGTCGCGGCACGGCCTGCTCGACCGGCGGAACGTTCACCGCGGGCGAAGGTGCCGCCGGCTATGGCCGAGCGGTAATAACCGGTGTGTTCGCCGAGTACGGGCGCCGATTCGGGCGCGCGGAGCAATGCGGGAGTGGTCCGGAACGGCGGTCCCGGCTGCGTGAACCCGGACCGCGGGTTCACGGTGAAGAACTTCCGGGCCCGGTGCTGATCGAGTTCGGTGACATCGGCACCGCATGCCACCGGACTGTTGGGTATCCGGAACGCCGTGGCGAGTTCCCGGATCTCGTCCACCGTATGCTCGGCGAACCAGGCCGCGAGCTCCGCGGCCTTCTCGTTGGTGCGTTCGGTGATGGCGGGAGTGGGGTCCTCGTCGATCCATTCCGGATGCCCGACCATCACGCACAGGTCGAACCACTGCTGCGCGGTACCGCAACCCACCGCGATGAGCCCGTCGGCGGCGGTGGCGACGCCGGGCCGGCTGAGCCGGCGCTGGGTGCGGAACGGCCGGTCGGCGGTGTCGTAGAACGAGACCGGGTAATACGACAGGCCCAGGATCTGGGTTTCCAGGATCGAGAGGTCGACGAGTTCACCGGTTCCGGTGCTCAGGGCGCGGTGCCGGGCGGTAAGGGTCGCCGCCGCCGCATGGGCGCCGGCGAACCATTCGCCCACCTCGCCACCGATATGAACCGGCGCGCGATCCGGAGCGCCACGGCCCAGCCCGACGATCCCGCCCGACCAGGCCTGCAGGGTGAACTCGGTGGCCGGCCGCCCGGCCCACGGGCCGTCGAGACCGAACGGCGTGATCGTGGTGACCACCAGATGCGGATGGCGTACGCGGAGCGCGGCCGGCGTGAAATCCGGATGGCCCGCGAGTGCACCGTCCGGTGACCAGACGACCGCATCCGAATCGGCCAGCAGCCCGTCGAGCAGTTCGCGATCGTCGGGCCGGGCGGTGTCCACGGTCACGCTGTGCGCGCCGCCGGCGAGGAACTGGAAAAGCGCGCCGTCGGTGCCCGGCGCCGGCGACACATCCGGGGATGTCCGGCGGCGCAGCGGAATGCCCGCCGGCGGTTCCGCGAGAACGATCCGGGCACCGGCATCCGCGAGCAGTTTGGTGCAGTAGATACCGGCGATTCCACCGGCCGGCGCGACCACGCGGTAGCCGGTCAGCACCGCGCCGCCGGTGGGTCCGACGGGCGCCGTGTTATCCCGAGCGGCCGGGGCGTCATCGCGGTCTTGCGCGGGGGTACGGGGTCCGCTCGCCGGAGCTTCGGCGGTGCGCTCCTGTTTCATGGGGGCTCACTTCCGCTGGGGGCAGGGCCTGACGCCCTACGCCTGAGACTCGCGCTACGGCCGGCTTCCGTCGCGCATCATTCGGGCTTGCGCCGGCCCGATCTGCTGAGCCGGAACTCCGGCGGGAAGCGGCTGTCGTTGTCCTTGACCGAGTTGTTCAAACCGTCGTCGAAGGCGTTGTCCAGCATCAGATCGTTGTCGTCGGCGTGGATATGGCCGCCCATCGATTCGAAGAAACCGCTGAGCAGGCTGCCCATGTATTCGCCCTGCTGTTGCTTCATGATCTCGAAGAACACCTTCTGCATGAACACCGTGTCCGTGGGCCGGTTCCGGGCACAGGCGAGCGCGTACTTCGCGGTTTCGGCCTCCAGCTCCGCGCGCGGGACGACGCTGTTGAGGAAATTGCATTCGGCCATCTCCGCCGCGGAGAACGGGCGTCCGGTGAACACCATCTCCTGGAACTTGCGCAACCCCATGGTCTGCGCCCACGTCCACATGCGCGGGCCCCACCCGTAGTAGCGGAAGGACGGATGCCCGAACAAGGCGTCGTCGGAGGAGATCACCAGATCGGCGTCGGCGGCCTGGTAGAAGTGCCAGCCGTAGCAGTAGCCCTTCACCTCCACGATGCTGATCTTCTTGAATTCCTGCAGGCTCCGGCAGCCGGCCTGCGCGTTGGCGTACCACTGGCTGATACTGGCGCCGTGCCGGAACGATTCCTTCGGCGGGTAGCGCACCTCGTCGGGGCCGATCTTGTACTCGCTGAGCCGCGGTCCCTGGTCGGGGTCGTTCTGCACGGCCATGAATTCCCCGAGATCGGCGCCCGACCCGAAATCGTCACCGGCGCCCCGGATCACCAGCACCTTGACCTCGTCGTCGATACTTGCGCGGTGGATGAGGTCGCCGTAGCGCAGCCGCGCGGCCATGGTGGGGGCGTTGAGCTGATCGGGGCGGTCGAAGGTGATGGTCGCGATCCGGGTCGCGGGATCCTTCGAATACCGGATGATCTCCTCGGCGCTGGGCGGGGTGTCAGCCGAATCCGTTCCGGGATCCGCTGCCGCCGCCGCGTTTCCGGCGTCCTTGCCGCCGGCGTTGTGACCGGCTCCGTTATCGGGCATCTTCTTCGCGGCTCCTTTGCTCCCGGCCCGCGCGGCGGCCGGTTTCCGGGCGGTCATGGCGCACCCCAGCGCGGGCTTGCCGTCAGTACCTCGGGGCCGTCGTCGCCGATGAGCACGGCGTCGCGGCCGAAAACCGCGCCCACCCCCTCGGCCCAGACGTATCCGGTCACCGCGAGGACCATCCCGGGCTCGAGCTGTTCGGCTTCGGCGGTACCGCGCAGAGCCGGTGCCACGACCGGTGGGTCGAATCCCAGGCCGAGCCCCCGGGCGACCGGCATCGCGGGCAGGGGTTCCCCGGCATCCGAGTAGGCGTCGAGAAGCCGGGATGCGGGCGAGCCGGGCCGGCACGCCTGTAACAGCTTCTCCCACAACCTGTTCCAGCGCCCGTACAGTTTCTCGGCCGCCGGGGTGACCGGCCCGGCCGGCCAGGTCCGCCCGACCTCCCCGATATATCCGTCGCCGAGTACACCGGAGGAGAACGCGACCAGATCACCCTCCTGGACCCGCCGGTCCGGGGTCGCCCGCCGCCACGGATGGTCGCGGGCGGTCACCCACGCCGCGTCCTGGGTGGCGGGCGTACTCACCCCGCCGGCCGCGCAGGCCTCGAGCAGCACGCCGGCCAGCGCCTGTTCGGTGACCCCGGGCGCCAGCCGCGCGACCGCCGCGGCGAGTCCCGCTTCGGCGACCCGCAGTCCCGGCCGCATCGTCTCGATCTCCGCCGCGGTTTTGATCCGCCGCGCCGCCCGGAACGCGAGTTCGCCGTCGACGATCTCGGCGGCGGGGAATGCGAGCGGCAGCAGCTGGGCGAACGCCGGGGACAGGGCGTCGGTGCCCACCCGGCGGGCCGTCGCCGCACCCTCGATCTCACGCAGCACCGCGATGAGATTGCGCGGATCCCACATGGTCTCGTACATATTTTCGTGCGGAATATCCTCGGGAATACCTTCGTCCCACGTGCTGTGCAGGTGGACCGCACCCGTTTCCCGCATCAGCAGCGCCACCGGCCCGAACGGCCGGGTACCGGCCACCCACAGCTGGGGTGCGCCGGACAGATAGCGGGCATTCGCCTGCCGTCCGGCGATCAGCACGTCGAGGTCATGGGCTTGCATCTGTGCCAGTACACGCTCGCGGCGCCCGGCCCGCAGCGCGCGATCGTCCGGCAGGATCTCAGTCGCCATAGGGGGCATAGGTGTAGTCGGTGAGAGGCATCCAGCCTCCGTCGGTTACCACCACGATCTCCTCACTGCGATAGCCGCCGGTGCCGTCCTCCCACACCACGGGTTCGAGGACCAGCACCATGCCGGGTCGGAGCACGAAATTGTCGTCGAATTCGGCGCCGAGATCGGTGCCGATCAGCGGCATCTCCGCGGCGCTCACGCCGATTCCGTGCGAGATATAGAAATGCGGCAGCCAGGGGCGCTGCCCGCCGGCCGCCTCGGTCGCCGCGTGGGCGAGCCGGCCCGCGGTGGCGCCGGGACGGATCTGCGCGAGCACTGACTCCAGGATGTGCCGCCACTGCTGGTACTGGGCCTGCTGGCGGGGCGTCGGATCCTGCCCGACGATCCAGGTACGGCCGAAATCCGAGCAGTAGCCGTTGTAGGTGATGCTGACATCGGTCCACAGCACATCGCCGGCCTTCAGCTCCCGTTCGGTGGTGAGCAGCGGCAGGGCGAGATCACCGTGGGTCGTCCACACCCCGTCGGCCTTGCTGTCCGGCATGACCTGCCAGATGGCGTCGAGCATGGTCGCGGTGGCGCCCAGTTCGAACGCGCGCCGCACGAAACCCGCGGACAGGTCGATCTGGCGTACCCCGGGGACGAGCGAGGCCTGCACGTCGACGATGGCCTCCTCGGTGATCCGGCAGGCCTTGCGGATACAGGACAGCTCGTCGGGAGTTTTGATCAACTTGGCGGGACCGATCACCGTGGCCGCGTCCACCGGCCGGGTACCGGGGAACAGCCGGTCCCGCGCGCGCAGCATGGCGCCGGTGAATTCGTCCACCGCGACTGTCGACCCCGGCCGCACCAGTTCGGCGAGGCGGCGCCGGAAATCCTCTACGCCCTCGTCGAATTCGAGGTAGACCGGCGGATGCAGATGATCGGCGGGCAACTCGGATTCGGCCGCCGCGCCCGCCCGGAACGGCAGGAACAGATGCGGCCATTCGTCGTCGGCCGTCACCACCGCGACCGGCCGTTCCACATGGGCCAGGCCCGCATCGCCGAGCGGCCAGTTCGCGCCGGTCGCGTAGACGACATTGTTGTTCAGCAGCAGGATCGCCGCGTCCACACCGCGTTCGGCCATGGCCGAACGCAGGCGGGCCCCGGTCTCCCGGAGCATGCGTGCGCGGTCGGGGAGGTCGGGTATTTCGATCGCCGCGGTCGGTGCGGCGGGGAATGCGGTCATAACAGGGCCCTCTCGGCGTGGCTCGGTGGCTCGGGCCTAGACGCCCAGGAAATCCTTGATGTTGCCGCTCACTACCCGGGCCGCCTGCTCCGGCCCGAGCGCGTCGACCACCGAGGCCAGGGACTTCTCCGAGTAGCCGAAGGTGCTCTCGTTGTGCGGATAGTCCGAGGACCACATCACCCGGTCCACGCCGATCCGGTCGATGACGGCCAGGCCCAGCGGGTCGACCATGAAGGAGGCACGCATATGGTTGTCCCAGTAGTGGCGCACCTCGTGGTCGAGCGGGCGGTTGTACATATGCCGGTAGGACGCGTGCATATGCTCGGCGTCCTGCAGGGCCGAAGCGACCCAGTTGATACCGCCCTCGAACCAGCCGATCTGCAGCCCGGGATGCCGATCGATGATGCCGCTGAAGAGATACTTGGAGAACAACTCGCGGAACGGCGCGACATTGTGCATCATCCCGACCACCACGCTGTTCACCTCACACGGGGCCGACAGCGGCGATTCGCCGATATGGTGCGAGACCGGCACACCGGATTCCTCGATCGCGTCCCAGACGCCGATCATCGCGCTGCTGCCGTAATCGATGACATTGCCGTCGTCGTCCTTGCCGGCCGACAGCGGAAGCAGAAAAGTCTTGAGCCCCAGGGCCTTCAGTTCGGTGAGCGTGCGGCGCGCGCCGTCGGCGTCCCACCAGTTGATCAGCCCGACACCGTACAGTGTGCCGCCGGACCGCTCCTGGACCTCGGCGATGTACTCGTTGTAGATGCGGAAGCAGCGTTCACGGACGGCCTTGTCGGGGTAGAACAGCAGGGCCAGCAGCGAATTGGGGAAGGCCAGTTCCTTGTCGATCCCGTCGGCGCGCAGATCCGCCACGCGGGCCTCGAGGTTGGTGCTGCCGGAACCGTCCAAGGGGTCGTACTGCATGAGCACACGACTGAAATCGCCGGGCAGGAACGACCTTCCCTTACGCCCGATCTGGTACGCGCCGTCCTCGTACCACACCCGTGGCGCCTTGTCCCGCAGCTCCTCGGGGAAGCGTTCGTAGAAGATATCGTCCGCGAGCGAGATGTGATTGTCGGCGGAGAACACTTCGGTGCCGGCGGGGAGCCCGAGGGTGCCCTCGGCCCGGCCCCGGCGATCCTTCGGCGGGCCGAACCCCTGCGGGGGATAGAGCTGCGCACTGCTGGGCGAAGTCGGCATCTGACCCTCCAATGGATCTTTTGATTCGCGAATGTGCCGTCGGCGGTCGTCGCCCCGGGGCGGCCGACCGCGCCTTCACGTCATGTCTAACCGCTATGACCTGGCGTTCACCGGGCCAGTGGACGCGGGCGGCCGGGCGCCGGTGGGCAACCCGCCGAGCTGAAAACGACATTATCATGTTAGGAGAGGGACGTTCTACGGGTATGGTCCTTTTTCGCTGTTCCGCCGCGGTTGATGCAGCGAGAATGCTATTTTCGACCTGCCTCGCCAACTGTCTCGTGGATGGTTCCGAAGGGTCGATTCATGCTCCGCGCCGCGCGCGCGTCATCTGTGAAGGCTCATTACGGTGGCAACTTCTCTGTAACCCTTGTCACAGGATCGAAACCAACCTACTGTGTGTTCACTAGGTTTGTTAGATCGGGGTTCGGACCATGACAGCTCCTCGTCCCTATGCCTCACTCCTTGCCAAGGGGGAGGACCGCAGGCAGCGGATTCTCGCCGTGGCCCAGCGCCTGCTTACCCGGAACGGATGGCGTAGTACGACGCTGGCGCAGATCGCCGGCGAGGCCGGAGTGACCTCCGCGGGGCTGTTGCATCACTTCTCCTCGAAAGAACAGCTGCTACATGCTGTCCTGGATGCTCGCGATGCCGAAGACCTGCGCGACGCCGATATCAGCGGCGATCTCATCCTCGAGATCCGCAAGGTGGTCACCAGGATGGAACGTTCTCCGGAACTGGTCGGCACCTTCGTCGTCCTGCTCGTGGAGAACCTGATGCCCGAGGCGCCACTACACGATCGGATGCTCGATCGCTGGCGCACGGCCGTCGATATCGTCACCCAGGCGATTCGGCGAGGCCAGGACAGCGGCCGGTACCGGCGCGATATCGATCCGCGGATGCGCGCGGTCGAGATCGTCGCCTTCTTGAACGGAATGGAGATCTCGTGGCTGCTCGATCGTTCGATCCCGCTGGCCGACGTATTCAACGGTTACACCGAGTCGCTGGCCCGCGACTTGACGGCGAAGGAGATGTGATGAGGTACCGGCTCGATGTGGTGGCGGCGACCGTAGCCGACGCGGTCCAATTCGCCGGCGGGTGGTTGTTCGACCGCTCGGTGGCCGGCTGGGAGGTGACGGTTCTGCTCGCGCAGCCGGCCGATATCCGCCCCCTGAAGATTCTCGGCGCCGAAGTACGCGAGCTCGATTCCGTACTGGCGACCGAGGTTCCCGGACGGCTGCCGCAGGCACTGGCGGTGAACGCCGATGTCTGTAGCCGGGACGGCCGGGCCCGTAAAGGCGTGTTGCGCGCGCTGGAACACCGGGGCATCGAAGTCGTCGTCTGGGGTGAGGGCTGGCCGGCCGGGCAGGATCACGGCGTGGATCCGGTACTGCACCGCCTGAGCTACGCCGCCCGCGCGTTCAAGGCCCAGGCCCTGGTGGCGGCCGGTCTGTCGGCGGCGGCCGTGACGCCGAGCGAGATATTCCGCAGCGGTGCCACGGAATACGTGCCGGTCTGCGCGGACCTCGTCCCGGCGGTCTGACGTACCGGAAGGCCGGAGGTTCGAGGGGGCGTGCGGGCGCGGGGGTGGGTCCGTGCGGAGGGGTATGAGGTGAACGGCAGGCCGGGTCGGTAGGTGATGGGCTGACCCGGACACCGGCACCGGGGATCCCGCATCGGTGGGTCACCGAAGGTGGCAGCACTGGTGGACTGCGCTGTGTTTTACGGTGTTGCCGAGGCATTATGCGCGGATTTATCCGATGAATTAGTTGTCGGGGGTGGTCGCATTTGTGCGAATTCGAAAGAGCGGCCCGGTCCCGGGCAAATTCGAAACGCTGATATTCACAATTCTGCCGGGCTGTCCGCGGCGCGATTTGCACCCCGGCTGACCCCTTTGCGGGGCTATCATGCCTGCTCGGGGGCGTTCTGCTCGGTGGTCGCCGGGCCGGGTCGGCGCTCCGGTGGAGGTTTCCGGAAACTTGCCCGCAAGTATTGTGTTCTCTCATATCGAATGTCATCCTATTGGAAACTGAGAATGACATTTCCGTACCGAGATAGGTGACAGCGACGCCGGCTGGGACGGTACAGCCATCGGACGATCCTCCGGAGCCACCCGCCGCGCTGCCCGTCATACCGCGGCTCGTTTCGCGAGCCGCCCGGGGGGGGGGGGGGGGGGGGCGGCGGGGCCCCCCCCCCCCCGGGGGGGGGGGGCGGGGGGGCGAGGGGGGGCGGACCGGCACTTCGGGCAGCGAGTCGCGCGACTTTCCGGCGAACTCGACGGCGAGGCGCGCCGCGGTCCCGCGCTCACCGCGCCGCGTCCGGGGTTACCCGACGATGATCTGCACCCCCGCGGATTA
>NZ_JARWPM010000156.1 GCF_029869215.1 Nocardia carnea
TGGCACACCGCTGCGCGGCGCGGCGTACGAGGCACCCACGCAGACGTGGGCGGCGGTCGTCGGGGTCGACGGCTTCCGTGCCGGGGTAGGTGATCCGGACGCGGCAGCGCTGCCCGCGGACCTGACCATCGGCGGGCCGCCCGGCCCGGCGCGGGGGGGGGGGTCCCAACCCCCCCCCCCCCCCCCCCCCCCGGGGGGGGGCGCCCCGGGTCGCGTCCCCCCCCCCCGGGGGGGGGCCCCCTTTCCCGGGGTAGCGCAGGACGCTACCGGCTGCGTTCGAGGCCGCGGGCCAGCTCTTGCTGTTCCCGCGCCCGCTGGACAGCGGGTGCCCGCTCCGGCCGGGTGCGCACGGCCTCGCTGGCCGGTTTCGCCTGGCTCACCTCGACCAGCATGCGTGCTGCCGCGAGTTCGGGGGCGACCCCGATCCGTGCCAGATGCGCGGCGAGGGCTTCACGCCGGGCCGCCGAGTCATAGCTCACGGTCGCGGCCGCGGCGCTCACCTGCTCGGTGGAACTCTCGGCGAACCGTTCCATCGTGAAGCGATCCTTCTGCAGTTGCACGCCGCGGTAGCCGCCGTTCTCCCGGTGCTGGACCGGAGTTCCCGGCTTCACCTCCGCCATTGACTTCGAAATGGTCTGGGCCAATGCGAGGTTGCGTGGATCCTTGGCCTTGGCGTCGCGGGCTTCGCGGATCTGCAGCTCCCGGGCCTCTTTCACCCGCGCTTCGGTGAGTTTTACGCGGGCCTCGGCCTCGCGCTGACCGCGTTCCCTGGCTTTGAGCGCGACCAAGGTCGCGATCTGCAACATCGTTTTCATCATGGCCGCGGTTTCCCGGCCGATATCGTCCAGTTCCTCGGACATGGCTGCTCCCGATACTGCGGTGTTCACTATTGGGTGTTCATGGTGCCCGGCGGCGGCGGACCGCGCCGGGCGAATCGGGATTCGCCATACGACCCGCGGACCGCCCGCCGGGTTCTCGCCTTCCGGACACGTGCGCCGGAAGAACCCGCCGGCAGCGCCCCGGCCCGAAACGGCGACCGGCGAGCGCGACATGGTCACGCGCACTCCCTGTTTCGAGATTACCCGAGAACTGGGGGCACAGTCGGTGCAACGTAACGCCGACCAGCATATATCTACGGAATCGGCACAGCGCCGGACCCGCCGGAACCGCGATCAGTCGATCCGCACCGAATTCACCGTGACCGGCTGGTTGGGCTTGCCGTCACCCGGGCCGTTGGACTCGTCCTGGCCGATCGCGGCGATCTTGTCCAGGGTCGCCAGCCCGCCCTCGTCCACCGTGCCGAAGATCGTGTAGTTGGGCGGCAGCATGGAATCGCCGTAGACGATGAAGAACTGGCTGCCGTTGGTTCCCGGCCCGGCGTTGGCCATGGCCAGGACACCACGCTGATAACTGATCGGCGTCTGCAGGGCCGGATCGCCCGGTGCGAACTGATCGGTGGGGTACTCGTTGTCGAACTGGTAGCCGGGTCCGCCGGTACCGGTACCGGTCGGATCACCGCACTGCAGCACCTTCAGGCCCTCGCCCTGGGTGAGGCGGTGGCAGTTCGTACCGTCGAAGTAGCCCTGGCCCGCCAGGCTGGCAAAACTGTTCACGGTGCACGGCGATTCGGCGTTGTTCAGGGTCAGCCCGAGTGGGCCCTGGTTGGTGTCCATGCTCACGCTCAGCGTGGCATTCCCGTCGCCGGTCTGGATACCCTCCGACCGCGGCTTCTCCACCGGTTTGGCCGCCGGTTCGGGGGTGTCGTTGTAGGTGCAGTTCACGGTGGCCGGTTTCGCCGCCCCCGCGCGCGGGGGCCCCCCGGCGCGCGGGGGGGGGCGAAAGCGCGGAAGGGGGGGGGGGGGCGCCCCAAAAACCAAAGCGCGGCCGCCCTGGGGTGGTCGTTGGCGGGCACTCCCACTTCCCTCCCTTCCGGGGGCCGGGCCCCGGGCCGGGCCGGTCGCTGCTGGTCTGTTACTTCCGGGACTAGAGTCTGCCATCCCGAGGCGCGCACCCCCGGAT
>NZ_JARWPM010000157.1 GCF_029869215.1 Nocardia carnea
GATCAAGGTGGCGCTGGAACAGGACCGTATCCTCCAAGCCACGCCCGAATTCGAGGATGTCGCGGAGCTGGCGCGGGGGACCCGGGGGCCCGGGGGCCCCGGGCCGGGCGCCGGGGGTGGGGGCCGGGGGTTTTCGCCCCCGTTGGCCCGGCCGGTACCCTCTCCACCACGGCGGCGGCGCGCAAGCCCAGGGCGCCTTTACCGCGGGGACGGGCAAAAACCACTCAGGGCCTCGTAAGACTCGGCACCGCCGTGGTCACGTTCCGTTCCGGGGTTATGTGAACCACTCAGGGCCTCGTAGGACCCGACACCACCGTGGTCACGTTCCGTTCCGGGGTTATGTGAACCACTCAGGGCCTCGTAAAACCCGACACCACCGTGGTCACGTTCCGTTCCGGGGTTATGTGAACCACGCAAGGCCGAGTAAGACTCGAAGCCACCGTGGATGCGTTCGGTTCCGGGAATGTAGACCACCGAGGGCCTTGTGAGACTCGGCGCCGCCGTGGTTGCGTCTGGTTCCGGGGTTATGTGAACTTCCGGGGCCCTCATGAGACTCGGCGCCGCCGTGGTCGGGTCGGGTTTCGGGTGATCGGTTCTCTACATGTCTCGCCTCGGCGTCGGTGCCCGGCGGTTAGGCTTGGACGCGGGCCGGCCTCGAATGCTCTCTGGACTCGGTTGAACAAATGTCGGCGGGGATGGCCCCGGTTTGCCGGCGGCGTTTCCCGGCATTCTGCATCCGCAATCACCTGGCGAAGGAGATCCGCGTGAAATCCGTCAATCCGTATCTGATGTTCAACGGCAACGCCGAGGAGGCCTTCACCTTCTATCAGTCCGTGTTCGGCGGCGAACTGCAGCTGATCCGGTTCGGCGATATGGGGGAGGCCGAGAATCTGCCCGCCGAGGCCAAGAATCTGGTGGCGCATGTGGCGCTGCCGCTCAACGGCGTCGAGCAGATTCTGATGGGGTCGGACTGTCCGCCCGGGCAGGCCGTCGAGGTTTCGAGCAGGCCGAACTTCACCGTATGCCTGGAACTCAGCGATGAAGACGAAGCCCGGCGGCTGTTCGACGCCCTCGCGGTCGGCGGCACCGTGGATATGCAGCTCGCCAAAACGGAATGGACGCAACTGTTCGGAATGCTCACCGACCGGTTCTCCATCCCCTGGATGTTCGACTTCGGCGGTCAGTAGACCGCTACGGCCGGGGCGTCCACCGGCGACTGCCACCGAAACCGCGACCCGGCCCGATCGGATCGGGTCGCGGCCGGTCAGCCCCGGCCGGGGCCGGTGAGACCACGCATCGCCAGGGCGATCCAGCCGCTCATCGGGACCCGGAACACCTCCGGCAGCCACGGCGCCCGGCGGTGGTGCGGGCGGCTGCGGTCGGCCCACAGCGGGTTGGATTCATCGCGCCGGTATACGGCCAGCTGACCGGCCGTGGTGAAGCGCAGGTGGGTGGCGCTGCCGATCACCTCACCGTCGGCGGCGAGCGCTTCGGGCACCGGCAGATGTACCTGCAGCTCGGGCATCTGCCGCTCCCCGTACACCCGGCTGTGCCCGATCGCGGCCAGCAGCAGCGCGATCACCGCGCGGGTGCGTGACCACCGCAGATCCGCGCGTAGCCAGCGCACATCGAGCAGTCCGGAATCGAGGCGGTCGCGGAAGGCGGGCACCGCGCCGTGCGGGTGATAGGGGCCGTTACCGACGAACAGGAACCACACCCGCTGCCACCGGCGGTCCAGGTAGATTTCGATGGGTTCGGCGCGGCGCAGGGTGACCACGAGCGCCGCGGCGAACGCGGGCCATTTACCCCAGCGTTTCTGCCATTTCTCCCGCAACCGCACCAGATCGGGGTAGGCGCCGAGACTGAAGGTATTGATCAGATGCCTGGTGCGCGTCTCGTTTTCGTCGCCGTATTCGACCGCGGCGATATCGACCGCCACGGCCTCCCCGACACCGGTCGCGTCGATCACTTCGCGCAGATCGTAGACGCCCAGGTCACGGGCGAAATGATTGAGCGTGCCGGTGGGGATCACCACCAGCGGCAAATTCTTGCGCAAGGCGACGGCGGCCACCGCGGCCACGGTGCCGTCGCCGCCGGCCACCCCGACCGCCAGCACCGGCTGCCGTTGCTCGGCGATGGCCTGTTCGAGGTGGACGGCGCAGTCCAGCCCGGGGTTGGTGCGCAGTACCGTCGCGGCGGGCAGCGCGGCGGCGATATCGTCGGTCGGGTCGTAGTTCGGGTCCCCGGAGACCGGGTTGACCATCACCACGAGGCCCTTGCCCTCGGCCAGCACGGGCACCTCCGGTACCGGAGCCGCCAGCGCCTCGTCCGATTCGCGCACCGGCCACCAGCGGCGGGTGGCCAGCGCGATCCCGGAACCGACGGCCGCCCCGACGAGCACATCGGACCCCCAGTGCACGCCCGTATGCACCCGGGAGTACGCCACGGCGGCCGCCACCGGCGCCACCACCAGGCCCGCGCGCGGGCTCTCCATCGCCACCGCGGTCGCGAACGCGGCCGCGCTCGCGCTGTGCCCGGACGGGAACGACGACGAGGTCGGCGCGGGTGCGAGCCGCCGATGCGTGGGCATCAGTTCGGCAGCCGGACGGCGGCGCGCGAAAACCGATTTGAGCACGATATTGGTGACGAAACTGGCGCCCGCCACCGAGGCGACACCGCGCAGCGCGCCGCGCCGGGTGGC
Organism: Nocardia carnea; assembly: GCF_029869215.1. Lineage (GTDB taxonomy): Bacteria > Actinomycetota > Actinomycetes > Mycobacteriales > Mycobacteriaceae > Nocardia > Nocardia carnea_B. The sequence goes on from NZ_JARWPM010000157.1 coordinate 2,702, forward strand.
GCCACCGCGGGAGGCCAGTACCGCCGCGAACGCCATCCACAGCACACCGTGATCCGCGCTACCGGTGAGGCGCAACAGACCCGCATCCGCTTTCGTGGCGGGCAGTTGCGCCACCGTATCCCCCACCGCCTGATCCAATCGCCCGATCCTGCGGAACCGACGGCCTGTCCACCTACTCACCCGCCCGACCCTACCGAGCGCGCGGGTGCGCTCGCGACCCGTAGCGGCCCCCCCCGCAAAACCCCGGCCGCGCCAGGGCATTGAGCACCGCATCGGGGTCGGCGTACATGGTCTGCACGGTCAGCGGCGGGACGGTCCAGCAGGCCTGCTGCAGGGTCGCGAGATCGCCGGTCGGGTCACGGCATTGGCCGCCAGCTGCGCGGCCGCGGAGCTGGAACCGGGCCAGGTGACCGAGATCGTGGACCGGCTCGGTGACCTGATGCGCACGCTGCGCGGCACCAAAACCGGCAGCCGTTCCGATATCACCGTCACCAGTCTCGCGATGTCGCACATCATCACGTGCGCGGGTAACGGTGGCATGGTCTGTGTCGACGACGAGCAGCTCCGCGACAAGGGCCTCATGCTGCG
>NZ_JARWPM010000158.1 GCF_029869215.1 Nocardia carnea
AGCGGATCGGTTACATCCTGGATACCGCGGCACCGGTCTGTCTGCTGACCACTGCTGCTGATGCGGGTGCTGTTCCGGAGGGGACAGGTGTGCCCGTACTGGAGCTGGACACCCTCGACACCAGCGGTTACGACGCCCTGACCGTCACCGATGCGGATCGGTTGGCGCCGGTGCGGGCGTCGAATACGGCGTATGTGATCTTCACGTCGGGTTCGACGGGTCGCCCGAAGGGTGTGGCTGTGCCGCATTCGGCGATCAGTAATCAGGTCGCGTGGATGCTTGCGCAATACCCGATGGATACGGGTGACGTCTACCTGCAGAAGACCGCGACCACGTTCGATGTGTCGTTGTGGGGTTACTTCCTGCCGCTGGCTGCGGGTGCCCGTCTGGTTGTCGCCACGCCGGATGGTCATCGTGATCCGGCGTATCTGGCTCGGGTGATCGCCGAGCAGGACGTGACGGTGACGGACTTCGTGCCGTCGATGTTGACGGTGTTCGCCGCGCATACCGCTGCTGGTTCGATCCCGTCGCTGCAGCATGTGTTCGTGATCGGTGAGGCGTTGCCGCCGGAGACGGTGACCGCGATGCACGCGATCTCCGATGCTGCGGTGCACAACCTCTACGGCCCGACCGAGGCCGCGGTGTCGATCACGTATTGGCAGGCCACGGGTGCCGAGCCGGGCAGTGTGCCGATCGGTGTGCCGCAGTGGAACAGCCGTGTCTATGTGTTGGATTCGCGGTTGCATCCGGTGCCCGAGGGTGTCACGGGTGAGCTGTACCTGGCCGGTGACCAGCTGGCGCGAGGGTATGTGACGCGTCCGGATCTGAGTTCGGATCGGTTCGTGGCGAGTCCGTTCGACGACGGCGCGCGGATGTACCGCACGGGTGACCTCGTGCGGTGGACGCGTGTCGATGGTCAACCGGTGCTGGAGTATCTGGGTCGTACGGATTTCCAGGTGAAGTTCCGTGGTCAGCGTATCGAGTTGGGTGAGATCGAGTCGGCGTTGCTGGCGCAGCCGCAGGTGAGCCAGGCCGTGGTCACCGTGGCCGGGTCGCAGTTGGGCGAGCAGCTGGTCGCCTACGTCGTACCGGCGCCGGGCGAGCAAATCGTGCAGACGGCTCTGCTCGAGGCTGTCCGTGAGGTGCTGCCGACCTATATGGTCCCGGCGGCAGTCGTCGCGCTGGACGCCTTCCCGTTGAACACCTCCGGCAAGCTGGACCGGAAGGCTCTGCCCGAGCCGGTGTTCGAGACCCGCGAGTTCCGCGCGGCCTCGACTCCGGTCGAAGAGATCGTGGCCGGTGTCTTCGCCGACGTTCTCGGCGTCGACCGGGTCGGTGCCGATGACGATTTCTTCGCACTCGGTGGTAACTCGTTGATCGCGACCCAGGTCGCCGCCCGGCTGGGTGCCGCACTGGATACGCAGGTGCCGGTGCGTGCGCTGTTCGAAGCCGCCACCGTGACCGCGCTCGCCGCGCGCGTCCAGGAGCATGTGGGCGCCGGCGGGCGTGCCGCGCTGGTGCCGCAGCCGCGCCCGGAGCGGGTGCCGCTGTCGCTGGCGCAGCAGCGGATGTGGTTCCTCAACCGGTTCGATCGCGCCTCGGCCGCCTACAACATCCCGTTCGCCATCCGCCTCACCGGCGATCTCGATGTGGACGCGCTGCGTGCCGCCATCGCCGATGTCGTCGCCCGGCACGAGGTGCTGCGGACCGTCTACCCCGAGGTCGACGGTGTCGGCTATCAGCAGGTGCTGCCCGCCGACGACGTGGTCTTCGACCTGACCCCCGAACCGGTCACCGAGGCGGAACTGCCCGCCCGGATCCTGGAACTGGCCGGGGTGTTCTTCGATGTCACCGATACCCCGCCGTTCCGGACGACCCTGCTGCGGACGGACGAGAACAGTTATGTCTTCGTCCTCGTCGCCCACCACATCAGCGCCGACGGCTTCTCGCCGCGCCCGCTGCTGCGCGACCTGGTCGTCGCCTACAGCGATCGCAGCCGCGGCGTGGAGCCCGGCTGGGCGCCGCTGCCGGTGCAGTACGCCGATTACACACTCTGGCAGCGTGCGGTGCTGGGTGCGGAGGACGATCCGGAATCCGTCGCCGCCCAGCAGGTGGCCTACTGGGTCGAAACCCTGCGGGATCTGCCCGATCAGCTGGAGCTCCCCACCGATCGGCCGCGCCCGGAGATCGCCTCCAATGCCGGCGCCGTCCACGATTTCGCCGTGGACGCGGAGCTGCGCGCCGAGCTGGAGAACCTGGCCCGCGCGCAGGGCACCACGCTGTTCATGCTGGTGCACGCCGTGCTGGCGGCCTGGTCGAGCCGAATGGCCGCCAGTAGCGATATCGCGATCGGCACCCCGATCGCCGGCCGCGGTGAACAGGTGCTCGACGAGCTGGTCGGTATGTTCGTCAACACCCTGGTGCTGCGCACCGAGGTGTCCCCGGCGATGCCGTTCACCGAACTGCTCGCCCAGGTTCGCCGGACCGACCTGGCGGCCTTCGCCCATGCCGATATCCCGTTCGAGCGGCTGGTCGACATCCTGAATCCGCGCCGCTCGCAGGCGCATCATCCGCTGTTCCAGGTGGCGCTGTCGTTCGAGGCGGCGTCGGCGGCCGATGCGCGGACCGTGGCGCTGCCGGGTCTCGAACTCGAGGTCGTCGAATTCGACCCCGGTCTGGCGAAATTCGATCTGCAGCTCGCGGTCGGGACCGAGGGTCCGACCGACGGCAGCCTGCATATGCAGTGGTCGTACGCCACCGACCTGTTCGATCCGGAGACGGTGGCCGGTTTCGCCGAGCGGCTGCTGCGGATCCTGCGCGCCGTCGCCCGGGATCCGGGTGTCGCGGTCGGCGATATCGACCTGCTGGGTGAAGCCGAGCGTACGAATGTGGTGCAGCGGTGGACCGGAACCCGCGCCGACGCCGCTCCGGGCGTGTTCAGCGTGGCCGGCCGCGCGGTCGATCATCCCGGAACCGCCACCCTGGCAAGCCTTTTCGAGGTGGCCGCGAGCGAGCATCCGCAGCGGACCGCGGTGAAGTTCGGCGACGACCGGCTCAGCTACAGCGAGCTGGACCGCCGGGCGAATGTGCTGGCACGGCGTCTGATCGCCGAGGGCGCCGGACCCGAGAGCCTGGTCGCGGTGCTGCTGCCGCGGTCGCTGGATCTGGTGGTCGCGCTGCTCGCGGTGATCAAATCGGGCGCCGGCTACGTACCGGTGGATCCGGATTCGCCGGCCGAACGCCTCGCGTATGTGCTCGGCGACGCGCGCCCGGCCACGGTGGTCCTGGATTCGACCGTGCCGGTGGACCTGCCCGCCGGTACCTCGCGGATCGCGGTGGACGGATTCGCGGTGGAGGCCGGCGATATCGAGGACGCCGACGACGGTCCGATCACCGACGCCGACCGGCTCGCGCCGCTGCGGCCGGATAACACCGCCTACGTCATCTACACCTCCGGTTCCACCGGACGCCCCAAGGGCGTCGCGGTACCGCACCGCAACGTGGTGCGGTTGTTCGCCAATACCGAACGCGAATTCGGCTTCGGCGCCGATGATGTGTGGACGCTGTTCCACTCCTACGCGTTCGACTTCTCGGTGTGGGAGCTGTGGGGTCCGTTGCTGTTCGGCGGCACCCTCGTGGTCGTCGACTACTACGTTTCGCGGTCGCCGCAGCAATTCCTGGAACTGCTGCGCGCCGAACGCGTCACGGTGCTGAACCAGACGCCGTCGGCGTTCTACCAGCTGGCCGAGGCCGACCGCACCGCGGCCGACGATCGCCCGCTGGCCCTGCGCTATGTGGTATTCGGCGGCGAGGCGCTGGAACTGCGCCGGCTCGCCGACTGGGTCGAACGCCACGGTGACGGTACGGCCGGGCGCACCCAGCTGATCGACGGCCGGGAAACCGCGTCGCCGCTGCTGGTGAATATGTACGGAATCACCGAGACCACGGTGCATGTGTCCTACCGCGCCCTCGACGCGGCCACCATCGCCGGCGCGGCCGGCAGCGTGGTGGGCCGCGCGCTGGCCGGCCTGAAAACCTATGTGCTGGACGACCGGCTGCGGCCGGTGCCCGTGGGCGTCGCGGGCGAACTGTACATCTCCGGTGTGCAGCTCTCGCGCGGCTATCTGGGCCGCCCGGACCTGACGGCGGCGCGTTTCGTGGCCGACCCGCTGGGCGAACCCGGTGCCCGCCTCTACCGTTCCGGCGACCTCGCGCGCTGGAACCGTTCCGGCGAACTCGAATACCTCGGCCGCGCCGACGACCAGGTGAAGGTGCGCGGTTTCCGTATCGAACTCGGTGAGATCGAGGCCGCGGTACTCGCCCAGCCCGGCGTCGCGCAGGCCGCGGTGATCGTCCGCGAGGACAAGCCGGGCGATCACCGGATCGTCGGCTATGTGGTGCCGGACAGCGGCACCGAACCCGATCTCGAGGCGATCCGCGAAGGTGCGGGACAGCGACTGCCGTCCTATATGGTGCCGTCCGCGCTCGTCGTGCTGGATCGGATCCCGTTGACCATCAACGGGAAACTGGACCGCCGCGCCCTGCCCGCGCCGGTGTTCGAATCCGCGGGCTCGCGGGCCGCCTCGACCCCGATCGAGGAGATCGTGGCCGGGGTGTTCGCCGAGCTGCTCGGCACCGACCGGGTCGGCGCCGACGACGATTTCTTCGCGCTCGGCGGTAACTCGCTGATCGCGACCCAGGTCGCCGCCCGGATCGGTGCCGCCCTCGACACCCAGGTGCCGGTGCGGATGCTGTTCGAGGATTCGACCGTGGCCGCTCTGGCCGCGCGGGTGGAGCAGCAGGCCGGTGCCGGTGGGCGCCCGGTCCTGGCGCCGCGGCCGCGGCCGGAGCGGCCGCCGCTGTCGCAGGCGCAGCAGCGTATGTGGTTCCTCAACCGCTTCGAACCGGAGTCGCCGGTCGACAACATCCCGGTCGTCCTGCGGTTGCAGGGCACGCTCGATGTACCCGCGATGATCGAGGCGGTCGGCGATGTGATCGCCCGGCACGAATCGCTGCGCACGGTGTACCCGTCGCACGACGGCGTCGGTTATCAGCAGGTGCTGCCGCCGGCCGAAGCGGTTCCGGGCGTGGAGGTCCGCGAGTTCCGCGGCGGCGCCGGTGCCGACCTCGGTGACGAACTGCTCGCGTCGATCCACGAATTCGTCTGCCTGGGCTTCGATCTCACCGTCGAACCCCCGGTGCGGATGCGGGTGTACCGGTTGAGCGAGGACGACCACGTCCTGGTCGGTGTGGTGCACCATATCGCGGCCGACGGTTTCTCGATGCATCCGCTGAGCCGTGATCTGATGATCGCGTACGCGGCGCGGACCGCCGGGCAGGCCCCGGACTGGACGCCGATGCCGGTGCAGTACATCGACTACGCGATCTGGCAGCGGGAACTGCTCGGCTCCGAGGAGGACCCGGGTTCGCTGGCTGCCGCACAGCTCGACTTCTGGCGCGCGGAGCTGGCCGGAATCCCCGACGAACTCCGGCTGTCCGCACGCCCCCGCCCCGCGGTCGCCAGCGAACAGGCGGCGACCCACCGGTTCGTGGTGCCCGGGGATGTGGTGCAGGAGCTCGACGAGCTGGCCAAAGCGCAGGGTACGACCCTGTTCATGGTGCTGCACAGCGGTTTCGCCATCCTGCTCGCCCGGCTCAGCGGTACCACCGATATCCCCATCGGTATCCCGATCGCCGGGCGCGGTGACCGCATGCTCGACGATATGGTCGGCATGTTCGTCAACACGCTGGTGTTGCGGACCCAGGTCGATACCGCCGCCCCGTTCACGGAGTTGCTCGCGCATGTGCGCGATCGCGACCTGCACGCCTTCGCGCACGCCGATGTGCCGTTCGAGCGGCTGGTCGAGGTGCTGAACCCGGTGCGGTCGCAATCGCGCCAGCCGCTGTTCCAGGTGATGCTGGCGTTCCAGAACCTCGGTGAATCGCGCCTGGAACTGCCCGGTCTCACCATGACCGACCTGAATGTCGAAGCGCCGACCTCGAAATACGATCTGGTGCTCACCCTGAGCGATGCGGCGCCGGACGGGTCGGGGATGGATGCCTCGATCACCTACGCCACCGATCTGTTCGACGAGTCGTATGTGGCCGAGTTCAGCCGGCGGTTCGTGCGGGTCCTGCGCGCCGTGATCGGCGAGCCGGCGGTATCGGTCGGCGATATCGAGATCATGGATACCGCCGAGCGGTCGCTGGTTCTGGACCGGTGGAATGCCACCGAGTTCCCGGTGGAGACGGCGCTCACCGAAACCCCGGGTAACGCGAGCGCCACCCTGGTGGCGCTGTTCGAGGCGCAGGTCGCCCGGACGCCGGACGCCGTCGCGCTGACGTTCGAGGGGACGAATCTGTCCTACGCCGACTTCGCGGCGCGGGTACACCGGCTGGCCCGGTGGCTGCATCGCGCCGGGGTGGGCCCCGAGGTGCATGTGGCCCTCGGTATGCAGCGGTCCTTCGATCTCCTCGTCGGTATGTACGCGGTGATCGCCGCCGGCGGCGCGTACGTGCCGCTGGATCCCGACCAGCCGATCGAGCGGCTCGGGCATATCCTCGACACCGCGCGACCACTGTGCGTGCTGACCTCCGGCGCTGACCTGGACCCGGTCGTGGCGAACCAGGTGCGGATCGACCGGCTCGATCTCACCGAGTTCTCCGCCGCCCCGCTCACCGACGCCGACCGGCACCGGCCGCTGCGCCCGGGCAACACCGCGTACGTGATCTTCACCTCCGGTTCGACGGGCCGGCCGAAGGGTGTCGCGGTGGCGCACGAGGCGGTCGTGAACTGCCTCGTCAGCAACCACGCCCGGTACGGGATCGGGGCCGCCGATGTCATGCTGCTGCGGGCGCCGGTCACCTTCGACGCGTCGATCCGCGAGCTGTTCCTGCCGCTGCAGGTCGGTGCCCGGCTCGTGGTCGCCCGGCCGGACGGCCATCGCGATCCCGGCTATCTGGCGCGGATCATCGGGGACGAGGGTGTCACCGCGGCACAGTTCGTGCCGTCGATGCTGTCGGTCATCGTGTCCGAAACGGATCCGGGCGCCTGGTCGAACCTGAGCCAGATCTTCGTCGGCGGTGAAGCGTGGCCGACCGATCTGCCGCGCCGGCTGCGCGAACTCACTTCGGCCCGGCTCCACAATGTGTACGGCCCCACCGAAACCACGGTCGACCTCGTCTACCACGAAGTGACCGAGGCCGATACGGTCACCGTGCCGATCGGCGCCCCGTCGTTCAATACCCAGGCCTACGTGCTCGACGACCGGTTGCAGCCGGTGCCCCCGGGTGTCCCGGGTGAGCTCTATCTGGGTGGCGCGCAGCTGGCGCGTGGGTATCTGTACCGCCCCGACCTGACCGGTGACCGGTTCGTGGCGAACCCCTTCGGCACCGGCGAGCGCATGTATCGCACCGGCGATCTGGCGCGCTGGAACGCCGAGGGTGAGCTGGAGTACCTGGGCCGCACCGACTTCCAGGTGAAGTTGCGTGGTCTGCGCATCGAGCTCGGCGAGATCGAGACGGCCTTGGCGAATCTGCCGGAGGTCGCGCAGTCCGTGGTGGTCATGCGCACCGACGAACGCACCGGCGACCAGCTGGTGGCCTATCTGGTGCCCGAGACCGGCCGGACGATCGATCCGGAGGCGGTGCGGTCCGCACTGCGTGCCGAACTGCCCGGCTATATGGTGCCCGCGGCGTTCGTAGTGCTCGACGCGTTCCCGATGAACGCCTCCGGGAAACTGGACCGGAAACTGTTGCCGGCGCCGGTGTTCGAGGCGCAGGTGTTCCGCGCGCCCTCCACACCGATCGAGGAGATCGTGGCCGCGACGTTCGCGGAGGTGCTCGGCGTCGACCGCGTGGGCGCCGATGACGATTTCTTCGAGCTCGGCGGTAACTCGCTGGTCGCGACTCAGGTCGCGGCGCGGATCGGGGCGGCGCTGGAGACCAGCGTGCCGGTGCGCGCGCTGTTCGAGGCGCCGACGGTGGCGGCGCTGGCCGTCCGGGTGGAACAGGCCGGCGGGGACGGGCGTCCCGCGCTGGTCGCGGGCCCGCGCCCGCAACGGGTGCCGCTGTCGTTCGCGCAGCAGCGGATGTGGTTCCTGAACCAGTACGACACCTCGTCGGTGGCCTACAACCTGCCGATGGCGATCCGCCTCACCGGTGAGCTGGATGTGGCGGCGCTGCGCGCGGCGGTCGCCGATGTGGTGCGGCGGCACGAATCGCTGCGTACGTGGTTCCCGGAAGTCGACGGCAGCCCCGTGCAGTCGATCGTGCCCGCCGAGCAGGTCGAGTTCGAGCTGGCTCCGGTTGCGGTCGACGCCGGTGAACTGCCCGCGGCGGTCACCGAATTCGTGGCCACCGGTTTCGATGTGGCCGCGGCGGTACCGCTGCGGATCCGGCTGTTCACCACCGCGCCCGGCGAGCATGTGCTGGTGGTGGTGGTGCACCATATCGCTGCCGACGGTTTCTCGATGACCCCGCTGGCGCGCGATGTGATGACCGCGTACGCGGCCCGGGCCGCGGGATACGGCCCCGGCTGGACCCCGCTGGCGGTGCAGTACGCCGACTTCACGCTGTGGCAGCGGCGGGTACTGGGAGCCGAGGACGATCCGCGGTCGCCGATGGCGCAGCAGATCGCGTTCTGGCAGCGCACCCTGGCGGACCTACCGGACGAGCTGGCCTTGCCGGCCGACCGGCCGCGTCCCGCGGTGGCCTCACTGCGTGGCGCCACCGTGCACGGCGAACTACCGGCCGAGCTGACGCACACCTTGGACGACCTGGCCCGCGCGCGCGGTGCCTCGATGTTCATGGTGCTGCACGCGGCGCTGGCCGCGCTGCTGGCGCGGTTGTCCGGCAGCGACGATATCGCCGTCGGTACGCCGATCGCGGGTCGTGGTGAGCAGGCGCTCGACGATCTGGTCGGCATGTTCGTCAACACGCTCGTGCTGCGGACGTCCGTCCGTTCGGGCGAGACGTTCACCGAACTGCTGGATCGCGCCAAGCAGACCGATCTGGACGCGTTCTCGCATGCCGATGTGCCGTTCGAGCGGCTGGTGGATCTGCTGGCGCCGGAGCGGTCGCAGGCCCGCAACCCGCTGTTCCAGGTGGCGCTCTCGCTGCAGAACAACCAGCAGGCGGTGCTCGACCTGGCGGGTCTGGAGGTCTCCGGCCTCGAACTGGCCGAGGATATCGCCCGGTTCGACCTGCAGTTCACGCTCAGCGAGAACGCGTCGGGCGGTATGGATCTGGCGCTGAACTACGCGACAGAACTGTTCGACGAAGCCACCGCCAAGAGCATGCTGACCCGCTGGCAGCGGCTGCTCACCGCGGTCGCCGCCGACCCGGACGTGGTACTCGGCGCGGTCGAGATCCTGGACGAGTCCGAACGCGCGGCCGCTCTGTCGCGCACCGGTGGCCCGGCCGTACCGGCCGGCACGCTGCCGGAACTGCTGGCCGCGGCGGTCGCGGTGGACCCGGCGGCACCGGCCGTGGTGTTCGCCGACGAACGGTGGACCTACGGGCAGGCCGACGAGTACTCGAACCGCTTGGCGCGGGTGCTGATCGAGCGCGGGCTGGGCGCCGAGGATCTGGTGGCCATCGCGGTACCGCGATCGGCGGATTCCGTGCTGGCCGAATGGGCGGTGACCAAATCCGGTGCGGCGTTCGTACCGATCGACCCGACCTATCCCGCCGAGCGTATCGCCCATATGCTCACCGACTCGGGCACCCGGATCGGTGTGACCGTTTCGCGGGCGCGCGCCGAACTGCCGGATTCGGTGGAGTGGCTGGTGCTCGACGAGCTGACGCTCGACGGATACTCGGCCGAAGTGGTGACCGACGCGGACCGCGTACGGCCGCTGACCCCGGCGAATACCGCCTACATCATCTACACCTCCGGTTCCACCGGCGTGCCCAAGGGCGTGGTGGTTCCGCATGCCGGTCTGGCGAACTTCGCCGCCGAACAGGTCACGCGGTACCGGATGGACTCCGATACCCGGACCCTGCACTTCTCCTCGCCCAGCTTCGACGCCTCCATCATGGAACTGCTGCTGGCGATCGGTTCCGGTGGTGCGCTGGTCGTGGTGCCGCCGGGCACCTACGGCGGTGCCGAGCTCTACCGACTGATCCGGGACGAGCAGGTGACCCATCTGTTCATCACCCCGGCGGCACTGGCCACCTTCGACCCGACCGGGCTGGACAGCCTGCGCGTGCTGGCCGTCGGCGGTGAGGCGTATTCGCCCGAACTGCTGGCGAAATGGGCCATCCCGCTGGGTGGTCCGGACGGGCCGATCCGCGCGTTCCACAACGTCTACGGCCCCACCGAGACCACCATCGTGGTCAATATCGGCGAACCGCTGCGCCCGGGTGACGCCCTGACGATCGGCGGCCCGAACCGCGGTATCCGTTCGCTGGTACTCGACGACCGGCTGCAGCCGGTACCGGACGGCGTGGCCGGCGAACTGTATGTCTCCGGTATCCAGGTCACCCGCGGCTATCACGCCCGCCCGAGCCTCACCGCCGACCGGTTCGTGGCCAATCCGTACGCGCCGGGCGAACGGATGTACCGCACCGGTGACGTGGTGCGCTGGGCATCGCGTGAACTCGATTCCGGTGAACTCGAATACCGGCTCGAATACGTAGGCCGGTCCGACTTCCAGGTGAAGATCCGCGGCTTCCGCATCGAACTGGGCGAGATCGACAACGCGCTCACCTCCTACGACACTGTCGATTTCGCGGTGACGATCGGCCACGAGAGCGCCGCGGGGGCGGTCTCGCTGGTGTCGTATATCGTCGCCGCACCCGGTTACACGGTCGATATCGCGGCGCTCACCGCGCATATCGAGGAGCGGCTGCCGGCCTATATGGTGCCGTCGGCGATCATGGTGCTCGACTCGATCCCGCTGACCCCGGTCGGCAAGCTGGACCGGAAAGCCTTGCCGGAACCGGTTTTCGAGTCCCGTGAGTTCCGGGCGCCGTCGACCCCGATCGAGGAGATCGTGGCCGGGGTGTTCGCCGAGGTGCTCGGTGTGGACCGGGTCGGCGCGGACGACGATTTCTTCGCCCTCGGCGGTAACTCGCTGATCGCGACCCAGGCCGTGGCGCGGCTCGGTGCGGCCCTCGATACCCAGGTGCCGGTGCGGATGCTGTTCGAAGCCTCCACCGTCACCGCCGTTGCCGCCCGGATCCAGGAGCAGGCCGGTTCGGGCGGGCGCGCGGAACTGGTGCCGCAGCCGCGGCCGGAGCGGGTGCTGTCTTCCGGTGACGTGGTGCAGGCGGCGCCGCTGTCGCTGGCGCAGCAGCGGATGTGGTTCCTGAACCGCTTCGACGAGAACTCGGCGGCGTATCACATTCCGATGGCGATCCGGCTGTCCGGGGCGCTGGATGTCGAGGCGCTGCGGGCCGCGATCTCCGATGTGGTGGCGCGGCACGAGGTGCTGCGCACGGTGTACCCGGAGACCGAGTCGGGTCCGGTGCAGGTCGTACTGCCCGCCGGGGATGCCGTCCCGCAGCTCGAGGTCCGGACGGTGGCCGCGGCCGACGTGGTGGCCGCGGTGTCCGAGCTCGCCGCCACCGGATTCGACGTGACGGCCGAGGTGCCGTTGCGGGTGGCGCTCCTGCATATCGACGGGGCCGCGGACGAATTCGTCCTGGCGATGGTCGTGCACCATATCTCCGGCGACGGTTCCTCGATGGTGCCGCTGACCCGGGACGTCATGACCGCGTACGCCGCGCGGACCGCCGGCGTGGAACCCGGCTGGGCGCCGCTGGCTGTGCAGTACGCCGATTACTCCATCTGGCAGCGCGAACTGCTGGGCGACGAAGCCGATCCGCTGTCGCTGGCCGCGCAGCAGATCGGGTACTGGCGTTCGGCGCTGGCCGGGGTACCGGATCAGCTGGAGCTGCCCGCGGACCGGCCGCGGCCGGCGGTGCAGTCCTATGCCGGTGGCCGGGTGCCGGTCGGTATCGACGCCGAGACCCATGCCGGGCTCGTGCGGTTGGCGCAGGAGCAGGGCGCGACGCTGTTCATGGTGGTGCATGCGGCGTTCGCGGTACTGCTCTCGCGGTTGTCCGGGACCGACGACATCACCGTCGGTACGCCGGTGGCGGGTCGTGGTGAGCGGGCGCTCGACGATCTGATCGGTATGTTCGTCAACACCCTGGTGTTCCGGTCGCAGCTGGAGCGCGGGGAATCGTTCGCGGATCTGCTGGCGCGCCAGCGGGAAGTGGATCTGCAGGCGTTCGCGCACGCGGACGTGCCGTTCGAACGACTGGTCGAGGTGCTGAACCCGGTCCGGTCCACCGCGCGGCATCCGCTGTTCCAGGTGGGCTTCTCATTCCAGAACCTGGCGCAGACCGAGCTGCGGCTGCCGGACCTGACCGTCTCGGGTGTGGATTTCGATATCGCGATCTCGCAGTTCGACCTGCACCTGATCATCGGCGACACCTACGACCCGTCCGGCGCCCCCGAAGGCGTATCCGGCTACCTGACCTATGCCACCGCCCTGTTCGACGAGGCGACGGTGGAAGGTTTCGCGGACCGCTTCGTGCGCTTGCTGCGCGCGATCGTGGCGGATCCGTCGGTGCCGGTGGGCGATCTGGAGATCCTGGCCCCGGCCGAGCGGACCGCGCTGGCCGAGCGGAACTCCACTGCCCGCGAACTGGATTCGGCGGCGACGCTGGTCTCGCTGCTGGAAACCTCGGTCGCGGCCGATGGCGCCGCGGTGGCGCTGGTGGGTGCCGACGGTACACAGGTGACCTATGCCGAGTTGGGTGCGCGGGTCCATCGTCTGGCCCGGTATCTGATCGGGCGCGGGGTCGGCCCGGAGGTCCGGGTCGGGCTGGCGATCCGCCGGTCGGTGGATCTGGTGGTCGCGATGTACGCGGTGTCGGTCGCGGGTGGTGTGTATGTGCCGGTGGATCCGGATCAGGCTGCCGAACGCAGCGAGTACATCCTGGCTACCGCGGGACCGGTCTGTGTACTGACCAATGCCGAAACCGGGTTCGGTACCGGTGGTGTGCCGGTTGTGGTGCTCGACGAGCTGGATCTGGGTGGCTTCGACGGCGCGCCGGTGACCGATGCCGAGCGGGTCGCGCCGTTGCGTGCGTCGAATACGGCGTATGTGATCTTCACGTCGGGTTCGACCGGCCAGCCGAAGGGTGTGGCGCTGCCGCATGCCGCGGTCGTGAACCAGTTGCGTTATATCACCAGCGAATTCGGGCTGGATGCCGCGGACGCGATCCTGTTGAAGACCGCGGCAACCTTCGATCTCTCGGTGTGGGAGTTCTGGACCGCTGCGGTGTGCGGTGGCCGGATGGTTATCGCCTCGCCGGAGGGTCATCGGGATCCCGCGTACCTCAACGGTCTGATGCGCCGTGAGGGTGTGACCACGTTGACGGTGGTGCCGTCGATGCTCGACGCACTGCTCTCCGCCGACGGCACAGGTGTGTCCACCTCGTTGCGACGGGTGCTGGCTATCGGTGAGGCGCTGCCCGCGGCGACGGCGCAGCGGATGCTCGCCGACCACCCGAACATCGGGTTGTTCAACCTGTACGGTCCGACCGAGGCCGCGGTGTCGATCACGACGCATCGGGTCACCGCGGCCGATCAGGTGTCGGTGCCGATTGGTGTGCCGCAGTGGAACTCGCGGGTGTATGTGCTCGACGGCCGGTTGCGGCCGGTGCCCGATGGGGTGTCGGGTGAGCTGTACTTGGCCGGCGCGCAACTCGCGCACGGCTACTTCCGTCGCCCGGAACTGAGCGCCGAGCGGTTCGTGGCCGATCCGTTCACCCCGGGTGCGCGGATGTACCGCACCGGCGACCTGGTCGCTTGGAACCGTGCTGGTGAACTCGAGTACCGGGGTCGTACCGACTTCCAGGTGAAGATTCGTGGTTTCCGGATCGAGTTGGGGGAGATCGAGGCGGCGCTGCTGGCGTTGCCGGAGGTCGCGCAGACCGCGGTGCTTGCGTCCTCCGACCCGCGGACCGGCGACCGGCTGGTCGGCTATGTCGTACCCGCCGGCGGTGCCGGGTTGGACCTCGCCCGCATCCAGGCCGAGCTGGCGCAGCGGTTGCCGTCGTACATGGTGCCGGCGGCGTTCGTCGAACTCGACGCGCTGCCGCTGACCGTGAACGGCAAGCTGGACCGTAAAGCTCTGCCGGAACCCGTATTCGAGGCCCGTGAATTCCGGGCGCCGTCGACTCCGATCGAAGAGATCGTGGCCGGGGTCTTCGCCGAAGTGCTCGGTGTGGACCGGGTCGGCGCGGACGACGATTTCTTCGCGCTCGGTGGTAACTCGCTGATCGCGACCCAGGTCGCGGCACGGTTGAGCAAGGCCTTGGATACCCAGGTACCGGTGCGCGTGCTGTTCGAGGCGCCCACCGTCGCCGGGCTGGCCGTGCGTGCCGAACAGCATGCGGGTTCGGGCGGGCGTGCGGAGCTGGTGGCGCAGCCGCGGCCGGAGCGGTTGCCGTTGTCGCTGGCGCAGCAGCGGATGTGGTTCCTCAACCGCTTCGACAAGCAGTCCGCCGCCTACAGCGTCCCGATCGCCGTGCGCCTGACCGGCGCTTTGGATGTGGACGCCCTGCGGGCCGCGATCGGCGATCTGGTCGAGCGGCACGAGATCCTGCGTACCTACTATCCCGAGACCGAGCAGGGCCCGGTACAGGTGATCCTGCCCGCCGCCGGTGCGGTACCGGAGTTGCCGTTGCGGACGGTCGCCGCCGCGGCCGTGGAAACGGCTGTGCTGGGCCTGGTATCCACCGAGTTCGATGTCACCGAAGAGGTGCCGCTGCGGGTGGCGCTGTTCGCGGTCGAGGATGCGGCCGACGAGTACGTGCTGGCCATGGTGATTCACCACATCGCCGGTGACGGTTCCTCGGTGGCACCGCTGACCCGCGACCTGATGACCGCGTACGCGGCGCGGGCCGCGGGCGAGGCGCCGGGCTGGGCGCCGCTGCGGGTGCAGTACGCGGACTTCGCGCTCTGGCAGCGGGAGCTACTGGGCGACGACACCGATCCGGAGTCGCTGGCGGCGCGGCAGCTCGCCTACTGGCAGTCGACGCTGGCCGGGATTCCCGATCAGCTGGATCTGCCCGCGGATCATCCGCGCCCGGCGGTGCAGTCGTTCGCCGGTGGCCGGGTGGAGATCGGGATCTCGCCCGAGGTTCATGCCGGGTTGCAGCGTTTGGCGCAGCAGCAGGGCGCGACCCTGTTCATGGTTGTGCACACCGCGCTGGCGGTCCTGCTGGCACGGTTGTCGGGGACCGAGGACATCACCATCGGCACCCCGGTGGCCGGTCGCGGCGAGCAGGCCCTCGATGATCTGATCGGTATGTTCGTGAACACCTTGGTGTTCCGCACCGAGCTGGATCCCGGTGAAGCGTTCACCGATCTGCTGGCCCGTCAACGGCAGCGGGATATCGAGGCGTTCGCGAACGCGGACGTACCGTTCGAACGCCTGGTGGAAGTGCTGAACCCGGCACGGTCGACGGCCCGGCATCCGCTGTTCCAGGTGGGGCTGACGTTCCAGAACCTGGCGATAGCCGGCCTGGAACTGCCCGGACTCACCGTGGCCGGACTCGATATCGATACCGCGACCTCGCAATACGATCTGCACCTGCTTGTCGGCGACAGCTACGACGACACCGGTGCGCCGAACGGCCTGGCCGGCCATCTGACCTACGCCAGTGCGCTGTTCGAGCACGCCACCGCGCAGAGCTTCGCGGACCGCTTCCTGCGCCTGCTGGGTGAGATCGTGGCGCGCCCGTCGGCACCGGTAGGCGATCTGGAGATCCTCGCCCCCGCCGAACGGACCCGGGTACTGACGCAGTGGAATGCCACCGGTCATCCGGTGGAACCGCGGCTGCTGCTCGACGGCTACACCCGCACCGCCGCTGCGCACCCGGACCGGGTCGCGCTCGTCTTCGAGGGCGAACAACTCACCTACGCGGAATTCGACGCGCGGGTCAACCGACTTGCCCGACTGCTGATCGCCGCAGGTGTGGGCCCGGAATCGCTGGTGGGCCTGTCCGTGCGGCGGTCGCTGGATCTGGTGATCGGGATGTACGCGATCGTCACCGCCGGTGGTGCGTATGTGCCGCTGGATCCCGATCATCCGGCCGAGCGCATCGGGTACGTGCTGGATACCGCGGCACCGGTCTGCGTACTGACCACCACCGCGGACGAGGTCCCGGTGCCTGCCGGTACACCGGTGCTGCGTCTGGACACGGTCGATACGACCGGGTTCGACAGCACCCCGGTGCGGCCGGACGAGTTGCGTGCTCCGCTGCGTCCGGAGAACCCCGCCTATGTGATCTTCACGTCGGGTTCGACGGGCCGCCCGAAGGGTGTGGCGGTTTCACACGCCGCGATCGTCAACCGTTTGGTGTGGATGCAGTCCGAGTACGGGCTGGAAGCCGCGGACGCGATCCTGCAGAAGACGCCGTCGACGTTCGACGTGTCGGTGTGGGAGTTCTTCTGGCCGTTGCAGATCGGCGCCCGGCTGGTGGTGGCGAAACCGGACGGTCACCGGGACCCCGCGTATCTGGCGGAGGTCATCGACACCGAAGGTGTCACGGTGGCGCATTTCGTGCCGTCCATGCTCACGGTCTTCGTGGGCGCGCTCGCCGGCGCCGAATCCGATATCTCGCGGTGCGCGTCACTGCGGCTGGTGTTCTCCTCCGGTGAGGCGCTTCCGGGTAAGCCCGCGCAGCAGTTGCGGCAGCTGACCGGTACGGCGGTGCACAACTTGTACGGTCCGACCGAGGCCGCGGTCGACGTGACCTATCACGAGGTCACCGACGCGGACGAGAACACGGTGCCGATCGGTGCGCCGGTGTTCAACACGCGGGTGTATGTGCTGGATGGCCGGTTGCGGCCGGTGCCGGTGGGTGTCGCGGGTGAGCTGTATCTCGCGGGTACGCAGCTGGCGCGCGGTTATGTGGCGCGTCCGGATCTGTCCGCGGATCGTTTCGTGGCGAATCCGTACGGTGCGGGTGAGCGGATGTATCGCACCGGCGACTTGGTGCGCTGGAACTCGGCCGGTGAGCTGGAGTACTTGGGCCGCACCGACTTCCAGGTGAAGTTGCGCGGCCTGCGGATCGAACTCGGCGAGATCGAGTCGGCGCTGGCGGCCCTGCCCGAGGTGGGCCAGGCCGTGGTGGTGCTGCGGCACGATCCGCGCACCGGCGATCAGCTCGTCGGTTACGCGGTGCCCGCCGCCGGCGCGCAGATCGATCCCGACCGGGTGCGCGGTGCGCTCGCCGCGCAACTGCCCGGCTATATGGTTCCCGCGACGCTCATGGTGCTCGACGCGTTCCCGCTGAACGCCTCCGGCAAGCTGGACCGCCGGGCTCTGCCCGAACCGGAATTCGCGGCCCGGGTGTTCCGGGCGCCGTCCACCCCGGTCGAGGAGATCGTGGCGGCGACCTTCGCCGAGGTGCTCGGTGTGGACCGGGTCGGCGCCGACGACGATTTCTTCGAACTGGGCGGTAACTCGCTGATCGCGACCCAGATCGCGGCCCGGCTCGGCACCGCGCTGCAGACCACGGTGCCGGTGCGGATGCTGTTCGAGGCGTCCACGGTCGCCGGTCTCGCCGCGCGGGCCGGCCTGCACGCCGGGGCCGGTGGGCGGGCACCGCTGGTGCCGCAGCCGCGACCGGAGCAGACCCTGCCCTCCGGCGAGGTCGTGCAGCGGGCGCCGCTGTCGCTGGCACAGCAGCGGATGTGGTTCCTCAACCGGTTCGACCCGGATTCGTTCGTGGACAACATCCCGGTCGCGGTGCGGCTGTCGGGTGCGCTGGACGTGGCCGCCCTGCAGGCCGCCGTGGCCGATGTGGTGGCGCGGCACGAATCGCTGCGGACCTTCTACCCCGACGTGGACGGAACCCCGTATCAGCAGGTGGTGCCGGCGGTCGACGCGGTGCCGGAACTGGCCCCGGTGGAGACCACACCGGCCGAACTGCCCGCGCGCCTCGCCGCACTGGTGATGGCCGGGTTCGACGTCACCGCGAGCGTGCCGTTGCGGGCCGGGCTGTACCGGCTGGACGCGACCGAACATGTGCTGGGCTTCGTGGTCCACCACATCTCCGGTGACGGTTTCTCGATGACCCCGCTGCTGCGCGATGTGGTCACCGCCTATGTGGCGCGGACCGCGGGCGACACCCCCGGCTGGGCGCCGCTGGAAGTCCAGTACGCCGATTTCGCGCTGTGGCAGCGGCAGGTGCTGGGCTCGGAGGACGATCCCGAATCGGTGATCGCCGAACAGATCGCGTACTGGTCGCGGGAACTGGCCGGTCTGCCGGATCAGCTGGACCTCCCGGCCGACCGGGCGCGGCCCGCGATCGCCTCCGGTCGCGGCGCCACCCACGTCTTCGAGATCGACGCGGAAACCCACACCGGGCTGGCCGACCTGGCGCGGGCCGAAGGCGCGACCCTGTTCATGGTCGTGCACGCGGCGTTCGCGGTGCTGCTCTCCCGGCTGTCCGGGGAAACCGATATCGCGATCGGCACCCCGGTCGCGGGCCGTGGTGAGCGCGCCCTCGACGACCTGATCGGTATGTTCGTCAACACCCTGGTGCTGCGGACACCGGTCGATGCGGGGGCCGGGTTCACCGAACTGCTGGGTTCGGTGCGCGGAACCGATATCGCCGCCTTCGGCAACGCCGACCTGCCGTTCGAACGGCTGGTGGAGATCCTGAACCCGGTGCGGTCGCAGGCCCGGCATCCGCTGTTCCAGGTGATGCTGTCGCTGCAGAACACCCCGCCGGCCGATGCGGAACTGCCCGGGCTCACCATCGGTGCGGTCGATATGCCGATCGAAACGGCGAAATTCGATCTGCAGCTGGATCTCAGCGAACGGGCCGGGACCGCCGGTATCGCCGCGACCTTCACCTACGCGACCGATCTGTTCGATCCGGCCACGGTGGCGCAGTTCGGCCGGCGGTTCGTGCGGCTGTTGAAGGCCGTGGTGAAGACCCCCGAACGGCCGCTGGGCGATCTGCCGTTGCTGGACGCGGCGGAGGCGTCGTATGTCCTGCGCAGCGGCTACGGCCCGGTGGGTGCGGTGGATCCGGCCGCGACCCTGGCGAGCCTGTTCGCCGACCAGGTCGCGCGGACCCCGGTGGCGCCCGCGGTGGCGTTCGAGGGGACAGGTCTGTCCTACGCCGGGTTCGCCGGCCGGGTGAACCGCCTCGCGCGGCATCTGATCGCGCTGGGTGTGGGCCCGGATGTTCCGGTGGCGCTCGGTATGCGGCGGTCGCTGGATCTGGTCGTGGCGATGTACGCGGTCGTCACCGCCGGTGGTGCGTATGTGCCGCTGGATCTGGAACAGCCGGCCGAGCGGATCGACTATGTGCTCGATACCGCGGCACCGGTCTGTGTGCTCACCAGCGCCGCCGACGGGTTCGCGCCGGCCGGGCGGCCGGTGGTCGTGGTCGACGAGGCCGATCTCTCCGCTTACTCGGAGGAGCCGGTCACCGATGCCGATCGGGTGGCGCCGCTGCGGGCCACCAATACGGCGTATGTGATTTTCACGTCGGGTTCGACGGGTCGCCCGAAGGGTGTGGCTGTTTCGCATGCGGCGATCGTGAACCGTTTGGTGTGGATGCAGTCCGAGTACGGGCTGGAAGCCGATGATGTGGTGTTGCAGAAGACGCCGTCGACGTTCGATGTGTCGGTGTGGGAGTTCTTCTGGCCGTTGCAGGTCGGTGCGCGGTTGGTGGTGGCGAAGCCGGACGGTCATCGGGATCCCGCGTATCTGGCGGAGGTCATCGACAGCGAGCGGGTGACGGTGGCGCACTTCGTGCCGTCCATGCTCACTGTCTTCGTCGGCGCACTGCCTGCCGCGAACGCCGGAACCGGTGCGGTGCGGTGCACGACGCTGCGGATGGTGTTCTCCTCCGGTGAGGCGTTGCCGCCGAAACCGGCGCAGCGGTTGCGGGAGCTCACCGGTACCGCGGTACACAACCTGTACGGTCCGACCGAGGCCGCGGTCGACGTCACCTATCACGAAGTGACCGACGCCGATACGGCCACCGTGCCGATCGGCGCACCCGTGCTCAACACCCGGGTGTATGTGCTCGACGGCCGGTTGCGGCCGGTGCCGGTGGGTGTCGCGGGTGAGCTGTATCTGTCGGGCGCACAGCTGGCCCGCGGGTATGTGGCGCGGCCGGACCTGTCCGCCGACCGGTTCGTCGCCGACCCGTTCGAGACGGGGGAGCGGATGTACCGCACCGGCGACCTGGTGCGCTGGAACCCCGCGGGTGAACTGGAGTACCTGGGCCGAACCGATTTCCAGGTGAAGTTGCGCGGTCTGCGTATCGAACTGGGCGAGATCGAGGCGGCGCTCACCGGCGTGGACGAGATCGCGCAGGCCGTGGTGGTGCTGCGCAGCGATGCGCGGACCGGCGATCAGCTCGTCGGCTATGTGGTGCCGGTGGCCGGTGCCGTGGTCGAAACCGATGCGCTGCGCACGCACCTGTCCGGCAGTCTGCCGTCGTATATGGTGCCCGCGGCGTTCGTGGTGCTCGACGAGTTGCCGTTGAATGCCAGTGGCAAGCTGGATCGGCGGGCGTTGCCGGCGCCGGTGTTCGAGGCGCAGGTGTTCCGGGCGCCGTCGACTCCGATCGAG
>NZ_JARWPM010000159.1 GCF_029869215.1 Nocardia carnea
CGCCGCGCAGGGCGTACAGCATCAGCAGGTCCCGCATGAGCAGCGGCATGGACCAGCCGTCCACCAGGATGTGGTGGGTGGTGATCACGAGCTTCCAGGCGTCCTCGCTCCAGCGGACCAGGTGGAACCGGATCAGCGGCGCAGCCGACATATCGAAATGCCGGGCCCGGTCCGCGGCCAGCAACCGGTCGAGTTCGGCCGCGCGCTCAGGTTCCGGCAACGTGCGCAGGTCGATATCGCGCCACGGCACCGACACAGAGCCGAGAACCACCTGCACCCACTGCCCCTCGGCATCCGCGACGAACGCGGTCCGCAGATTCGGATAGCGCTCGACCAGTTTTTCCGCAGCCTGCCGCAGCCGGACGGGATCGACACGACCGGTCAGATCGACCGTTGACTGCATGGTGTAGACGTCGTGACCGTCGCGCACCAGCTGCGCGTGGAACAACAAACCCGCCTGCAACGGCGACAGCGGCCACACCTCGGTCAGCGCCGGATAAGCCCGCTCCCAACGGTCGATATCGGGTTGCGCGACCCGCACCAGCGGCATATCCGACGGGGTGAACCCACCCGCCTCCGGCCGGCGGACGTGCTCGGCGAGTGCGGTGAGGGCCTCGACCCACAGATCCGCGAACTCGCGCACCTTCTCCTCGCTGAACAGACCCGTGACGTACGCGAAGGACGCACTCAACACCGGTCCCTCGGCCCCGGAGGTGACGATGGCATTGATATCCAGCGGCGCGTGGGCGGGCATCTCGCCGTCGATATCGGCCGACACCGGTCCCAGATCCGCGGTGGGCATCCAGCCCAGGTCGGCCATTTCGGCCGGAACCTCTCCGGACGAGACCCGGCCCAAGTAGTTGAACCCGATCTGCCCGGGTATCCACTCGGGCAGCCGGGCGCCTGTTTCGGGGTTGAGGTGGCGGAGCATACCGTAGCCGAGACCTTTGTCGGGGACCGCGAGGAGCTGTTCCTTCACCGATTTCACGACTGCGCCGAGTTCTCGGCCGCCGGCGAAGGCCGCATCGATATCGACACCCGGCAGTTCCAGCCGCACCGGGTACACGGCGGTGAACCAGCCGACGGTGCGGGACAGATCAGCCCCGGGCACCACGGTTTCCTCGCGGCCGTGCCCCTCGAGTTTCACCAGCGCGGCCCGCGCCCGGCCGGCGCCGCGCCAGCGCGCGAGCGCCAGCGCCAGCGCGGACAGCAAGGCATCGTTGGGACCGCCGTGATAGCGGGCACCCAAGGTGGTCAGCACCGCCTCGGTGACCTCGGCCGGAAGGGCGACCTCGAACGTTTCGACGGTCGCCCGGGTATCGACGACCGGATCGAACGGACGGGTACCCAACACTGGGTCCGGGGTGGCCGCGACCTTCTGCCAGTACGGCAGCTCCGCGGCACGTTCCGGGGTAACGGCGGCCTCGGCCAGTCCATGGGCCCACCGCCGCAACGAGGTACCCACCGGCGGCAACACCACCGGCTGACCCGCAGCCAGCTGCGACCACGCCAACGCCAGATCCGGAATGATCACCCGCCACGACACACCATCGATCACGAAGTGATGCGCCGCGAACAGCAGCACA
>NZ_JARWPM010000160.1 GCF_029869215.1 Nocardia carnea
GAAATACTCCGAAATCGGAAAGGAAGATACCGTGAAATCACGCCACCCCATGACCCCTGTCGTGCCGCCACGTTACGTCGACAATATCTATACTCCCGAAGAGATCGAAATATTGTTCGATATCGTCAGGCATCGCGGGCCGTGGCGGCTGATCGCTGCCCAGCATTTCAAAACCGCCGAGGAATATCTTGCGGTTTCCGGGCCCAAGAATCATGATCCCGGCCGAAAATTGGAGCTCTCGGATCTGCTCACACCGACCTTCCGGGGATACTTCGGTAACTACGGACTTCCGCTCGAGGAATCCGCGCACGAGATCTGCTACAGCCGCAAGCTCCTCGATATGATCAAGTCGATGCACGGGGCCCGATATGCGGTACCGAACAGCTACCTCTTCAATGTTCGCGCACCGGCGCACAGTTACGACGCGGGCCATTTCGACAGCCCGAGCTGGCGCGGCATGGACAAATTCAACACCCCCATCTGGCTGCTCAGCGTCATGGCGAAATCAGGGCTGTTCGAGCACTGGGAGCTCCGCTCGGGTCAGGTGATCGCGTTATTCTATGATTCCGAGGTCGACGGCGGATTCACCTATTGGCCCGAAGGGCCGGACCGGCCGCCCGCCCGATTCCCGGCGCCGTTCCACAACAGTGGCATCCTCACCCACAACGAGAAGATGTTCCACCGCGGGGAGGCGAGCGGTCCCCGGCACAAACGCGCCATTCCGGGGCTCGGACTGGAATCCACCGTCGCCGGCGAAGGAGCGGACGAATGGGTTGTACGTAACGGGACGCAGGAGATCGCCCGATACCACGACAGCGAAATGCGATTCCTCTTCCATTACGGCGCCTACGTGTTCGACGATCTGGTCGACGCCACACGGTATTTCGAGCACACCGACGATCTCACTCTCGACACGGCACTGGAGCTGCTGTGCGCGGATCTGCGCCGGCGCGGCGTGCAGTTCGTGGAACCGTCCGACCCTCTGCACGACAGCGAGTTCGTCGCGTTGCTGACGCGCGAGTACGCCATGGCTCCCAGCGCGTATCCGGTGGAGGCGCCGCTCGATCTCGTCGGGGCGGCCTGACTTTCGGCGGCCACGGGCGTCGCGGCGGCCGGAGTGCCGTCTTCGGGAAATCCCGACAGTACCGAATCCTGCTCGGCGTGATGAGGGCCTCGGGCATGGCCTTCTGAGCCCATCGGTCCTGCGCGGACACATGTCCGTGGTGCGCCCGGCGTAGTGCGACGAGGAAGTCCGGCCCGGGGATATCCGCTGTCCATTCAGCGGAAAAGCGGACAGACGCACCACCCTGGCACACGCCATGATCGACCTCGGTGAGGTATCGCCCGATGGTGTGCCGTCTGTACGGCCGGCGCCCGGCCAAGCGATACCGCCGGCGCCGGGCGCCGGAAACCATCCGGAAACTGTTCATCGAATCGGATCGGCAGGCTGTATGTTCTCGGAACGCGCGTTCTTCTCCTTCATCGATCTCACCGACCCCACCGTGCATCGCGAATACAACGAATGGCATCAGCTCGACCATCGTCCGGAGAATCTGCTGCTGCCGGGGGTCGCCTGGGGCGATCGGTGGGCGCGGCCGGCCGAATACACCGCGCTCGATCGGTCGTCGTCGCAGGACCTCGCCGGTATCGACTATGTGGCGATGTATTGGTTCCGCCCGCCCTACGAGGAGAGTGTCGCGGCGTGGACCAAACTGGGTGAGGACTCGTTCCAATGGGGCCGGGGCCCGCAGCTACCGGGCGTCATGCGGCCGCTGCTCGGATTCTTCACACCCGTCAAGGGATACGCGGCCCCGCGAATCGGGGTGTCGGCGGAGGCACTGCCCTTCCGGCCCAACCGCGGGTTGCATCTCACCGTCACCCATTACCCGGAACCGCATGCGGCCGACGTCCATGAGCAGTTCCGCTGGGACGATCGTGTCGGTATCCCCGCGCTGCTCGACTGCCCCGGAGTGGCGGGTGCGTGGACCTTCTCGCTGCATTCGCTCCAGAAACACCCCACCCTGCCGCTCGGCGCCGGGAATCGCGAATACGCGCCGGGCGCGCTCCGTATCCGGATGCTGTACCTCGACGCCGACCCGGCCGAGGTGACTCGCTCGGTGGCGGCATCGGAACAAGCGCTTGCCGATACCGGCTCGCCACGGCCGGTGGTGGGGGAGACGCTGTTCGACGGCCCGCTGCGAACGATCATTCCCTGGCAGGATTGGTGACCCCCCGCCCGGACCGCCGGCCGGCGATGAGCAGGCCGGCGAGTCCGGCGGCGGCTCCGGTGGTAGCGGCCGCGATCCAGAACATCATGGTGAAGGCCGGCGCCCCGGGATAGTGCTGGGAGCCGACGGTGACGGTCCAGGTGCCCGCGGCCGCGGCCATGGTCGCGCTGGCGGTCGAGGTGCCCACCGACTGGAGCAGTGCGCTGATACTGGTGGCCGAAGCCGATTGGGTTACCGGGACAATTGTCATGATGGCAGTGGGTACGGCGGCGATCGTCAGGGACAGGCCGATGCCGACCACAACGGCACCCGCCAGCATCTGCCACGGTTCCCGGCTGAAGGGAACACGGAGCGCGAACGCGGCCGACAGTTCGATCGCCGCGACCAGAAGCACCGGTTGCGGGCCGAATCGTGCGATGGCGCGCGCGGCGACCGGCGCCGTGGCTATGCCGACGAGCGCGATGGGCATGAGCCAGAATCCGGCTTCCAGCACGCTCAATCCCGCGCCGAACCCCGTCGCCGCCGGTTGCTGCAACAGCTGTGTGGTGATCAAAATATTGCTGAACAGTGCGAAGCCGATGAGCAGCGCGCACAGGTTCACCAGCAACAGGGGTGGCCGCGCTGCCACCCGCAGGTTCACCAGCGGG
Source organism: Nocardia carnea (assembly GCF_029869215.1). Classification (GTDB taxonomy): domain Bacteria; phylum Actinomycetota; class Actinomycetes; order Mycobacteriales; family Mycobacteriaceae; genus Nocardia; species Nocardia carnea_B. Next base: position 2,876 of record NZ_JARWPM010000160.1, read on the forward strand.
GCGTCGGAGCGGAGCTGCAGGGGTATCCATGCCGCGAAGAGAAGCACGCTCGTTCCGGCGAGAATCAACGTCTCCGGACTGGTCCAGCCCCACTGCCCGCCCTTGGACAGTGGTAGCAGCAGCGCGGTGAGCGCGCCGGCGAGCACGACGGCGCCGGGCAGGTCGAACTTTTCTCGTGCGCGCGGCGGGGACGGGGGAACAACCTTCACGACGATGAGCGTCAGCACCGACCCGGCCGCGGCCACCGCCCAGAAGATCCAGTGCCAATCCAGGAATGTGACGATCAGGCCGGACAGCGGCAGGCCCGCGGCGGCGCCGATGGCCATCGATGCGCTCATGGTGGATACCCCGCCGGGGACCCGGTGCGGCGGCAGCACATCGCGCATAGTGGCCATCGCGACAGGAATCAGTGCCAAGCCACATCCTTGGGCGGCCCGGGCGAGCACCAGGGGGAGCAACGCGTCACTGAGCGCACCCAGCACCGATGCGGACACCACGAGCAACAGCGTCAGGACGATCAGCAGCTTCTTGCCGAACATATCGGCGAGCCGGCCGATCAGTGGTGTGACGACCGCTCCTGTGACCAGGGTGGCGGTCACCAGCCAGGAGGCATTGCTCGCGGAGGTGTTCACCAGCGACGGCAGGGCCGGCAGCAGGGGCAGGACCATGGTCTGCTGGAGCGCCATCAGATACCCGCAGGCGCCGAGTACCACGACGATCCCGGTCCCGGACCGGGTTGTGGGGGTACGGGCAGGGCCGGAAAGCCGATCGGGCGATGTTCCGGTCTCCCGGATGCTCACCATCGGTTCGAGCCCGGTAGCTGCGGGTGGAGGTCGAAGCGGCGGTTCGGTGGCATCGTCCCAGAATCGATCCTGGTGGCAGGCGCCGCAAGGGTAACCACCGCTGAGTGGAAGCCCTGTTTTCCTGTGCCGCTGAGTGGGAAGCAACCCGGGGCGACGCCGCGGATATGCCATCTTGTGACCCGGCTCATGGTCGTCGTGACGGCCTATGAGCCGAGACAGGATCCGCGCATGGATGGGCAACGGCGACGACGTGGTCGGCGTTGCGCAGAGCCCGCGACGCGTCGGACCGGAAACCCGAGACGCATTCGGTGCGCAACCCGGGTATCCGGTGAGTGCAGCAGGATGGATGGGCATGACCAGGCACAACGAAGAGAACAGTGCGGGTCTCCGGTATACCCGCGGCCCGGCGACTTCCGGGACCAGCGCCGATGTGCGCGTGCGAATCTGGTTGTCCGGGCGCGCTTTCGAATACGTGATCGCGGCCGCGGCAGTGGGCAATCTGATCGCTGATTGGAAGCGGCAGCGGTGGTGCGGGGCAATCGAATTATCGCCGGCTCCGGCTTCGGGAGTGCCGCGGATACCTTGCGAACGGTTGTACCTGGGAAGGTGAAGCGGCCACGTCGGCAGCTGTCGTCGGTGCTGAGGGCCACCGGAGGGGCCCGCCGGGAGATGAACGCATCGCCGAGGTCATCGCAGACCGCCCTCCGGTAAGCGTAGGCAGACATAGCCTCCGCTGAGCACGGTCCGCGGCGGATCGGATGCCGGGAGGCGGTCGGGCCGATTCCGCTCGATCCCGCAGCACCCGATCCGGGCCGGTTATGCGGTCAGCCGAGGTTATCGGCGATCACGGCGTCCGCGGACAGTGGCTGGGTCAACGACCAGAGAGTCCGGGAATGGCATTTGCTCATCCGCCACTCGCCGTCCTCGAGCACGTAACGGTCGTCGTATTCGATCGCCGCGAGCGTCTGCGTCCGGGCACGCAGATCGAGCTGGGTGAAGCGCAGGGTCCAGGACCCGACGGCTTCGGTAGCGCTGAGCAGCGTGATGTCCGGCATCATGCCGTGGTGCATATCGAGGATCCGGTGCCTGCCGTCGTGTGTGCTCAGGGCGATATCCCGGAATACCTGGGTCAGCCCGTCGGCGTCGAAACGGCCGAGCGGACCGAAATCGATATCCGCACCGGCCGCGATGAAGCACGCGCGTATACCCGCTGGGTCCTTGGCGTCGCAGGCACGCCAATATCGATTCTTCAGACGCTTGATGGCCTCGATGCGGTCGTGGTCGCCGGGGACTGCCCCGCCGGGGCGGGTCTGCGACTCCCGGTCTGCGAGGAAGTCCGCGTAGGTGGGCGCCACCACCGGGAACTCCGACGGCGCACCGAGCCATTCGCGATAGGAGGGCGGTGCCGAACCGTCGATATCGGTGATGCCGTACTCGCTCGCGAGCTCCGATCCCCAGTAGGTATGTCCGGTGCGCGCCAGCACTGCCGGGTCGGCGGCGAGCGCGGCGATGACCCGTCCGGTCACCGCGGGGGATTCGACACCGGGAAATACGGTTCCCACCAACCGATCGGGGTCGAGTCCGCCGCGGTGGAGTTGCTCGGTGTTCAGGACACCCATCCAGATCGAGACGACCGCGACACCGTGCGGCCGGAATTCGTGCGCCATATCATGCGCGAGCTTGTCCGACCCGGCTTTCCCGGCCCCGTAGACCGGGCCGTGCACTCCCGGAAGGTAGGTGCGTGCTCCGGGGGATGAGGTGTGCACCACCAGTCCACCGGCGCGGATCAGCAGCGGTGCCGCGTAGTAGGCGGCGACGAAATGTGATCGGAGGCCGACGTCGAGCGGCTTCAATTCCTCGGCCAGCGACCGCTGCCAGAAGGGCTGGCCGGGAGATTCGGGTGCGGCAGAGAGCGCGGTCGCGTTGTTCACCAGAACATCGAGACGGCCGTATTCGCGGTCGATCCGCTCGAAGAGCGCGCGCACCTGGTCGTCGTCCCTGTGGTCGCAGATCACGGGGATGGCGGTGCCGCCGCGGGCGGCGATATCGTCGGCCGTCCGGTGTACCGTGCCGGGTAACCCGTCGGCGCTGCTACCCTCCGTCTGCGTGCGGCCGGTGATGTAGACGGTCATACCGGCCTCGGCCAGGGCGAGAGCTATTCCCTTGCCCGCGCCGCGTGATGCTCCGGTGACAACTGCGACGCGCGGCTCGTTCCGGCTCACCATGTGGTTTCTCCGTGCATTTGTGCCGTCCTTCCTCTGCATGTTTTCGCCAGCCTGCCCGCGGCGCCGGGTACCGGCCGACGGCCCTCCCGGTCAGCGGAACGGTCATGGGACCTGGCCGGAGATCTGTCGTGTACTGAAGACGCCCTCGATACCGCTACCGATGCTTCGTGGGTCGGCGAAACACAACCCCCGAAATGGGCCCATTCCACCGTCCCGGTCGGCGATCCGGCCCGAAAGGACCTGTGCGCCATGAAGTTCGATGTCATCCTGCCGGGCACCAATCACATCCCGGGGTTCTACCCGTGGTCACATGCGCTCGACGCGGACGGTTTCCGGCGGATTCTCCGCACCCTGGACGAATCGGGCTTCCATGCCGTATCGGTCTCCGAGCATCTCGCGATGCCGCTGTTCGAGGTGCCCAGGCTCGGGTCGTACTGGCAGGATGCGTTGTCGACGATGGCGTTCGCGGCCGCGGCAACCCAACCCGACCGATTTCACGCTCGAGGCCGCTATCGGAAGATCGGTATCACCCGCACGGTCGCCGAACCGCCGCGCGGCGTGCGGCCGGAGCAGGAATATCTGGACTATTTGTGCTGGATCGCCGCGGAAGTCATGCCGGAAGTATGAGGGACTTCGGCCGTTACATGATCGAAAAGCGAGGAAACTCCATGCCGACTCGGGACGCCTATCCGGCTGTGAAACAGTTCATCGACGGGAGGTGGGAGGACGGCGACGCAGGCACCTCCGAGAAGGTCCTGGATCCAGCGACGGAGGAGGTCGTGGCGACCTATCCGCATGTCGGGCCCGGGCAACTCGACCGGGCACTGGCCGCCGTTTCGCGTACCGCGCGTAGTTGGCGGGATACCCCGCCGCTGCGCCGGTCCGACATTATCCGCGGCGCCGCGCAACTCCTGCGTGAGCGGGCGGATATCATCGCGTTCGCCGTATCGAGCGAGCAGGGCAAACCGCTGCACGAGGCCCGTGCCGAAGTACACGCCAGTGCCGAGATCATCGACTGGTGCGCGGAGGAGGGCCGGCGTACCTACGGGCGAATCGTGCCGTCCGGCAGCGACAGCCGCCTGATGGTCACCACCGAACCGGTCGGCCCGGTGGCAGCGTTCACGCCGTGGAACTTCCCGGTCCTCACCGTCGCGCGCAAGGTCGCGGCGGCCCTGGCGGCCGGCTGCCCTGTCATCGTCAAAGCGGCCGAGGAAACTCCTGCGGGCGCCTTGGCGGTGATCTCCGCGTTCGCGGACGCGGGCGCCCCTCCCGGGGTCGTCAACCTGGTCCTCGGCGTCCCCGCCGAGATCTCGGAGCATATGCTGTCGGCCGGCGTCATCCGGAAGGTTTCGCTGACCGGATCGGTCGGTGTGGGACGGATACTGTCGCGGTTGGCGGCCACGCACGACATCCGGACCACCATGGAACTCGGCGGCAACGCTCCGGTGATCGTCGAGCCGGATATCGACATCGACGAGGTCGCGCTGCGCCTCGCGACCTCGAAATTCCGTAATGCAGGCCAGGTCTGCAACAGTCCCAGCCGGTTTTTCGTGCATGCCGCGGTGCACGACCGGTTCGTCGACGCGGTGGAACGGTTCGTTCGCGAGATCGAGCTCGGCGCCGGGACGGCGGCGGGCACCACGATGGGGCCGCTGGCCAACGCGCGCCGCGTCGACCACGTAGGGAAGGCTTTGGCGGATGCGCTCGACCGGGGCGCGGAGGTTGTCTGCGGCGGTGGGATCCCGGACGGCGCCGGATACTTCGTCGAGCCGACCGTGCTGACCGAGGTCGACGATTCCGGCACCGTCTTCGCGCAAGAAATCTTCGGCCCGGTCATGCCCATCGTCCGGTATCACGATCTCGACGATGCGATCGCCCGCGCGAACGCGACCACCTATGGCCTGGCATCGTTCGTCTTCACCGATTCACTGGCCAAAGCCCATCGCATGGCCCGGGATCTGGAAGCGGGGATGGTCGGTATCAACACGACCGTCGTATCGCGGGCCGAGATGCCGTTCGGCGGGATCAAAGCCTCGGGTCATGGTTTCGAAAGCGGCCTGGAAGGGGTCGATGCGTACTTGCGCCGGAAAACGGTGCTGGAGCACGACCCCGCCGTGCCGGGGCTGGGAATTTCGCATTGACGACCCCCCATGTCCGCGCGCAATGCGGGAAATAGCCGGCAGGGCGATGGAAATGGCAGCAGTCGGCGTTCGACGCCGACCCTGCCGGATTTCGGAAGAGCAGAGGAACAGACATGTCCGTATTGACCGGGAAAGTGGGAATTGTGACCGCCGCGGGCAGCGGAATGGGACGGGCCGGCGCGATCCGGTTCGCCCGTGCCGGCGCCACCGTGGCCGTGGTATCACTCGAGGAAGAGGAAACCCGGGAAACGCTCGCGCTGGTGGAGGCCGCGGGAGGTCAGGGGCTGGCGCTCGCCGGTGACCTCGGCGACGAGGATTTCGCCCGCGATATCGTGGACAAGACCGTGGAGAAATTCGGCAAACTCGATTTCCTGTGGAACCACGTCGGATATCCGGGACCCGCCGCGGTGGAAGACCTCGATCTGGCGGCGTTCGACAAGACGATCGATCTCAACCTGCGCACGGTCATGGTGACGACCTCGCGCGCAATCCCGCACCTGAAGAAGGCCACTGACGGGAACGTCCTATTCACCTCGTCTTCGTCCGGGTTGACCGGTTCGCCGTGGAGCCCGGTGTACTCGATGGCGAAATTCGGCGTGGTCGGCTTGATGCGGGCGCTCGCCAAGAAGTACGGTCCCGAGGGCCTGCGTTTCAACGCGGTGTGTACCGGAATGATGGACACCCCGATGTTGCGCGTGTTCGTCGCTCGGCCCGACGACGACCGGGCGCGAGGAGCGGATGCCGAGGAGTTGAGCCGCCAGGCCGCCGAGGCGATACCGCTGCGCCGGCTGGGACAGCCGGAGGAGGTTGCGAACGCGGCCCTGTTCCTGCTATCCGAAGACGCATCATTCATCACCGGCGTCGCCCTTCCCGTCGACGGCGGAACGGTCGCGTAACGGGCGTAGACGATCGACCAGGGCTACCGGCCTGACCACGTCGCCATCTGGCCATCGGTGCGCACCCGAACCGTAGGAGCCCGGCCGTCGCGGCGCATATCGCGGTACTTTTCGGCCGAGATTTGTCGCGCCGATGCCTTTGCCGTTGGCAGCACCCGGCTGGACGCACGGCTTATCGAGTGCCATCCATCGCGCGGGCGACTGATCAGTCACAAGAGGGAATCAACGGCCTCTGCAAAACCGAGCTGATCAAGCCACGAGGCCCGTGGCGCAGCGTCGATCAGTCCCAAATTGGTCCCGAAACTTCGATTGGTCGAATGACAGAAAACCCCTTCCCATGCAGGTGGGAAGGGGTTTTTCCATGGTCGGGCTGACAGGATTTGAACCTGCGACCACTTGACCCCCAGTCAAGTGCGCTACCAAACTGCGCCACAGCCCGTTGCACCCTGTCAGGGTGCCCGATGAGAGTACCTCAGAGAGGTTCGGGAGAGCTAATCGGCTGGTCAGAGCTGTTTTGCTGGGCGGGGGCGTTGTCAGGGGGTGGGGTAGCCGTTAGGGTTGGCGCGTCGACTCGGGGTGGGGGATCGGACTCGACAGGATGGGGCAGAGCGATGTATGCAACAGCGGAACGCTCTCGGAGGATTTCCCGGACAGCCGGTGCGATCGTGGGGGTCGCCGCGGTATTCGCGGCGGCCGGGTCGCCGGTGGTGGCGCCGGCCGGTGCGGAGCCCGCGGCTCCGCCCGGGCCGGTGGTGGTGTTGAACGACTATTGCGCGGAGCAGGGCGCGGTCGCGTACCTGGAGGATGGACGGACCGTCTATTGCAGCCAGGTCGCGGAGACCGACGCGTTCGTCTGGTCGTATTCGCGGCAGCCGATGCCGCTCGACCCCAATACCCGCGGCTACAGCTGTGACGCGGACGGTTGCCGCTATCCCGATGGGTCGGAGGTTCCCGGGGCTCAGCGGTGCGGGATTCTGTGTGGTGAGCCGCCGACCTCGGGCGACGTGCAGAGTGGGTTGGCCGAATGCTTCAACTCCGGAGCGCCGTTCGACGAGTGCGAAGGGCGACTGCCCGGCTGATTCCGCGAATCGCGGCACCTTGGCATGGGTGACATGGCCTTCGACGGTTGGCGCCTGCCCACCCATTACTCGTCGATACCGTCCCGGCACTCGACCCCAGCCCTGCGCTCGCCTCGCCTGCGGCCCCGGTGGGGATACGCTGTGGCCGGCGAGTCACCGCGGTCGGTATCTCGGCCACCGCGGTGGAGCCGGTGCACCACGCCGCCCGCGACGCCGGCTCCGACGCCTTGTCACCACCGAACGCCGCGACCTCGAATGCAGTTTCCCCGGCCGTGGGCCCGGCCTGACCTCGGACCGATACTTCCACACCCCCTTCGCATTCCCCCCCCCCAGGCGAAAGTGCTGCGCACCGCGGCCGCGGCCGTGAAGCTGTCGGCTCTTCGTCGACAACGGTTCGCTCGCACCGGGGTCCTGGACGAGGACCCCGAGGCCCATTTCCCGGCTCCGGAAGAGATCTACGCCGAACTCGCGCCGGCCGGCTCCGGACGGATCGTCGAATGCGCCGACAGAGCCGGGTACCGCGCCACCGAACCCGGCGGGCGGAACGCCGTCGTCGTCGACAACATCCTGCTCATCCGTTTCCGAACACCGATGGCGGCCGAGATCCGGGACAGGACCGGTATCCGGTTGGGGGCCTCGGCCGGGCCGGCCCATATCGAGCTCGCCGTGCTGCCGCGCGCCGGCCGTCCGTCGACGAGGTGTACCTACCTCGAGGCGGGGGCCCGGCCGGAAACACCTGAACGACCGTGCGGTGAGAGCGCCTGTGAGACGGGCGAGTTGGCGGCGCCCTTCTGTGTGTGGGCTGCGACCGGTGATGGCTCGAGCCTGCTGTGCCGGGCGACGTGGTGTGTTAGGGTGCCTCTTATTCGACAACGATAATCGTTTCCCTTTACCGTGCTGCCGATGAAGCGGGGCTTCGATCGCGACGCCGGGGAGATGTGCTGCCGAGGGGACGGCGGTTCTCGTGGATTACGGACAGGAGCCGTGGCAATGGGTGATACCGGGACGTTGCTCCAGGTAGCAGAGGTGGGGCAAGAACCTCGGAGAGACGCGGGCGAAGCCGCGGTGACGCCGGGCAATGCGTTGTTCCGGGTGACCGCACCGGTCCGTGGCCGGCTCGGTGCCGCCATGGCGCTCGGCGCGCTCGGCGGCGCGGCCGGGGTGGCGGGTTTCGTGGGATTGGCGCTGGCGCTGGGGGAGCTGTTCGAAGCCGGGACCGAAACCGGCACGGTGGTGGCGTTCCTGGTGCTGGCCGCGGCCGGGTTCCTCGTTCGGTTCGCCCTGCGCGCATGGTCGTTCCTCCTCTCGCATCTGGCGTCGTTCGATCTCGAGCAGCGGTTGCGCGGCGATCTCGCCGCGCATCTGGGCCGGGTTCCGCTCGGGGAGGCGCAGCGGCTGGGGTCGGGGGCGGTGAAGAAGGTCGTGCAGGACGATGTGCGCGGCTTGCATATGGCGGTGGCCGATGCCGTACCACTGGCCGGATTCACGGTGGCGCAGCCGATCGCGGCGCTGGTGGCGCTGGGTTTCGTGGATTGGCGGCTACTGCTGGCGGTGGCGGTGTTCCTGCCGGTGGTGTTCGTCGGGATGCAGTTGACGTTGCGGGATTACGTCGAGACCCGCCGTCGCTACGACGAGGCCAACGAAGCGATCAACGCGGCGACGGTGGAGTTCGTGCAGGGGATGCCGGTGGTGCGGACCTTCGACGACGGCACGGTGTCGTTCCGCCGTTTCGTCGACCGGGTCCGGCAGTTCAATGTCGCGACCACCGTCTGGCAGAACAACAATCGCAGCGCGATGATCTTCGCCAATCTGACGGTGGCGCCGTTGCCGACCATCGTGATCGTCACCGCGGTGGGCATCTGGCTGACGGCCGGCGGGTCGATATCGCCGGCGCAGCTGGTTGCCGCGATCCTGATCGGCACGCTGCCGGTGGAATCGGTGGTGCCGTTGATGAATCTGTCGAATCTGATCAACGATTCCAAGGCCGGTGCCGCGCGGATCGTCGAAGTGCTCGATATCGAGCCGTTGCCGGAGCCGGAGCATCCGCAGTCTCCCGCCGACGGGTCGATCGTGTTCCGGGACGTGCGGTTCGGTTACGGTGGCGCGGAGCGCGCCGCACTGGACGGTGTGAACCTGACGATTCCGAGCGGCACGGTATGCGCGCTGGTCGGGCCGTCCGGCTCGGGCAAATCGACGGTCGCACGACTCATCCCACGTTTCTGGGATGTGGACTCCGGGGAGGTGCTCGTCGGTGGGGTGGACGTCCGGCGTATCGGCTCCGCGGAGCTGCTCCGGCGGCTGGCGATGGTGTTCCAGGATCCGTTTCTGCTCTCCGGCACCGTGCGGGAAAATATTCGGCTCGCCCGCCCGTCGGCCACCGACGCGGAGGTCGAGGCCGCGGCACGGGCCGCCCAGGCACACGAGTTCATCGTCTCGGAGCTACCCGAGGGCTATGACACACCCGTGGGCGAGCGCGGGACGCGACTGTCCGGCGGGCAGCGCCAGCGCATCACCATCGCCCGGGCACTGCTGGCGGACGCGCCCATCGTGATACTCGACGAAGCGACCTCGTTCGCCGATCCCGAGAACGAAGCGGCGATCCAGGCCGCCCTCGCCGAGCTCACCCGCGGCCGCACGGTACTCGTGGTCGCTCATCGCCTGTCCACGATCGTCGACGCGGACCAGATCGTGGTGCTGGAAGCCGGCCGGGTCGCCGAATCCGGCACGCATACCGAACTACTCGCCGCCGGTGGCCGCTACACGCGGCTCTGGGAGCACCACCAGCGCGCCCGCGGCTGGGGGCTCGGCGGCGGCCGGAACAAGCGGGCCCTCGGCACCGCCGGGAACAAGGAGGCTACCGACCGATGAGGCGAATCGTGGGGCTGATGCTGCTCGCCGCCGGCGACTACCGGGACGAGTTCCGCCGCACCCTGTGGTGCGCGTTTCTCGGCTCGATCCTGCAGGCGGCCGCCTATGCCACGTTGATTCCGATTCTGTACGAGCTGAGCAGGCCGGAGGTGAACACCACCGTGGTGTGGACCTGGTTCGGCGTACTGGTGGCCTGCTGGGTGGTCCAGGCGGTATTCCACTACGGGCAGTTGCGGTTCGAGTTCGGCCGGTGGGCCGATGTGCTCGCCGCTACCCGGATGCGACTGGGCGACAAGTTGCGGACCATGCCGCAGGCCGACCTCGAGCGCCGCGCCGCGGGGGACCTGACCACGGTGATGGGCAGCAACGTCGCCAACGCCACGATGAGTTCGTCCGGGATGGCGCTGCTGTTCATCCAGATGGTGACCGTTCCGGCGATCATCGGGGTGATCATCCTGGCGGTCGACTGGCGGCTGGGACTGGTACTCGCGGTCTCGGTACCGTTCGCGGTGCTGTTCGTCCGGCGGATCCAGCAGATCACCGGGGCGGGCGCGCGCCGCACCGACGCGGCCGACGCCGCGGCGGCGAGCCGGGTGGTGGAATACGTGCAGGGTCTGCCGGTGCTGCGGGCGACCGGGCAGATCGGCAGCTCCTCGCAGCGGCTGGTCGAAACCCTCGAAGAGCAGAACGACGCCATGTCGTCGATGCAGAAGCGGCTGACCTGGCCGGGCCTGCTGGCATCGAGTGTCGTCCAGCTCTGTCTGGTGGCGATGGCCGCTACGGGGGCGGCGCTGGTTCTCGATATGGACATGTCGGCGGCTTTGCTGATCGCCGTGGTCGCCGCGGCCGTGCGTTTCGCCGAGCCGTTGTCGACGATGGCCAATCTCTCCTCGATATTCGAAATCACCGATTCGGCGCTGGAAAGGGTCGGCGAGGTGCTGGATGCCCCGGCGCTGCCCGTGGGCGACCCGGAAGCCCGGATCACCGGCTACGACATCACCTTCGACGATGTGCACTTCGGATACGCCGACGGCAGCCGGGTCCTGCGGGGAGTGTCTTTCACCGCCCCCGCCCGATCGCTCACGGCCCTGGTGGGCCCGTCCGGGTCGGGTAAGACGACGGTGACCAGATTGCTCACCCGGTACGCGGACCCGGACAGCGGCAGCGTGCGGATCGGGGGGCTGGACCTGCGCACTCTCGACTCGGTGGAGATCTACCGCACGATCGCGGTGGTCTTCCAGGACGTGTATCTGTTCGACGATACGATTCGCGCGAATATCGCCATGGCGGCACCCGGCGCCACCCAGGAAGAAATCGAGGCCGCGGCCAGGGCCGCCAATGTGCACACCTTCGTCGAACGGCTTCCGCACGGTTACGACACCCGGGTCGGCGAGATCGGTGGCGCGTTGTCCGGCGGGGAACGGCAGCGTATTTCGATCGCCCGCGCGATCCTGAAGGACGCGCCGATCGTCCTGCTGGACGAGCCGACCGCCGCACTGGACACCGAAAGCGAGGTCGCTGTCCAGGAGGCCATCGACGCGCTGGTCGCGGAGAAGACGGTCCTCGTGATCGCGCACCGCCTCTCCACCGTGGTGGGCGCGGACCAGATCCTGGTGCTGGAAGACGGCCGGGTCGCCGAACGCGGCACCCACGACGAATTGCTCGCCCAGCAGGGTCGCTACGGCGCGATGTGGGCGGCGCAGACGCGGGCGCGGCACTGGCGGGTGACGGCCTCGGCCTAGTGTGCGGAGTCGCCGATGCCCTCGTCACCGGATATCGGTGACGAGGGCACTCGACGGCTTCCGGGGGCGTGCAGGCACGAGATAGGGGGCGATACAAGCCAGTTTCTCGCAGGTCTCCTCGAATTCGCGCGCGGGTGTCGAGCCGGTGACGACACCGGCCCCGGCGCGCAGCCAGCTGCGCCCCTCGCGTTGATAGACGGCGCGCAGGACGAGTGCGGCGTCGAGAGAGCCGGTGCTGTCCGCGCGCACGACGGCGCCGCTGTAGAGGCCGCGGGTGCCGGGTTCGAGGTCGCCGATCGCGGCGCAAGCGGGTGCCTTGGGGATACCGGACGCCGTGATGGCCGGATACACCGCCGCCAGGGCGTCCCACGACATCCGGCCGTCGGCAAGCAGGGTCTCGACCCGTGACGCGAGATGCTGCACGCTGCCACGCTCTTTCACGGTGAGGAATTCGCTGACCCGCGTCGGGCTGCCGACACTGTCGAGTTCGGTGTAGGCCAGGCGTACGGAGGTCGCGTGCTCGTAGACCTCTTTCGGATCGGAGAGCAGATCCTCCCGCAGCGTCCGGTCACGGTCGGGGTCGCCGGTCCGGGCCCGGGTACCGGCCAGCGGCTGGGTGGCCGCCAGCCCGGCGCCGTCGGCCTCCAGCACGGTTTCCGGGCTGACACCGGCGGCCTGCCACCCGCCGAGGTCCAGCAGAAAGGAACGTGCCGGAGTGTTCATCCGGCGGACCGCGGCGTAGGTGGAGGGCATATCCACCGTGAACGGCAGGTCCACGCGGCGGGACATGATGACCTTGTCGAATGCGCCGTGCCGGATCCGGTCCAGCGCCTCCCGCACACGCAGCAGGTAGGCGGTGTCGACGGTATCCACGGGTACCGGCCGGGGCGCCGGGGCGGGCCCGGACGTATCCGGTAGCTCGAGGTCGAACGGGGCGCCGTGGCACCGGATGTGGACCTCGGTGCCGGTGATCTCCAGTTCCACCCCGGGCACCATGAAGTGAGCGAGGATATCGTCCGGTGCCGCGGTGTCCGGGCGGTACAGCTCGAAACAGGCCCAGCCGTAGGCCCGCCAGCGGTGTATCGGTGCCCGGTCCAGTGCGGCGTGGATCCGGGGCCAGGGGTTGCCGCTCCAGGATTCGGTGCGGTCACCACCGAGCGTGCTGTGCAGCCGGTCGGGGCCGACGGTCACCGCACCGATCGGATTCCCGGCCACATACCAGCGGCCCGGCTGTTCGTACACGACGTAGTCGGTGAGGTGTCCGGCGGCCGCGAGGGCGGCGGCCAAGGTCAGGGGGTCGCTGTTGTGCGGATGCACGGTATGGACGTAGTCGTCGGCGCCCAGTGTGGTGGTCCGGTTCATCGTGCTCACAATCCGGTTCGCGGGAGTTGCCGTCCGGGGGACGGCCGGGTCGCGATCGATAACGCGGGATCCGGCCGTCCCCCGAAAATCGGCGAAGGGGTCAGGCAAACGATTCTTTGATCCACTGTGGTGCCGCGGTGCGGGTCCACCGCATGAACTCCATCGCCTTGTCCTGGGAGATGTCGATGTATTTGAGTTCCGGGTGCCCGTGGGGTAGGTAATCGGGGAAGAATCGTTCCCGGTTGATCCGGTCGATGATCGCGCTCGCGGCGGCCGTGGGCGTCAGTTCTCCGCGTTCGACCGCTTCGCAGTGCTCGCGCGCGGTGCGCAACAACTCCCGCACGGTCTGGGCCAGCGGGGAGTCACCGGGTTCCAGAGCCCGGAACACCTGGTCGTCCCGGCGGGCGAAGTACCTGGACAGGGCGTGTTCCAGGGCGGCGTCGGAGTAGAAGCTGTAGGTGTGCCAGACCCGGAATATCGCGTCCCACAGGGCGTAGTCGCGGAATCCGACATACGACGAGTAGGCGAGATCGTCGTGCACGTCGTACATGCGCTGCTGGAGTGCGTCGAGGCCGGCGAACTTCGCGGTCGACCAGTCGTTGTCGCGCGCGGCGTCGATGATCCGCCAGGCCAGTGCGTTCACGGTCTGGAAGGAGTTCGCGAGTCCGCGGGAGAACAGCGCGTCGATCGCGCCGGCGGATTGTGCGGTCAGGCAGAAGCGGTCGCCGACCGTGCCGGAGGCGGAGTACTGCAGGCGCCCGGTACTCACCCAGGGGCGGACGGCCGTGGCGTTCTCGAATTGTTTCGCGACGGAGGGGAACCGCTCGAGGAAATCGGCGAACTCTCGCTCCGGCGCGGGCCGGTCGTCGAAGACCGCGTCGCCGGTCACGGTGAGCCCCACGCTGCACAGCGGGTTCATCGACTTGTCGTTGTTGTCGAACGGGATCACCCAGAGCCAGCCGCCGTCGAAGACGTGGTGCAGCGTTCCGTTGTGCCACCGGCTCGGCGGGTCGTAGCGGACCGGCGCGATATCGTCGAACGGCCGGACGCCGATCATATGGGTGAACAGGGACCGGGAGTGTGTCCGGGCCCGGGTGGGTTGTTCGCGGAGCCCGAACCGATCGGCCAGCGCGGAACGGAAACCGGTGGCATCCACCAGGTATTTCGCCTCGAACGACTCACCGGATGTGGAACGCAGCCGGGCCCCATGGGCCGGGTCGATCTCGATATCGTCGATCCGGGTGTTCTGCCGGACCACCGCGCCGTACCGCACAGCGAGGTGGAACACGTACGAATCGATATCCTGGCGGAACCAGTGCGCTTCGGCGCGACGGTATCCGGAGGCCAGCACGACCTGATGTGCTTTGCCCGGATCCGCCGGCCGGCCGTGTTCGTGGTAGACGAAACCGAAATTCTGTTTCTGCCCGCAGGTCTTCGTCACCCGCTCGGCGGTGTCCGCGAAATTGGTCAGCGCGTGGAACTCGGGAATGTCGTAGCGTTCGGCCAGGATCCGCACGGTGGTGGTCGCGTGCGGAATGGTGGATTCGCCGATGACGAAACGGGGATGCACACCCGCGTCGATGAGCAGCACCTTCAGCTGGTGGCGGGCCAGAATGGTGGCCAGGGTACTGCCGGCGATTCCGGCGCCCAGAATGGCGACGTCGTACCGGGCGTCGGTCGGGGATGACATGGTCGGACTCCTTGTGCTGTCGGGTACTCGGCGCCCGGCCACCGGAAGCGGTGCGCGGTGCGCGAGGTGGTGAGCGATCAGGGGCGTACCGGCAGCCGGCGCAGGCCGCGCAGTCCCATACCGGGGCGCCAGCGCACCCCGGCGGGTGGGACCGCGAGGCGCAGCCGCGGCCAGCGGGCGCTGAGGGTGGTGAGTGCGATGGCGACTTCGGTGCGGGCGAGGGCGGCGCCCATACAGTTGTGGATACCGCCGCTGAACCCGAGGTGGGGCCGGGGTTCGCGGTGGATATCGAACCGGTGCGGATCGGTGAAGTGAGCGGGGTCGCGATTGGCGGCGGCGGTGCAGACGAGGACGCGGTCGCCGCGTTCGATGCGCCGGCCGCCGAGCTCCAGTGGTTCGAGCGCGAGACGTATGGTCGCGGATTCCACCGGACCCCAGTAACGCATGGCCTCCTCGACGGCCGGGGCGGCGAGGCCGGGTTCGTCGCGGAGCGCGGCCCACTGGGCGGGGTGGGTGAGCAGGGACAGGGTCGCGCTGGCGACGAGACTCGCCGAGGTCTCGAAACCCGCCGCGACGAGCAGACCGATCATGGACGTCAGTTCGGCGTCGGAAAGCGCGTCCTTACCGGACTGCGGATGTACCAGTCGGCTGGTCAGGTCGTCGCCGGGATCGGTTCGTTTGCGGCGGACGAGATCGCGGGTGTAGCCCTCGAGTAGTTCGCGCAGGGCCGGGTCCGGGCCGGACAGCGGGGTGGAGGCGGTCGCGGCGCGGACGGCGAGATCGTGCAGGCCGGGATGCCACGCCTCGGGAAACCCGAGAATCTCGCCGAGCACGGTCAGCGACAGCGGATAGGCATAGGTGTGCAGGAGGTCCACGGTGCCGTCACCGTCTCGGGCCGCCTGCTCCGCTTCGTCCAGCAGCCGTCCGGCATGCCGGACCACCGCGGGCTTCAACGCGGTGACCGATCGGGAGGTGAACGCCTGTTGCGCGGCCCGCCGGAGCCGGGTGTGTTCCGGCGGGTCGGACAGCAGCATGGTGGGTGGTGGTTCCGGGATCCGGGCTCGTGCCCGGGCCGCGAGCTGGGCGGGGGACAGCAGCGCGCGTGGATTGTTCGCCAGCCGGTGCTCGCGCAGCGCTACCTCGGCTGCCGCGTATCCGGTGACCATCCAGAATCCCCGGCCCGGTTGTTCCGGCAGTTCGGCGAAGACGACCGGTGACCGCGCGCGCAGCGCGTCGTAGACGGTGTGGGCGCGTTCGTGGAAATCGTCGGACAACAGGTCGACCACGATCGGGCGGGTCTTGTCGAGCATGGTGATGTCCGTTCAGACCGGTGTTGCCTCGAGCAGTGAGTACGACGTGGGCAGGACGGTCGGGTGTACCCCGGTCACCGTGAATCCGGCCCGGCGGCACAACTGTTCGTACTCGGTGCGGGTGCGTTCCTGGCCGCCCATGTTGACGAGCATGCTGATATCGGTGAGGTAGGGGGCTGGGTCCGCGGTGTCCACCACATCGGGCAGTACCGATTCCACGATCAGCAACCGGCCGCCGGCGGGCATTGCCTGATGGCATCGCTCCAGGATGACGTGGCAGCGCTCATCGTCCCAGTCGTGCAGGATGTTCTTGAGTACGTAGATGTCCCCGCCCTCGGGTACCGCGGAGAAGAAGTCGCCGGCCTCGATACGGCAGCGATCGGCGACCCCGGCGGCGGCCAGGGTCGTGGCGGCCTCGGCGACACCGCTCGGTGAATCGAAAACCACGCCGCGTACGGTGCGAGCACCCCGCAGGATCTGCGCGAGCAGGGTTCCGTCGCCGCCGCCGATATCGACCACGGTGGGGTAGCGGGTGAAGTCGTAGCTCACCGGTATCAACTGCGCGATGGGCAGGCTGACCTGCCGCATGGTGGCGTTGAATCGTGCCGACAGCTCGGGTTTCGTGGCGAGGTAGCCGAAGAAATCGGTGCCGTAGAGCCCGGCGAACGTCGGTTGCCCGGTGCGGACCGCCTCCTCGGTGAGCTTCCAGGAATCCAGTAGCGCGGGATCGGTGAACAGCAGGACGGCCGCCGCCTGGGAGTCCGGCCGATCGGTGCGCAGCGGCATACCGGCCTCGCCCAACCGGAATGTGCCCGGCCGGGTTTCGACGACGATCTCCAGGGCGGCCAGGGCGCGGAGTAGCCGGGCGAGTGCTCCGGGATGGGTGCCGGTGCGTTCGGCCAGTTCGGGGTAGCCGAGTTCGCCGTCGCCCAGGTGATCGGCGAGCCCGAGGCGCGCCGCGGTGCCCACAACCTGGGAGCAGATCGTTCCGAACATCATGTTCATGAGTCGCTGGTGAGCTGCCATGCCTACTTCCTGTGCATCGCCGAAGCGGTTCGCCGCCAAGGAGTTTCGTACTGCCGAACCGAAGAGGTCGCTTGACCGAAGCCGTCGGCACGTCGTAGATTGTAGCATTATTGAAAATGGTTATCGTTTCCTAGTTGGGACCGTGATGCAGGATGAGCTCCGTTTGCCACTCGTACGCACGACGAAAGAGGTGGCCTGGGGCGTAGACCGGCTGCGGCGGGAAATAAGCGCCCGCACCGGAGTACCGGTGGACGATCTGACCGACGACGCCGACCTGCTGGGCCTGGGCATCGACTCGGTGACCGTTATGCGGATCTCCGGGCTCATGCGAAAAGCCGGTTGGCGGGTGGAATTCCGTGATCTGGTGCGTAATCCCACGCTCGGTGCGTGGCGGAAACTCCTGGACGCCGGTGAAATCCGCGCTGTCGCCCCGCACGACACCGCCGGGAAACAGGTCGTCACCGACCTTGCGGAGCCCTTTCCGCTCGCGGTGATGCAACACGCTTTCTGGGTCGGGCGCACATCGGGACAAGAGCTGGGTGCGGTGGCCGCCCACTTCTACAGCGAATTCGACCATGCGGGCGGCGTCGAACCGGACCGGCTCGAACGGGCGATGCGCGACCTGATCGCGCGGCACCCGATGCTGCGGGTGCGGATCGATGCCGCGGGTCTGCAGCGGGTGACCGATCGCGGTTCCTGGCCCGGACTGCTCGTCCACGACCTCCGGGAACTGCCCGAATCGGAGCGGTCGCGGCGCCTGGCGCGGATCCGGGCGGACGGCTCGCACCGGAGTATGGATATCGGGGCGGGTGAGGTCATCGACCTGCAGCTCTCGGTGCTGCCCGGTGGCCGCACCCGGGTGCACCTGGACCTGGACATGATCGCCGGAGACGCGCTGAGCCTGCGCACTCTCCTCGCCGACCTGTCCACGCTGTACGAACACGGTTCCGCGGCGCTGCCCGCGCTGAAATACCACTACGGCCAGTACCTGGCCGACCGTGGCCGGGCCCGTGCCACCGCCCGTGAACAGGCCCGGCTCTGGTGGCAGGCGCAATTGCCGAACCTGCCCACCGCGCCCGAACTTCCGCTGCTGACCACCGAAGCGGCGAGCGGCGTGCGGGTCGACCGGCGCAAGTACTGGTTGTCCCCGGAACACGCGACACAGTTGCGTACGCGAGCCCAGCGGGCCGGACTGACCACCGCCGGCGTGCTCGCGACTGTTTTCGCCGAAACCATCGGCGCCTGGAGCGGTACCGACCGCTTCCTGCTCAATCTGCCCGCCTTCGACCGGGAGCCCCTGCACGCCGAGGTGGACCGCCTCGTCGGCGACTTCTCCAGTTCGGTCCTGCTCGACGTGGACCTGTCCACACCGATGTCGGTGACCGACCGGGGACGGGCGGTCGCCGATCGGCTGCGCGAGGTGCTGGGATACGCCGCGTACTCCGGTGTCGAGGTGCTGCGCGATCTGAGCCGAGCCGCCGGCGGCGAGCGGGTGCTGGCGCCGGTGGTATACACCAGTGCGCTGAGCCTGGGGGAGCTGTACGCGCCCGAGGTCCGGACATGCCTGGGCGATCCGGTGTGGACGATTTCCCAGGGCCCGCAGGTCTGGCTGGACGCCCAGGTGACCGAATACGACGGCGGCATTCTCCTCAACTGGGATGCGCGTGTCTCCCTGTTCCCGC
Organism: Nocardia carnea; assembly: GCF_029869215.1. Taxonomy (GTDB): domain Bacteria; phylum Actinomycetota; class Actinomycetes; order Mycobacteriales; family Mycobacteriaceae; genus Nocardia; species Nocardia carnea_B. Next base: position 21,700 of record NZ_JARWPM010000160.1, read on the forward strand.
CCGGCCTGCTGGACACCATGTTCGACGCGTACGTGGGCGTCGTCGAACTGTTGCTGGACGACGACGGCGCCTGGGATCGTCCGGCGCCGTGGCCGGTCACCGGACGCCGATACGGTGCGGTCGACCGCGCGCCCGCACTACCGCTGCACGAACGGTTCTTCACCCGGGCGGCGACGGACCCGGACCGGACGGCCCTGGTCGCCGGTGGTGCCACGCTCTCCTACGGTGAACTCTCCGCGCGCGCCCGGAGTATGGCGCGGCTGTTGCGGGACAAGGGAATCGGGCGGGGTGACAGCGTGGCCGTCACCCTGCCCAAGGGAGTCGACCAGATCGTCGCGGTACTGGGTGTGCTCGCCGCCGGCGCGACCTATGTGCCCGCGGGTATCGACCTGCCCCGCGCGCGGCGCGAACGGGTCTACCGCACGGCGGGCGCCCGGCTGGTCATCACCGGCCGGGAGACTGTGGCCGCCGGTTCCTGGCCGGACGATATCGCGCCGGTTTTCCCGGAGCAGGCGCGCGTCGTCGCTCCGGTGGCCACGATCGCCGAGGTCGATCCCGAAGACGTCATGTATGTTATCTTCACCTCCGGTTCCACCGGTGCGCCGAAGGGTGTCGAGGTGCCGCACCGGGCCGTCGCGGCCACCGTCGATGCGGTGAACGGCCGGTTCGGTATCGGCCCGGACGATCGCACGATCGCGTTGTCCGCGCTGGACTTCGACCTCTCCGCCTACGACCTGTTCGGATTCCTGGCGTGCGGTGGCTCGGTGGTCGTGGTCGACGAGGCGCAGCGGCGGGATGCCGCCGCCTGGGCCGAACTGATCCGCCGGTGGGAGGTGACCGTCGTCAGTGCGGTGCCGGCGCTGCTGGACATGCTGTTGACCGCCGCCGGCGGCTCCGGGCTGGGTAGTGCGCTGCGGGTGGTCATGCTCGGTGGCGACCGGGTCACCGTGGATCTGCCGGACCGGTTGCGCCGGCTGGTTCCCGGCTGCCGGTTCGCCGGCCTCGGCGGCATGACCGAGGCCGCCGTCCATGCCACCGTCTGCGAGGTCGGCACCGTCGATCCCGGCTGGTCGAGTGTGCCCTACGGGGTTCCGCTGCCGCACGCCGGCTGCCGGGTGGTCGACCGGCACGGCCGGGACTGTCCGGATTGGGCGGCCGGGGAACTGTGGGTCACCGGGCTCGGGTTGGCTCACGGCTACCGGGGCGACCCGGAGCGCACCGCCGAAAAGTTCGTCCGGCACAACGGAGTTCGGTGGTACCGGACGGGCGACCTGGTGCGCTACCGGCCGGACGGCATCCTGGAATTCCTCGGCCGTATCGACCATCAGGTCAAAATTCGCGGGCACCGGATCGAACTGGGCGAGATCGAAACGGTGCTGGCCGAACATCCACAGATCACCGCCGCGGCCGCCGCCGTGCTCGAACAGCCCACCAGATCACTCGGCGCTGTCGTCGTCGGTGACCTCGGCGATGTCACCGATGACGCCCTCCGGGCCTGGCTCGGCGAGCGGCTGCCCGCGTACATGGTGCCCCGCGTGTTCGTCCGCGGCGCGGCTCTTCCCGTCACGCGCAACGGCAAGATCGACCGTGCCGCCGTGCACACGGGCCTCGCCGCTGCCGCGGACCGCCGCGGAAGTACCGGATCCGAGGCGCCCCGGGAGGGCCTGGAGCGGACCGTGGCCGAGGCCTGGGCGGATCTCCTCGGTATCGAGGAGATCCGGCGCGATGACGACTTCTTCGCTCTCGGCGGCGACAGCCTGCTGGCCACCCGCTTGGTCCGGCGGCTGCTTGCCGAGGGGGTGGCGGGCGCCGACCTGGCGCATCTGTTCAGCACGCCCACCCTCGCCGAATTCGCGGCGAGATTGACCCTCGGTACCGCCACGGAGATCCCGGAGATCGTCCCCGACCCCGCGCACCGGTACGAACCGTTTCCGCTGACCGATATCCAGGTCGCGTACTGGCTGGGCCGCTCGGCGGATTTCGATCTCGGTGGGATTCCGGCGCAGTTGTACATCGAATACGTCTGGCCCGGCGTTGATCCGGCCCGGCTGGCGGCCGCCTGGAATCGGGTGATCGACCGGCATCCGATGCTGCGCGCAGTGATCGCGGCGGACGGGACACAGCGAATCCTCGACGAGGTACCTGCGTACCGGATACCGGTGGTCGAAGGGTCCCTGGCAGCGGTTCGTGAGGACATGTCCGGCAGCCTCCTCGATGCGGGCAGCCGGCCGTTGTTCGATATCCGGGTCGTGCGCGAGGGTGCGGACACCCGGGTCTGCGCCGCTTTCGACACGCTGATCGCCGACGGCCTGAGCGTGCTGGTGCTGCTGTCCGAGTGGACCCGGTTGTACGCGGAGCCGGACCTCGCGTTACCGGAACCGGGGCTGGAATTCCGTGACTACGTGCTCGGTTGCGCACCGTCGGATGATGAGGTGCGGGCGGCTTTGTCGTATTGGCGGTCGCGGTTGCCGGAGTTGCCGCCGGGTCCGCAGTTGCCGTTGCGGGTGTCACCTGCGAGGGTGCGGCGGCCGCGGTTCGTGCGGCGGGAGGTCCGGCTGGATGCGGACGTCTGGAGTCGGATCGTTTCGCGTGCGCGGGCTATCGGTGTGACGCCGAGTGTGGTGCTGCTGGCTTGTTATACGTGGGTTTTGGGG
>NZ_JARWPM010000161.1 GCF_029869215.1 Nocardia carnea
GCGGGGGGGGGGGTGGGGGGGGGGGCGGGGGGGGGGGGGGAGTGGGGGGGGGCCCGGGGGGGGGGGCGTGGGGGGGGGGGTGCGGGCCGCGGGGCTCCTACACCCCCGGGGGTGGGGCCCCCCCGCACCGTTGTGGCGGCAGCGGGAGTTCAGCGGGCGCCCGGTTGTGCGGCGCGCTCGGTGCCGCCCAGACCTGCGACTGCGGGCGCGCCGGGTTGGACGCGACGGTCGCGAATCGCGTTCCGTACCTGCGCGACCCAGAGCGCGACAGCGACGTACACGATCTGCTCCGGAATCCGGAACCACAGCGGCGTGGGCGGTTCGCCGTTGAGCGGGATGTCCTCGACCGCGGCGTAGATATTCGCCGGGACCATCACGACCAGCAGTACGGCGAGTCCGAGCCCGGCCCAGCGGCGAGTGCCGGCGAAGAGCAGACCCGCGGCTCCGGCCAGCTCCAGTACGCCGGTCGCGTACACGGCGAAGGCCGGGAACGGGATGGCGGTGGGCACCATCGCGACCAGATCGCTGTGGCTGGGCATCACGGTCACCGAATCGGGCATGAAATGCGCCAGCCCGGTCATGGTGAACAAGAACGCCAGCCCGTGGGCGGCGGCGACGCGCCAGGTGGCGAAGCGGCGGACGCCGAAGGCACCGAGCAGGCGCAGGACGAGTGTGGGGGCGACGAAAAGCATCAGGGTGCCGAACATGGCGGTTCCTCGAAGGCTGGCGATCCGTCGGAGCAGAACTCTCGACGGATTGTGGTTATCGACTGATTACAAAAGATACGCATCGGATGATAACTAGTCAAGAGGTCGGTTAGGGGTGCTGCGCCGGAGAGTGGGCGCGATGGCGTGCGGTTCACCGGTGACCGCCCCGGTCGGAGTGCATGGGACGCAGGCGCGCCGGAGACCACGAGTTGGGTGACAATTCCGCCACGAGCGGTGGCGCGTTCGTGCCCTGGCGGGGCGAGGCCGCGAGCCTCGGTATGAAAAGGTTCGGTGCGGCCGTTCCGGCGGCATGACAAGGGCTGCGTGCGTGAGCGCCGAGCGTCCGGAGGGAGTCGTGGATGACCGATCTCGTCGAGCAAACGACGGTGCGCGCGGCGGCGGATACCGCCCGCCGTTTTCCGCGCGGGCTGTGGCGGGTGGCCGTAGTGCTGATCGCGTTGGTGCTCACACCGGTTGCGGTCGGTATTGCCGCGAACGGAGCCGTCCTGGCCGGACGGTGGTGGGACGATGTCGACCGCTGGCTCGCCCCCGCCCAATCGGTGCTCGGGGCGATGCTGCTGTTGCTGGTCGCGTCCCTCGCGGTCTACGTGCCGGCGGCGGCGATGATCGCGGGAGTGGTGTGGGGCGTCGTGCCCGGCGTACTCCACATCGTGGCGCCCGAGAACAGCTACCGGCTGCTCTCCGCGATACCGGGCCTGCCCGCCGACCTGGTTCGCGCGTTGCACAGCTGGCTGTCGGGCGGCGTGATGCTGCTGATCGGGGTGTTGCTGCTCGGCGTGGGTGCTACTGCCGCGGTGCTCCGCCACCGGGGCGCCCCGGCGAGCCGTAGTTAGGCCGGCGCAGTCTTACGCTCCGCTCGACAGCAGCTGAACGCGCCGATCGCCCCCAGGTGCGGGTATGCACGGGGGGCGATCTCGCGAACCGAATGGCCGACCTGTCCGAGGACTAGCCGGCGGCGGTATCGGTGCAGGCGGACAGGATGACCCGGGCCGGCCGCGGCGACGCGCTGCCCAGGTCCGGGAAGGGCGGCGCACTCATCCCGAGCACATCGACCGCCCGGCGCTCGGCACCGGCACGGTTGGCATCCCAGGCCCAGCCGAAACGGTAATCCGCCCCTTGCGCCACCGCCCCGCACGCATTGGCGAAATGCACCACCACCTGGCAGTCGGCAACTCCGCATTCGGCGACGGCGGCGTTATCGGCCGCCGCCGAGCTGCCATAGTTCACGGCCGATGCGACCGTCGCGGTGCTCTGCGAAATGGCCAGCGCGCCATAGAGATTGCCGTCGACCGCCGGGAACCCACCGTCGATCGAGGCGACCTGATATCCCGTGGCCCGGGCGATCGCGACCCCGCTCTCCGCGGCCCCGGCCGGACCGGCCATAACAAAAGTGATTGCGGTAGCGCACGTCATCCCGGCCACCCCGGCCAGCGCGCGCGACAATTGCCGCGGCAAAATCATCGAATCTCCCCGTTTCAGAACCAATCTCCGGGCGATTGTTTCCGACGCCGATCGAAGTGTCCAGAAATTTACGAGAACTCGACTCATACCGGCCGCACCGGGCGACGCGAGTGATCGGAAGCAGTGGCAGGCCGGACCGGCCGGCCTGCCACACGGTCATCCCTTCACACACAACACCTGGCGTAGGGTCGCCACCACATCGACCAGGTCCTGCTGGGCCTCGATCACCTCGTCGATGTTCTTGTAGGCGGCCGGGATCTCGTCCAGGACACCCGCGTCCTTACGCGACTCCACGCCCTCGGTCTGGGCGATCAGATCCGCGACACTGAACTGCCGCTTGGCCGCATTGCGGCTCATCCGCCGGCCCGCGCCGTGCGAGGCGGACTGGAACGACTCCGGGTTGCCCTTACCGCGCACGACATAGGAGCGGGTTCCCATCGACCCCGGGATGAGCGCCATATCGCCCGCCCCGGCGCGGACCGCGCCCTTACGGGTGACCAGCATGGGCACCCCGTCGATCTTCTCCTCCGCCACATAGTTGTGGTGGCATGACACCGGAGTATCGAACCGGACCTCCCGGGTGGGGAACTGCTTGCGCACCGCGTCGCACACCAGCGCCAGCATGACCGCGCGGTTGCGGGCCGCATACTCCTGCGCCCAGGTCAGGTCGTGCCGGTAGGCGGCCATTTCCGGGGTGTTCGCCAGGAACACCGCCAGATCCCGGTCGACCAGATTCTGGTTGTGCGGGAGCTTGCGGGCCACCGCCATATGCCGCTCGGCGATCTCCTTGCCGATATTGCGGCTCCCGGAGTGCAACAGGATCCACACCTGGTCGTCCTGGTCCAGGCAGACTTCGATGAAATGGTTTCCGCCGCCCAGCGACCCCATCTGCTTGTGCGCCTTGGATTCCCGCGGCGCCACTGCGTGATCGAGATCGTTGAACGCCGACCAGAACCGTTCCCAGCCGGTGCGCAAGGTCGCGGTGGCGACACCGGACCGTCCGGGTGCCAGCTTGTTCACCTGCACGGGATGCTGGTGGGCGCCGAAGCCCACCGGGACCGCTGCCTCGATCGCCGACCGCAGGGCGCGCAGGTCGTCGGGCAGATCGGCCGCAGTCAGGTCGGTGCGTACGCTCTCCATACCGCAGCCGATATCGACCCCCACCGCCGCCGGGGCGACCGCATCGCGCATGGCGATCACCGAACCGACCGTGGCGCCCTTCCCGAGGTGCACATCCGGCATGACGCGGACGCCGTGCACCCATTCCAGCCGGGCGATATTGCGCAGCTGTTGCAGCGCCGCCGGCTCGATCTCGCTCTCCTGGGCCCACATCAACGTCCGTGCCCGGGTACCGGACAGCTCGACGGGAAACATTGTCTCGATCCTTCCGTTCACGACGGGCCGTTACCCGCCGCCTCACTTCACGGTAGGCCGCGCGCAGTCGGTAGGGCACCCGATTTTCGCGATGCCGGCCTGCGCGGAACGGCAGGCCGGAGACCGGTGCCGGTGACACCGCCTGGCGCGCAGAGAACCGGAGGGTCGGTGACCTCTCGGCCTGGAAGCGGATTCAGCCGGGAAGGGCCGCCTCGATTTCGGTGCGCCACGGAATCGACGCACTGGCACCGAGCGCGGTGGTGGCCAGTGCTCCCGCGGTGCAGGCGAAGCGCAGTGCGGCGGCAGGTCCCTGTGCCCAGCGCACGGCGAGCGCTCCGGTGAACGTGTCGCCCGCGCCGGTCGTGTCGACGACGTGGACCGCGGGTCCAGTAGCGGTGATTTCCGCGCCGTCGGGTCCGCGATGCCGGGCGCCGTGCGCGCCGAGCGTGACCACCACATGCGGCACCCGGGCGAGCGGCCCGCCCAGGTGTTCGGCCTCGCCCGCGTTCACCACGGCGACGTCCACGTGCTCCCACAACTCATCGGGCAGATGCCGGACCGGCGACGGGTTGAGGATCACGGTGGTGTCGTGCGCGCGAGCATGGCGGGCGGCGGCGGTCACGGTTTCGAGCGGTATCTCGAGCTGGCAGACGAGAAAATCGGCGGCGGCGATGGCGGTGCGGTCCGCGGCGGTCAAACCCGTCACCGCGGTATTGGCGCCGCCGACCACGATGATGCTGTTCTCCCCGGCGTCGTCGACCACGATCGTCGCGATACCGCTCGGACCGTCGACCACTCGCAGCCCCGTGGTGTCCACGCCGGATTCGGTGAGCACGGCGCGCAGCCGCGGGGCGAACACATCGGTACCGATGGCGCCCAGGAACATTGTCTGCCCGCCGGCCCGGCTCGCCGCGATCGCCTGGTTGGCGCCTTTGCCGCCGGGCACCATGGCGAAACCGCGGCCCAGTACCGTCTCGCCCGGTGCAGGGCGGGTCGCGGTGGTGGTCACCAGGTCCATGTTTATGCTGCCGAGGACGGCGATCAGTGGCGTGGTCACCAGGAGAACGTAACGCGCGAACGCCGGTGAAATCCGGTTTTCCCGGTGCGTAGGCTGTATAGCTATGACCGCAGAGACCACCGCTGAGTTCGATATGCGCGAGGCTGTGCACGAGGCCGCGCGCCGGGCGCGGGTCGCGTCCCGGGTGCTCGCCCAGCTCACCACGGCCCAGAAGAACGAAGCCCTGCACGCCGCGGCCGACGCCCTGCTGGCCGCCGCCGATACGGTGCTGGAGGCCAACGGCGAGGATCTCGTCGCCGCGAAATCGGCCGGCACCGAGGATTCGCTGCTGGACCGGCTGCGGCTCACCAAGGACCGGGTCGACGGTATCGCCTCGGGTCTGCGCCAGGTGGCCGCCCTGCCCGACCCGGTGGGTGTGGTGGAACGCGGTTCGACGCTGCCCAACGGGCTCGAGATCCGGCAGGTCCGGGTACCGCTCGGGGTGGTCGGCATGGTGTACGAGGCCCGGCCGAACGTCACCGTGGATGCCTTCGGGCTCGCTCTGAAATCCGGTAACGCGGCGCTGCTGCGCGGGTCGTCGTCGGCGGCCCGATCGAATGCGGCGCTGGTCGCGGTGCTGCGTTCGGCGCTCACCGAGGTCGGCATCCCGGCGGACGCCGTCCAGCTGCTGCCCAGCGAGGACCGCTCCAGCGTGACCCACCTGATCCAGGCCCGCGGCCTGGTCGATGTGGTGATCCCGCGCGGCGGCGCCGGCCTGATCAACGCCGTGGTCCGCGACGCCCAGGTCCCGACCATCGAAACCGGCACCGGCAACTGCCACGTCTACGTACATTCGGGCGCCGACCTGGACATGGCCGAGGAAATCCTGATCAACGCGAAGACCCGCCGGCCCAGCGTGTGCAATGCCGCCGAAACCGTGCTGATCGACGCCGCCATCGCCGAGACCGCCCTCCCGCGGCTGAGCAAGGCGCTGGCCGACAAGGGCGTCACCCTGCACGGCGACCTCGACGGCATGGTGCCGGCCACGGACAAGGACTGGGCCGAGGAGTATCTCACCCTCGATATCGCGGTGAAAATCGTCGATGATCTCGACGCCGCCATCGACCACATCAACACCTGGGGCACCGGCCACACCGAGGCCATCGTCACCGGCGAACTGGCCGCCGCCGACGAGTTCTCCCGCCGGGTGGACGCCGCGGCGGTCATGGTCAACGCCTCCACCGCCTTCACCGACGGCGAGCAGTTCGGCTTCGGCGCCGAAATCGGCATCTCCACCCAGAAGCTGCACGCCCGCGGCCCGATGGGCCTACCGGAACTCACCTCCTCGAAGTGGGTGGTCCGCGGCTCCGGTCAGATCCGGCCCGTGTAGCACCGCGCATTCCTCGCCGACGCGGTTCGGCTCTCGCCGCCGAGCCGCTCCGGCAGGCTGTCATCAATCACGGCCGAACCGAGTCGGTGCTGCCGCCGAGCAGTTCACCGTCGGCCATGACCACATCGACGAGTTCGGCGAGCGCGTGCCACTCCCGGCCGCCCCACGCATCCCGCGCGCATAGGTGAGGCACGATCACTACCTGGGCGTTGTGGTTGAGAACGTGCTCCATGGCGATCAGTACAGCCAACCGCGGCACCGCCGTATCCGTGATCGCGGTGTACAGCACGGTCAGGTTGTGCCGCTGTATCAGGTCCTCGATTTCATCGAGGTCTCCGTTGGACCGGCGGAGCAGGATCGCGCGTCTCGGGTCAGCGGGCACTACGGACCTCTTCGCTTGGAGCCGTCCACAGGTCGGCAATGTTGTTCCCCATATCTCGTCGCAGTCGGGCGATATCGGCTGAGGTCCCCGGGCGGGCGCGGTGACCGACCTCGGGTTCTGCGCGCAGAGCGTCGGCGACTCGTTGCAGTATTGCGAGGTCTACCGGGGTGTTGCCGTCCAAGAGTGGCAATGCCGCCCGGAGATGTTGATGTCGGCGGAAGCGGCCGTGGCCCTGTGGGACGGTAGACGTGGGTTGATTCTCGAACTGGCTACTCATCGCATCCCCTGCTCGATCGGTGGTGGAGCACGGTGGCGGCGAGCCGATGGCCACTCACCCGCCGCGTGCTGCAACAGCGTCTCGTTGTTCCGGGGGACGGCGGAACCTCGTACGTTTTCCATTTCGGGACGTCCCGCAAGGTGTATAACGTCCCTGTGTCGAATGAGCGGTTGCGTGTAGCCATGGCTGCCGGAGGGTGGACCCATGCGAGCCTGGCCGAGGCAACGGGCGTAGATCCGAAATCGGTTGAACGCTGGGTGAACCTCGGCCGGATTCCGCGGCGACGCACCGCAATCCAGGCCGCAGAGCGATTGGGTGAGGACGTTCATGTCTTGTGGCCGGCCTTACGGCAAGCACGGCCGGCACGAGCCGTCAGCCCTGAACTCGTTGCTCTCCACGACCAGCGGGCCGATGTCCCGGCGTCGACGTTCGTCAACCTGTTCGCCGCAGCACGTGAGCGCATCGACGTCCTCGTGTACGCGGCCGTATTCCTCCACGAGGCGTACCCACGGCTCAATGATCTATTGATCGAACGGGCGGAGGCGGGCTGCTCGATACGGTTGGCTGTGGGCGACCCGGACGGCGTCAACGTCCGGCAACGCGGCACAGAAGAGAAGTTCGGACACGGCATCGAATCGCGTTGCCGTCTCGCCCTGATGCATTACCGGGCATTGCAACCGACGGCGGGTATCGAGTTGCGGACACACGACACGACCCTCTACAACAGCATCTACCGTGCCGACGACCAGATGCTGGTCAATGCCCATGTGTGGGGAGTGAATGCGTACGGTGCGCCCGTCTGGCATCTGCGCCGTACCCTCGACGGTGGCCTGTTCGACACCTACACCGAGAGTTTCGACGCGGTCTGGCAAACGGCCCGGCCGGTGGAAGGGTAAGCCGATGGTGCGCACCGAGTTCTACGACGATCCAGCCGCACCACAACCGAACAATCTCGTTGTCGCAGCTTCCGCCGTGGTGTGCAACGACGTGGGTCACATCCTGCTACAGCGACGCGCCGATAGTGGCCTGTGGGCGCTTCCGGGTGGCGGCATGGAGATGACCGACAGTCTCCCCGGCTGCGCTGTGCGTGAGGTAAAGGAAGAAACCGGCCTCGATATCGAGATCACCGGACTTGTCGGCACGTACACCGACCCCCGTCATGTGATCGCCTACAGCGACGGTGAGGTGCGGCGTCAGTTCAACGTATGCTTCCGGGCTCGTGTCACCGGTGGTGACCTCGCTATCTCCGATGAGTCCACCGAACTGCGGTTTGTCGCCCCCGATCAGATCGAAGGCCTCGATATGCACCATACGCAGCGACTCAGGCTGACCCACTACCTGGAGAATCGCCCCACGCCCTACCTCGGGTGAGTTGGGTAGTTCCCAGTGGCGGATCCGCATGCGGCCAACAGTCCAGCTGCCGGGCCGACGCCGCAGCGGTCATGGTCAACGCCTCCACGGCCCTTCACCGACGTGCGGATCGTTGGATCCCCGTCTCGTTGCCTTCGGCGTTGCCGACGGCTCTGGTCAGCGCGGCGAGTGCGGTCGGACGACTCGGTGACCTGGGTCTCTTGGCCGCGGGGGACGAGGCTCGCTGAGCGGGCGCCCGGTAGCGTGGGGTGGGCAGAGTTCGACGGAAGGACGCCCATGGAGCCCGCGAGTTCCCCTATCCCGCCGGTTCAGGAGCCGATCTTCGCGTCGGTCGATGATGTGCAGGCCCGTCTTGCCGAAACCGGGTATCTGGCCGATAAGGCGACCGCTACCTCGGTCTTCCTCGCCGATCGGCTCGGTAAGCCCTTGCTGATCGAGGGGCCGGCGGGTGTTGGCAAGACCGAGCTGGCGCGGGCCGTAGCGCAGACCTCAGGGGCGGAACTGGTGCGGTTGCAGTGCTACGAGGGTGTCGACGAGGCGCGGGCGCTGTACGAGTGGAATCACGCCAAGCAGATCCTGCGTATCCAGGCGGGCGGTGTGAACGACTGGGCCGATACCAAGGCCGATGTGTTCACCGAGGAGTTCCTGCTGTCGCGGCCGCTGCTCACCGCGATCCGGCGGACCGAGCCGACCGTCCTGCTCATCGACGAAACCGATAAAGCCGATGTGGAGATCGAGGGGCTGCTGCTCGAGGTACTCAGCGATTTCGCGGTCACCGTGCCGGAGCTGGGCACCATCACCGCCGCCCGCAAACCCTTCGTGGTGCTGACCTCCAACGCGACCCGTGAGCTGTCGGAGGCGCTGAAGCGGCGCTGCCTGTACCTGCACCTGGATTTCCCGGACGAGGATCTGGAGCGGCGCATCCTGGCCAGCCGGGTGCCCGAACTGCCGCAGGCGGTGGCGGCGCAGCTGGTGCGGGTCGTGCACGTGCTGCGCGGGATGCAGTTGAAGAAACTGCCCTCGGTGGCCGAATCCATCGACTGGGCGCGCACCCTGCTCGCCCTGGGGCATACCGATCTCGACGATGCGACGGTGCGCGAAACCCTCGGGGTCGTGCTCAAACACCGCAGCGACCACCAGCGTGCGCTGGCCGAGCTGAAACCGGCCTGATCATGGCGGTCACCGAAGACCGGCCCCTGGCCCCATACGGCCTGCCCGGACATCTGGTGGGGTTCGTCGAGGCGCTGCGGGCGCGCGGGATCCCGGTGGGTCCCTCGGAAACGGTGGATGCGGGCCGGGTGCTGTCCGTGCTCGATCTCATGGACCGCGAAGCCGTCCGGGAGGGCTTGGCCTGCGCGCTGCTGCGGCGCACCACCCACCGCGCGACCTACGACGGTCTGTTCGACCTCTGGTTCCCGATCGCGATCGGAGCGCGCGACGCCGCCGCGGAGATCGAGCTGCCGTACCGCGAGGACGGCCGCCTCGACGTCCCCGAGCTGCGCCGGATGCTGGCCGAAATGCTCGCCGACGAGAACTCCGGCGCCGCGCAGGCACTGATGGCCGCCCAACTGGTGGAACAGCTCGGGCAGTATCAATCGGCGCGCGGCGCCTCGTTCTCCTCGTATCAGGCACTCAAGGAGATCCAGCCGCAGACCCTGCTCGCGCAGATCCTGGCCGGGATGACCACGCCGGGGATGAGTGATTTCGATACCGAGATCGCGCGGCGGACGGCCCGGGGCCGGATCGATAACTTCCGGCGGACGGTGGAGGCGGAGACCCGGCGGCGGGTGGCCGAGAAGATCGGGCGGGAGCGGGTGGCTTCGTACGGGGTCGCGCGGCAGGCCGAGGACGTGGATTTCCTGCGCGCCTCGCAGGCCGAATTGGCCGAGCTGAAACGCAGCACCCAGCGGCTCGCGCGGATCCTGGCCTCCCGGCTGGCGACCCGCCGGCGGCACGCCAAACGCGGCGAGATCGATCTGCGGAAAACACTGCGCAAATCCATGTCGACCGGCGGTGTCCCGATCGACCTGGTGAACCGCAAGCCGCGGCCCGGGCGGCCGGAGCTGGTACTGCTGTGCGATGTCTCCGGATCGGTCGCCGGGTTCAGCAACTTCACGTTGCTGCTGGTGAGCGCGCTGCGTGAGCAATTCTCGAAGGTCCGCATCTTTGCTTTCGTCGACCACACCGATGAGGTGACGCGGTTCTTCGACCCGCACACCCAGCTCGACGAGGCGATGCAGCGGATCTTCGCCGAGGCCGATATCGTCGGCTTCAACGGCCACTCCGACTACGGCAGCGCGCTCACCAGCTTCGCCGAGGACTTCCCGGACGCGGTCACCAGCCGCAGCGCACTGCTGATCCTCGGCGACGCCCGCACCAACTATCGCGACCCGGAACTGGCCACTCTGTCCGAACTGGTCGCCGTCGCCAAGCATGCGCACTGGCTGAACCCCGAACCACGGCAGAACTGGGGTTCGGGTGATTCGGCGGCCGATCGCTACCAGCAGGTCATCGAGATGCACGAATGCCGGTCGGCGTCCCAGCTCACGGCCGTGGTCTCGCGGCTGCTGCCGGTCTGACCGGGACTCGCCGCGACCACCCCGTTAAGCTCGACACTCATGCGTGGAACAGGCCGGCCCGGACTCAAGCTGGGGGTGATGGGTGGCACCTTCGACCCCATCCACCACGGGCACCTGGTCGCGGCCAGCGAGGTCGCGCACCGGTTCGACCTCGACGAGGTCGTTTTCGTCCCGACCGGCCAGCCCTGGCAGAAATCCGGCCGCCGGGTCAGCCCGGCCGAGGACCGCTACCTGATGACGGTGATCGCCACCGCCTCCAACCCGCGGTTCTCGGTGAGCCGGGCCGACGTCGACCGCAGCAAGGTGACCTACACCGTCGACACCCTGCGCGACCTGCACGCCCAGCATCCGGGCGCCGAACTCTACTTCATCACCGGGGCGGACGCGCTGGCCAGCATCCTCACCTGGCAGGATTGGGCGGAACTGTTCGAGCTGGCGAAATTCGTGGGCGTCAGCCGGCCGGGGTACGAGCTGAATATCGATCATCTCGCCGAGCATTTGCGGGGGATGCCCGACGACGCGGTCACGATGATCGAGATCCCCGCGCTGGCCATCTCGTCGAGCGAATGCCGCCGGCGCGCGGCCGAGGGCCGGCCCGTGTGGTACCTGGTGCCGGACGGGGTCGTGCAATACATATCGAAACGGCACCTGTACGTGCCGGCGCAAGCGGAAGGTAATGGAAGCGTGAACCAGGCATCAGGGGGTACCGCATGACTGCGACAGCGGAGGCTGTGCAGATGGCGACCGTCGCCGCGTTGGCCGCGGACGAGAAACTGGCCGCCGATGTGGTGGTGCTCGACGTCTCCGAGCAGCTGGTGATCACCGACTGCTTCGTGATCGCTTCGGCGCCGAACGAGCGCCAGGTGAACGCCATCGTCGATAATGTCGAAGAGAAACTGCGCGCGGCCGGGCACAAACCGGTTCGCCGGGAAGGAACCCGCGAGGGCCGCTGGGCGCTCTTGGACTATGTCGATGTGGTGGTGCATATCCAGCACAACGACGAACGTAATTTCTATGCGCTGGAACGGCTGTGGAAAGACTGCCCTGTTGTTCCGGTCGAGGGGATCGGTCCGCCGGAATCGGCTGCCGATGAGGAAAGTGCTGGAGATACCGAGTGACACGAAATACCGGTGTGCGCACCCTGATCCTGTTGCGCCACGGGCAAACCGAATGGAACGCCAACGACCGGATGCAGGGGCAGATCGATACCGATCTCACCGATCTGGGCCGGCGGCAGGCCAAAGAGGCCGCGCGGGAACTGGTGTCCCACAAGGCGATCGGCCTCATCTCCTCCGATCTCAAACGCGCCTACGAAACCGCGCAGGCGCTGGCGGAACATTCCGGCCTGGAAGTGGTCCGGGAGCCGCGGCTGCGGGAAACCCACCTCGGTGACTGGCAGGGGATGGGCGACGTCGAGGTCGATTCGCTGTACCCGGGCGCGCGCCTGGAATGGCGGATGGACGCCACCTACACCCCGCCGGGTGGCGAATCCAAGCTCGAGGTCGGTGCCCGGGCGCTGCCCGTGGTGCAGGAATTGTTCACCGAGCGGCGGGATTGGCCGGGCGCCACTATGATTCTCGTGGCGCACGGCGGGCTGATCGCCGCGCTCACGGCCGCACTGCTCGATCTGCCGCCCCGGAACTGGCCTGCCCTCGGTGGTCTGGCCAACGCCAGCTGGGTGCAGCTGAGCAGCCACGGTCCGAGCATCGAGAAGCCCGGCTGGCGTCTCGATGTGTGGAACGCAGCGGCGAAAGTAGCACCCGATGTCATCTGAAGATCTGAACCGGCAGATTCCGGACGAACTGTTCCAGCGGGTATCCGCGAAACCGGAACGCGCGCTACCCGATGCGCTGTTCGGTCCCGCGACCCCGCCGGCGCGGGACGAGAACGCCGACGACACCGACGGCGACGAGATGCGGAAGGCAGTCTGATCATCAGGAGGGTTGCGCAGTGACAGCCAGGCCGGAGGATAGTGAGCCGGATTCGGCCGGGCCGGTCGCCGGTCCGGCCGCGCCGGATCGTTGGCCGGGCGCCGGCCCCCGCCCCGGGCACCACCCCCGCCCGGGCGGGGCCCCCCCCCCCCCCCCCCCCGGGTCCTCCCGCCCCGGCCGCGGGGGGGCCGGGCCCCGGCGCCCCCCGCGCGGGCGGGGGGGCGGGCCGCCGCCCCGCCCACGGAGCTCACCGCCGGCTCGGCCGTAGCCCTCCCGCTCGATACGCCCGGGGCCGTCGATCCGGCGGCTCCCCGGCGGCCGGTACTGCTGGTGATCGCCGATTCGCTGTCCTATTTCGGGCCCAAAGGCGGTCTACCGGCCGATCATCCGCGGATCTGGCCGAATCTGGTGGGGTCCGAGCTGGACTGGGACGTCGAGCTCGTCGCCCGGATCGGCTGGACCTGCCGGGACGCCTATTGGGCGTTGATCGGCGACCCCCGGGTCTGGGCGGCCGTACCGCATGCGGGTGCGGTGGTCTTCGCGGTGGGCGGCATGGATTCCCTGCCCTCACCACTACCCACCGCGCTTCGTGAATTGATCCGCTATGTCCGCCCGGCCGGCTTGCGACGGGTGGTGCGCACCGCCTACCAGTGGCTCCAGCCCAGGGCGGCGAAACTCGGCCGCCGGGTGGCGCTGCCGCCGGAAGTCAGCGTCGACTATCTGGAACAGTGCCGGACCGCGCTGAGCCAATTGCGGCCGGAACTGCCGATGGTGGCGGTACTGCCGTCGGTGCACGATTGCGCGGCCTACGGCCGGGTACACCGCGGGCGGGAGCCGGCGGTGCGGGCGCTCGAAGGCTGGTCGGCGCGCACCGGGGTCCCGTTGGTGGATCTGAAGGCGGCCGTGCACGACAACATCTACTCCGGCGACGCCAACCCCGACGGGATCCACTGGGGCTGGGACGGGCATACGGAGGTGGCCAAAGCGATGGTGAAAACACTGCGCGAGGTGGGATGAGACGTGGCGGTCGTGGTGGTCACCGATTCGTCCGCCAGTCTGCCCGCGGACCTGATCGGCGAACTGGGTATCGCGGTGGTGCCCTTGCATGTGCTGGTGGGTGATACGGCGCTGCGCGAAGGGGTCGACGACCTCGATATCGACTATGCCGCGGATTCGGTCAGCACCTCCGCGCCGTCCCCGGGAGAACTGCGTGGCGCCTACGCCGAAGCCTTGGCGCGCAGTGGCGGTGACGGGGTGGTGGCGGTGCACCTGTCCCGGCAACTGTCGGCCACCTGGGAGGCCGGTCGGCAGGCGGTGCGGGATATGGGCGCCGAAGCGTCGGTGCGACTGGTGGATTCGCTCGGCGCGGGCCTGGCCACGGGATTGCCGGCGCTGGCCGCCGCCCGCTGTGCGGCCACCGGCGCGCCCCTGGACGCGGTGCACTCCGCCGCGGTGACCGCGGCGGAGAATTCGCATACGTTCATCGTGGTCAACCGCACCGAACAGCTGCGGCGTGGTGGCCGGCTCAGCACGGCTGCGGGGTTCTTCGCCAGTGAGCTGGTGAGCAAACCGATCCTGCAACTGGTGCAGGGCCGGCTGGAGTTGCGGGAAAAGGTGCGCACGCGGTCGAAGGCGGTCGCGAAACTGGTCGCGGCGGCGGTGGCGGCTGCCGGACCGGGGGAGGCGGCGCTGGGGGTGCAGCATCTGGACGCGGCCGACGCCGCGGAAATGGTGACGACCCAGCTGCGCGAACGGCTTCCGAACGTCCGGGAGATTCTCACCGCGGAGTTCGGGCCCGCGCTCGGGGTGCACCTCGGCGTGGGTGCGGTCGGGGTGCTGGTGCTGCCCGGCGGGTGCGGTTGATTCCCGGCTCTGCTTCGCCGGTGCTCGCCGTCTCGTGGAGGGCGGTTCCGGTAAGGATGCGATTGTCCGGATGGAGTGGTTGTCCACAGGCTTGCGTTCTCCACAGAGTTGTTGAAGTACCTGGTCGACGCGGTGGTTGGATGTGCTCGCGCGCCTAGCGTCGCGAGCATGGCACGACAAGACGAGCGGGAACGAGTACGCAAACAGCTGGGCGGGTTCTTCGACGGCACACGCGAGGAACTCGATACCGACGCACCGCGGCCGGATACCGCATTCACCGACGACGACGATTCGGTACGTACGCCCCGCTGGCTCGCCGAGCCGGCACCGCTCACCTGGCGAGAACGCCTGCTACCCCCGCGATTCCAGGGCGCGCGACTGGATCCGGGGCGCCGCGGCGTGGTGACCATGGCGGGGATCGGCGTGGTCGCCTTCCTGGTGACGCTGGTGGTGGTGTTCTGGGAACGCCCTGTCGCTCAGCCGGTTCCCCCGCTACCGGCCGCGCTTCCGGCATCGTTGCCCGCAGGGCACACCGCGCCCGGGAACCCACCTGCCGCGCCCGAAACCGCACCCGCCCAGCCACCACCGGCCGAATTGGTGGTGAGTGTGGTCGGCTTGGTGCACAAGGCCGGTCTCGTGCGATTGCCGCCCGGTGCGCGGGTCGCCGATGCGCTGGACGCGGCCGGGGGAGCGCTGCCGGGCGCCGACGTCACCGGGCTCAACCTGGCTCAGCGTCTCGCCGACGGCGACCAGATCCGGGTCGGTGCCGGCGATACGGCCGTCCCGCCGGCCGGCAGTGCGACGGTGAGCGGCGGCGGGCCGGGGGTTCCAGCGGCCGAGGGCGCGGCACCCACCGCCGGAACCCCGGTGAACCTGAACACCGCCACCGAGGCGGATCTCGACGCTCTACCGGGCGTCGGCCCGGTCACGGCGAAGGCGATCATCGCCTGGCGGGAGACGAACGGGCGGTTCAGCGATGTGGAGCAGCTGGCCGAGGTCGACGGAATAGGACCCGCCCGGCTCGCCCGCCTGAAAGAACTGGTGACGCTGTGAACGGCGTGCCGGCAACAGCTACCGGAACCCGGGATACCGGGGGCCGCGGTCACCTCGTCCGATACCTGACTCATATCTCTGGCCTCGTCGGCGCTCGGGTCGGTATTGCGCGAGCCGAGGATCGCGGTCCTGTGTCGGCCCACGTCGGATCCGCAGCGGTGCGATTGCCTTCCCGTTCCACGGCTCGCCACTGCGGTGCGCATCCGACGCGGACCGCGGCCTGGCCATCGCCGACCGGATCGCATCGGGCAAGGTCGTCGAGGGGCAGCGCATCGGGCCGCTCGACGCCCTGGCCGACTGCGGTCCCGCAGGTCGCGCGGCAGCATATCGGCCTCGAGGCATCGCACCCGGCAGTGGAGGCAAACGCGGCAACGGACCAGCAGGGTCCAGCGGCCGGTGCGCGGCTCGGAGTCGTTTCGAGAGCGTTGGCCGACGATTTCACCGGGTTTCCCTCGTCGGTCTGCGGGCCCACTCGTCGCGGCATCTGGTGGGTCGTGCGGACGGTGACCGTCCGTCTTCGCCGGTGAAGGGGCCAGGTGGGGGCGAGCGGTCGCCGGACGAGACCGGCAATGACCGGCAGGTACTGGATGCGCGGCTGCTCCCGGGGGCTCTCGTCTGCTGGCTGGTGACGATTTCGGCGGTCGGCTCGGGATGGGTCGCCGGGGCCGGCGCGGCGGCCGGCCTGGCGGTGGTGGCGCTGGTGTCGTGGGTACTGCTGTGGCTGGGGGTCGCGCCGCGCGGCGAGCGATACCGCGTAGTCGTGACGACGGTTCTCGGCGCGGCCGTACTGGGCGCGGGTTTCGGGCTCGCCGGGGCCTGGCGCGAATACCAGGTGAGCACCCATCCGCTGCGGGCTGTGCCCGGCGAAGCGACAGTGCACGTCGTGATCACCCCGGCCGACGATCCGAAACCTGTGCGCGGCAGCGGTTCCGGGCGGGGACGGCTGTGGGTGATTCGCGCCGAACTGCGGGAGTTCCGCTACCGCGACAGCGTGGTCCGCACGGGCGGTGCCGTTGTCGTGCTGGCCGCCGGACCACGCTGGGGTGAATTGCTTCCCGGACAGCCGATCGAATTCCGCGCCCGCACTGCGCCCCCGCGGCAACACGATCTCACCGTCGCCACCCTGCGGCCGGTCGGTGTGCCGGCTCCGGCCGGGCCGTTGCCGTGGTGGCAGACGCTGGCCGCCGGGGTGCGCTCCGATCTGTCCACGGTGGCGCAGGCCGCGCTCGCGCCCGATGCGGCAGGTCTGCTACCCGCGCTGGTCGTGGGGGATACCTCGGGTCTGTCCGATCGGCTGCACGAGGATTTCGTGGCTTCCGGGTTGCAGCACCTGTGCGTTGTCAGCGGCGCAAATTTTTCCGTGCTCCTGACCGCTGTGCTCGCGTTGACCCGGTTGCTCACCTGTGGACCCCGGCTGTCCTTCGTCGTGACCGGTGCCGCGCTGGTGTTCTTCGTGGTCATCGCCCGGCCCGATCCGAGTGTGCTGCGGGCCGCGGCCATGGGGTCGGTGACTCTGCTCGCACTGCTCACCGGCCGCCGGAAGCAAGCCCTGCCGGCGCTCTGTGCGGCGGTGATCGGGCTGCTGGCGATGTGGCCCGCCCTCGCGGTCCACGCCGGTTTCGCGCTCTCGGTCCTGGCTACCGGTGCGCTGTTGCTGCTGGCGCCGAGCTGGGCCGACTATCTGCGGGATCGGGGCTGGTGGCGGTTGCCCGCCGAACTGGTCGCGGTGGCCGCGGCGGCCTTCGTCGTCACCACGCCGATCACCGTCGCTCTGTCCGGGCAGCTCAGCCTGGTGGCCGTCGCCGCGAACGTCCTGGTGGCTCCGGTGATAGCCCCGATCACCGTGATCGGGGCTACCGCAGCGGTCGTGGCCACCTGCTGGTATCCGCTCGCGGAGCTGATCCTGCGCGCCACCGGCCCACCGCTGTGGTGGCTGCTCACCGTCGCTACCGAGGCGGCCACCGTACCGGGTGCGGTGATCGCTGTCCCGGGTGGCGGGGCCGGAGGCTTGTTCGCTGCTCTGCTCGTCGCCGGCGGGATACCTGCGCTGCGGCTGCCCCGGGTCCGGCGATTCGTGCTCGCCGTAGCCCTCGGCGCCTTCGCCGCTTACCTGCTGCGCATCCAGTGGTTCCCGGGATGAGTACGCGGCCTCCGGTCACACCGCGAGTGGCGGGGTGGTGCCGGTGACGCGATACCGGGCGAGGTCGGGCGCTCAGAGCCCGCCGATTCCTTTTCCGAGTACCACCGTGCCCATGAGCACCAGCACGATCGCCAAGACGATGTGGTTGTTGTCCTGCAGCATCGTGCGCAGCCGCTCGAGCGGGGTGCGTAACCGGTCGGCGGCCAGTGTGTATCCGAGAATCACCGCCAATACGCTGGACGCGGCGAGGACGGTGAATACCACGATCGCGACGATCTGGCCGCCGACGGCGGTGCCGCTGGAACCGATCACCACACCCGCGGACAGGCACAGCAGCAGATTCTTCGGATTCACCGCCGACAGCACCGCGCCCAACTCGGCGGCCCGGCCGACTGTGAGCTCGTCGACGGCGCGCATCCATCCGGGGATCTCTGTGTCGTGGCGCTCCCGCCATTGCACCGCGGCCAAGATCAGCAGCAGTATCCCGAGCAGAATTTTCAGCCATGCCCCGGCCGCCGAGGGTTCTCGATTCGCCGACCCGCCCAGCGGCCCCGCGAGCAGTGTCACGACCACCGTCACCGCGGCGATACCGGCCACCCACCCGGCCGCGAACCCGAGACCGGCGCTACGCGCCCGCGCCGACAGGATCATCAGAATCGCCGCCACGACCGGAATGGGGGAGATCGCCACACCCACCGCGAGCGGAAGCAGATCGCCCAGGACATCGCCCATGCCCTGGACGGTAGAACAGACAACCCGCCCCGCCCCTGGTTCACGGGGCAAGCCCCTGTGTCGTAGCCCCATTGTGACCGCGCCGTGCCTGCACCCGATTCGCCCGGTCAGCAGGTCGTGCCCGTCCAGGGCCCTGCGGACGACAGGAACAGGCCGACCGAGGCGATGCCGGGCAGCGGTTGTCATGCAGGGCGGTGAGCTCGGTGTGCACAATGCGCGCCGGGACGTGTGCCTGCGACGTCCCCGCCGGGTGAGGCCGATCCCGGTGATTGTGGGGGTTCGGCCGTACGATCGGTGCCGTGAGCGAGCGAGCGGCGGCGGTACATCTGGTGCTGGGGGAAGAAGAGCTGCTTATCCAGCGGGCGGTGGCGGGGGTGGTCGCGCAGGTGCGGGCGGGCGTGCCCGATCCGGACGGCGTGCCCGTCGACCGGCTGCGGGCCGGTGATGCCAGTAGTGCGGAGCTGGCCGAACTGCTGAGCCCATCGCTGTTCGCCGAGGATCGGGTGATCATCCTCGAGGCGGCCGACCAGGCGGGTAAGGACGCCGTGGCCGTGATCTCCGATGCCGTATCCGCGCCGCCGGAGGGGGTGGTGCTGATGGTGGTGCATTCCGGTGGCGGGCGGGCCAAAGCGCTGGTGCCGGCGCTGCGCAAGGCCGGCGCGGTGGTGCACGAGTGCGCGAAACTCACCAAGGCCTCGGAGCGGGCCGAGTTCGTACGTGCGGAGTTCCGGGCGGCCGGGGCGCGGGTGTCCGGTGAGGTGGTCGCGGCGGTGCTGGATGCCGTCGGGTCGGAGTTGCGGGAACTGGCGGCGGCGTGCTCGCAGCTGGTCGCCGATACCGGCGGGAAGCTCGACCTCGCCGCGGTGCGGCGGTACTACTCCGGCAAGGCGGAGGTGTCGGGTTTCGAGGTCGCGGATTTCACCGTGGCGGGGAACCGGGCGGGGGCGGTGGAGGCCCTGCGCTGGGCACAGGACCGCGGTGTACCGCATGTGGTGCTGGCGGACGCCTTGGCGGATTCGGTGCACACCATCGCGAAGGTCGGTTCGGCGGGCCGTGGGGATCCGTTCAAACTGGCCGGGCCACTGGGACTGCCGCCGTGGAAGGTGAAGAAAGCGCAGGCTCAGGCGCGCGGCTGGACGCCGGCCGCGATCGGCTCCGCGCTACAGGTCGTGGCGACACTGAACGCCGATGTGAAGGGTGGTGCCGCGGATTCCGGCTTCGCCCTCGAGGACGCTGTTCTGAAACTGCTGGCCCTGCACGGACGCGACTGAACGACCACCGGGCCGGTCCGGTCGTGCGCGGCTCGAGGGGTGCGCCGGGGTGGGTTAATCAACCGCGCTGAGTTCCAGCGCTTCCTCCGCGGCTTCCTCGAACCGCCCCTCCCACTCTTCGTAGACGGGGGTCTCCTCGTCGCGGGTGACCATCCAGACGACGACCTGACTGCCGTCGTCATCGGCGGGTACCAGCACGTTCTCGATTTTCACGCCGATGCCGAGTACCTCGGCGGCGCGGATGACGCCGGGCAGATCCTCGGCTTGGACGACCGATTGGTTCGCATACAACATGACCATGCGCCGCATGCTACGACAGGCGCCGGACCGCCGGGCGCGCGCCATCCGGTACTGCCTCGGAAAACATGCGCTGACCGCGCCGGGGCTGTAACTGATGTGCCTGAGCGAGGGGCGCTTGCGTGGTCACGCTCCGCTACCGACTCCGGGCTCGCCTCGCTCAGGCATACCAAAAGCCGCCGTGGTCATCGACGCCGCGGCGGCTTTGTGTTAAAGAGAACGAACGATCAGAGCTTGTTCAGCGCCAGCGCCATGGCCGACTTCTTGTTGGCGGCCTGGTTGGCGTGGATGACGCCCTTGGAGGCGGCCTTGTCGAGCTTGCGGCTCACGAACTGCAGGCGCGCGGTGGCGGCTTCCTTGTCGCCGGACGCGGCAGCCGCCCGGAAGGCGCGGATATGGGTGCGCAGCTCGGATTTCACCGACTGATTGCGCTGGCGCCGCGCCTCGTTGGTGCGGATCCGCTTGATCTGGGACTTGATATTGGCCACGCCGGTATCCTCTGGTTCCTGTCTGGTTCGGTCGGGAAAGTCTGTATGCGCGTACCGGCCCTGGATTCAGCCAAGCCTGGATTTCTCCGGGCACGGGGTACGGCAACGCCGAGTGGCCAGATTACCAGCATGTGGCGGGGCCGCGAAATCGCGGGTGCATTGACACACCGCGACCTGCGCCGATGCCGTTGAGAAGATCGTTTGTGCGGCGTAAGGTCCCAAGAAATCTCCGCAGGGGCGAGTCGGGCCCGGCGGTGACGGCGCAGCGTGACCGCGTAGAGCCCCTGCCCATGTGGAATGGGCGCAGCACAAGTTTTCCCAGCAGGACCAGGAATGTATCCGGTGTGCGCCCACGGCGGCGCAGTGATCCTCTCGGAAGGCGGTTTCATGTCGTCCAATGCGCAGGAACAGCAGGTCGTCCAGGCCAGTCACGAAGCCACCAACGTGCAGCCCGACAGTAAGAAATGGGCGGCCGAGGCGGTGGGCACATTCGTTCTCGTCATGGGGGGCGTGGGTACGGCAGTGATTGCCGGGGACCAGGTGGGGCCGCTGGGTGTGGCGCTGGCCTTCGGTTTGAGTCTGCTGCTGCTGGTGTACGCGATCGGCCCGATTTCCGGGTGTCACGTGAATCCGGCCGTCACTCTCGGGCAGTTGCTGCTGGGCCGGTTGTCGCCGGTCAGCGCGGCGGGCTACATGGTGGCGCAGGTGGTGGGCGGTCTGGTCGCCGGTCTGGTGTTGTTCGCCGTGGCCAGGAACCTGCCCTCCTACGATCGCGCGGTGTCGGGGCTGGGTGCCAACGGGTGGGGTGAGCACAGTCCGTCCGCGGTGACCGGTCCGGCCGGCAATATCGTGCTCCAGGAGGGGTACGGGATGGCCGCGATGATCATCATCGAGGTGATGCTGACCGCGCTGCTGGTCTTCGTGGTCCTCGCCTCCACCGATCAGCTCTCCGACGCTCCCCAGGCCGGTCTGGCGATCGGTTTCACGCTGGCGGTCATCCACCTGATCTCGATTCCGGTCGACAACACCTCGGTGAACCCGGCCCGCAGCCTGGCGGTGGCGCCCTACCAGGGCGGGGCGATGGCCCAGTTGTGGGCGTTCATCGTGTTCCCGCTGATCGGCGGCGTACTCGGTGCGTTGCTGTACGGGCTGTTGTTCGGCCGGTCGCGGGACCTGAAGGCCTGACCGGACCGGGTCGCGCGTCAGCTCCAGTGGTATTCGCGGACCAGCCGGTGCGCGACCCGGTCGAAGAGTTTGCGCGGCAGGATCGCGCCCTCGCGGCGGATACCGTCCTCGGGAACGTCGAGCACCCGGTCCAGCCGGACCCAGCTGGGCCGGCCCTGGTGATCCCACGTGCCGGCGCCGATGCCGACCCAGTCGGGGTGATGTTCGCGGTCGGGATTCGAACTGAGCATCAGGCCCAGCAGCGTGTGCCCGTCACGCCCCACCACCAGCACCGGGCGGTCTTTCCCGTTGGCCGGGTCGTCCTCGTAGCGGACCCAGGTCCATACGATTTCGCCGGGGTCGGCGCGGCCGTCGAGTTGCGGTGCGTAGACGACCCGCCGGGCCCGCTGGGCGGTGGGGACGGGTGTGGAGGCCGCGGGCCGGACCGGGATGCCCTTGGGGCCGGTGACCGCGCGCGGCGCGCGGCGGGCGGTGCCGCGGTCGAACAGTGCTTCCACCAATCGCGGTGCCTGCCGGCGGACGAGTTTCGGGCCCTGCTGGATCGCGATCGCGGTGAGCTGCTTGCCGAGACTGTTCCAACTGCGGGCCATCTCAGGAGAATAACGGCACACCCGCCCGGCGGAATATCACCGCGGCGGGACCTGGGGGACCGGGGGCGGCGCGCACCATGGGACGATGGTGGTCAGTACGCCCGATACCCCCATGAGGAGTGGAGTGCCCGCCAGCTTCGCCGATACGACGTTCACCGATCCGTCGCGGATCCGGAACTTCTGCATCATCGCGCATATCGATCACGGCAAGTCGACGCTGGCCGACCGGATGCTGCAGCTCACCGGGGTCGTCGAGGAACGGCAGATGCGTGCGCAGTACCTGGACCGGATGGATATCGAACGGGAACGCGGTATCACCATCAAGGCCCAGAACGTCCGGCTGCCGTGGACGCCCGAATCCGGCGCGCACAAGGGTGAGGATTTCGTCCTGCACCTGATCGATACGCCGGGGCACGTCGACTTCACCTATGAGGTCTCGCGGGCGCTGGAAGCCTGTGAAGGCGCGATCCTGCTGGTGGACGCCGCGCAGGGGATCGAGGCACAGACGCTGGCGAACCTGTACCTGGCGCTGGACAAGGACCTCGAGATCATCCCGGTCCTGAACAAGATCGACCTACCGGCCGCAGATCCCGAACGCTATGCGGCCGAGCTGGCCCATATCGTCGGCTGCGAACCCGGGGACGTGCTGCGGGTGTCCGGGAAAACCGGTGTGGGCGTGACCGAACTGCTCGACCGGGTGATCGAGCGGGTGCCGGCGCCGGTAGGTGATGCCGACGCACCGGCCCGGGCGATGATCTTCGATTCGGTCTACGACACCTACCGCGGCGTGGTCACCTACGTCCGTGTGGTGGACGGCAAGCTGACCCCGCGCGAGAAGATCAAGATGATGTCCACCGGCGCCACCCATGAGCTGCTGGAGATCGGGATCGTCTCGCCGGAGCCCAAACCCACGCAGGGCCTCGGGGTCGGCGAGGTCGGTTACCTGATCACCGGCGTGAAGGATGTCCGGCAGTCGAAGGTCGGCGATACCGTCACCTCCGCGCGCAACGGTGCCACCGAACCGCTCACCGGGTATCGAGAACCGCGCCCCATGGTCTATTCGGGCCTCTATCCCGTGGACGGCTCCGACTACCCGGATCTCCGGGACGCGCTGGACAAACTGCAGCTCAACGATGCCGCGCTCACCTACGAACCGGAGACCTCGGTGGCGCTGGGCTTCGGCTTCCGCTGCGGGTTCCTGGGCCTGCTGCATATGGAGATCACCCGCGAACGCCTGCAACGCGAATTCGGCCTGGATCTGATCTCCACCGCGCCGAACGTGGTGTACCGCGTGGTGATGGAGGACGGCGCGGAACATATCGTGACGAATCCGTCGTACTGGCCGGAAGGCAAGGTGCGCGCGGTATTCGAACCGGTGGTCAAGGTGACCATCATCGCGCCCAGCGAATTCATCGGCGCCATCATGGAACTGTGCCAGTCGCGGCGCGGCGACCTGGGCGGGATGGACTACCTGTCGGAGACCCGGGTCGAGCTGCGCTACACCCTGCCGCTGGCCGAGATCATCTTCGACTTCTTCGATTCGCTGAAATCGCGCACCCGCGGCTACGCCTCGCTGGACTACGAGGAAGCGGGCGAACGGGAGTCGCAGCTGGTGAAGGTCGATATCCTGCTGCAGGGTGAGGCCGTGGACGCGTTCAGCGCGATCGTGCACCGTGACGCGGCGCAGGCCTACGGGCACAAGATGACCACGAAACTGCGCGAGCTGATCCCGCGGCAGCAGTTCGAGGTGCCGATCCAGGCGGCCATCGGGTCGAAGATCATCGCCCGGGAGAACATTCGCGCCATCCGCAAGGATGTGCTGGCCAAATGCTACGGCGGCGATATCAGCCGGAAGCGCAAACTGCTGGAGAAGCAGAAGGAAGGCAAGAAGCGGATGAAGACCATCGGCCGGGTGGATGTTCCGCAGGAGGCCTTCGTGGCCGCGCTGTCCTCCGATGCCCAATCCGATAAGCCGAAGGACAAGAAGTAGTCACCCGGCCCGGGTAGTATCCGCCTGCCGTACCCGCGGGATGGTGGCTGTGCGGTAACCCGTTGCGCCACCGTCCTCGCCGGCGCCCGCCCGTTCCCGGATATCGGCTGATAACGAAAATGTGACAGTCGTAGATGTCGACAATAGGCTGGTAACAGATCCGGGCCGGGTCACGAAGGTGCGGTCGCTGGTGAACGCGAGAGTGGAGTTATGGAATGGCGCGTGATCTGCCGTTCGACGGCGAAGAAGAGGTCGCCGAACGGGGCGGTGACACCGCCTATCGAATTGCCAGCGGCACTGCCCGCGTCGCGCGCGGCGGCGCGTATGTGACCGGTGGCGCGCTGATTGCCGCCAACGGTGGCGAGGTTCCGGCGCCGCCCGGCGAACTGGACAGCCGCAACGCGGGGTGGGCGCGCAATGTCGACCCGGATCCCGATGTGCCGAGCCCGGTGGTCACCTTCCCGGACCCGGAACCGGTTGCGCCGGAAGATATGCCGTTCGGCTCCCAGGGCGACGCGAGTGTCACCATGCCGTTGCCGCACGGCACCCTCGATATCCAGGTCGGGAGCCCGGAGGATTTCGACGACGCGGCGCCCTTCGCGCCCCGGTCGATGGACGAGGTCCCGGGGCTGTCGCTGGTGCCCGGCGGCCCGGACGGCGGGGCACCCGGGAACGAATTCGGGCCGGGTACCGGAGTACCCGAGCCGGGATTCCCCGGTGTCCCGGAGCTCGGTCCACCCGCCCAGGGGCTCCCGGGCCTCGATATTCCGGGGCTCGGCGCGGACGGCACCGGTCCGGCCGATGGTGGCTTCCCCTTCCCCGGTGCGGGTGATTTTCCCGTACCGGGCACCGAAGGGTTCGGCGTGCCGGGCGGTTTCGATCTGCCGGCACCCGGTGACGCGTTCCGGACCGATATCTTCGACCTGTCCGGATTCGATCCGGCTACCGCCGGGCAGCCGCAACCGGTGGCGCGGACCATGGATTCCGACGCGAGCGGCGGGGATTTCGGACTGCCCGATTTCCTGGGCGGTGCGCGTACGGCCGGGGCGGAGGGTTCCGCCGAGACGGCCGATGCCGATTGGTTCGAGTACTCCCTCGACCTGCACACCGGCGGCATGGCGGGCTTCGCGCTCGGTGGGGTCGGTGGGTCCGTCACCGTCGATTCGGATTTCACCGTCGATATCGCCGTGGGCCCGGACGGTTTCCGCGCCGACAGCGACTGGGACTTCGAGATCACGACACAGGACGGCTTCGCGCTCGACGAACAACTCGATCAGTACATGGATTGGGCGCAGTCGAACCCCGGCGTCCCGGAATCGGCTTCCGGCGTA
The DNA here is from genome assembly GCF_029869215.1 of Nocardia carnea. GTDB lineage: Bacteria > Actinomycetota > Actinomycetes > Mycobacteriales > Mycobacteriaceae > Nocardia > Nocardia carnea_B. Next base: position 25,431 of record NZ_JARWPM010000161.1, read on the forward strand.
CAGCCGGATCCGGCAGCCCCGGCCGCCGCACCGGTCCTGGACGGCACGCCGGAGCGCGCTGATTCCGCGGTCCCGGCCGGCGGAGCCGGAACGAGTCCGGTGGTAGGCCAGAGCGCGGCCGCAGGTTCCGGCGCGGCCGCGGTACCGGGGGCTTCCGCCGCGCCCGGCCTCTCCGGTGCCCCGGCCCCGATGGCCGGCGCTCCGGCGCCGATACCGACCCCGGCGATGGCGCCCGCCCCGGCGATCGCGCCCGCCCCGGCGATCGCGCCCGCTCCGATGGCGCCCCCCGCGCCCGTGGTTGCGGTCCCGGTCCCACCGTCCGTGGCGCCTGCCGCCGTGGCGCCGGCCGTGCAGCCGGTGGCGGCGACACCGTTGCAGACCACCGTCCAGCCCGATGCGGCGACCACCCCGGTAGCGCACGTTTTCCAGCCGCCGGCCGGGCAGTCCCCCTTGACGGCCCCGGCCGCGCAGTTGCCGGATCTGTTCCACCGGCTGCCGCAGCCGCCGAAGCCCGAACCGCAGTCGCCGGCCGACCCCGAACTGCCGGGAGAGTCGACTCTCGTGCTGCCGACCACGACGGCGCCGGTCACCACGTCCGACGGTGTCACCACGGCACCGGATGTCACCACCACCGGCCCCGACGGCTCGACCACCACCGGCCCGGACGGTTCCACGACCACCGGTCTCGGCGGCTCCACCACCACCGGCCCGGGCGGCACGACGACCTGGCCCGGGGGAACGACCACGACGGACCCCGGCTCGGGTACCACCACGCCGGACGGTGGTGGCACCACCACACCCGGCGGTTCCACCACCACCTCCGAACTCACCGAAACCGACGGATCGTCGCCGACCGGCGATCCGGGTGAGTCGACCACCGGCGAATCCGGTGGCGTCACCACCACCGTTCCCACTCCGTCCACCGGCGATGCGGGTGGAACCACCACCGAACCCATCGGCGGCGGCACCGGCGGCCAGACCTCCGGCGCGACCCCGTCCACGGTCGACGTGCCGACTCAGCAGGTGCCGACCGCCGACCAGCCGGTCACGCCGGTACCCACGGTCAGCGTGCCCGTTCAACCGAGCGTGCCGGACGCCCAGGTGCCGACCGTGCCGCAGCCGATGCCGACACCGTTGCCCGCGCCACAGGTGAAGCCCGTCGCCGATCACGGTGCCGTCGTGGTTCCGTACGATGGTTCCGGTCTCGCCGCCGGTCCCTACACCGATCACACCGTGCTCGGGTTCGGCGGTGGCGGGCTCACCGGTGACCTGTCGGCCGGATTGCTGCCGCATACCACCGCGGTGGCCGATGATTCGGTTGCCGACCCGGCTTTCTGGGTATATTTCTGACAGTTCACGGCCGATCCCGGATTCGTCCGGTCGGGTGGGCGGGGAGGATATCGGCCGGATTCCGGCCGACGACGTGTTGTGAGCGAGAGCGAAGGAGCAGGGCTTGTCTGCCGTAGCCGGATCGCGGGCCGCCACGGTGAAGAATCCGGATGTGATGGCCCCGCTCATCCAGATCATCGACGAGTTGCGGGATGTTTCCCGCACCGCCAGCCGTAACGATCTGCGGGGCCGGCTCGGTATGGTCCGGGCGCGGGTCGCCGATACCCGGGTGCGGCTGGTGGTGGCCGGTCCGCCGAAGAGCGGGATGAGCACCCTGGTGAACACCCTGGCGGGGGCGCCGATCAGTGCCACCGATACCCCGATCAGTGTGCCGGCGATCGTGGAGTACGGCCCCGAGCCGACGGCCACGCTGATCCGCCGGGAAGGTGGCGGCCGCGTCCGCCGCCAGCCGGTCGATCCGCTGAACCCGGCTCCGGCGTTGGCCGCTCAGGGCGTGATCCGCGCCGATTTCACTCAGCCGAGCCCGTTGCTGGCCGAGGGGATCGTGCTGATGGACGCGCCCGGGGCCGCGCTCCAGGATCGCACCACCTGGTCGATGATCGCCGCCGCCGACGCGGTGCTGTACGTCAGCGACGCCGGTGCCGAGTACACCCGCGACCAGATCGCGCATCTGCGGCAGATCGGGCAGGTCTGCCCGACGGTCATCTGTGTGCTCAACAAGATCGACCGCAACCCCCAGTGGATGCAGGTACAGGACCGCAATCGAGAACTGCTCGACGCCGCCGGGCTGGGCTACGCGGTGGCCCCGGTATCGGCCCAGCTGCACCATCAGGCGCAGCAATCCGGTAACCAGCAGCGGGCGATCGAATCCGGGCTGCCGCAGCTGATCGAACATCTACGCGAGTATGTGGTGGGCCATGCCGATGCGATGGCCGTGAAATCCGCGGTGCGCGATATTCAGCTCGTCGGTGATCATCTCGGCGTGGTGCTGCGCACCGAGGCCGACGCGCTGCGTGATCCGCGCCGGCGCGCGCATGTCACCCAGCAGCTGGCCACCGCCCGCGACCAGGCCGACCAGCTGCGACAGCGCACCGCGACCTGGCAGATCACCCTGGCCGACGGCAGTACCGAACTGATGGCCGATATCGAACACGATCTGCGGCACCGGCTGCGGATGCTGATGCGCGACGCGGAGGCCGAGATCTCCGGCACCGATCCCGCCACCCGCTGGAAACGGTTCGGTAGCGAGCTCGAGGGCCGGATCGCCGCGGCTGTGGCGGAGAATTTCGAGATCGCGAACTATCGGGCGGAGGAACTCGGCGAACAGGTCGCCGCGCGTTTCCCCGCCGATCACCGGCGCCCCGAACTCCCCGATATCCGTCCGCAGTACGCCTCGGACCTGCTCGAGGACGTGGCGCCACTGGAACCGTTGCAGAGTGCGAAAGCCGGTGTCACCGAACAGTTCCTGTCGGCGCTGCGCGGTTCCTACGGCGGTATCCTGATGGTCGGCCTGGCCACCAGCCTGCTCGGGATGTCACTGGTGAACTGGTATTCGGCCGGGGCCGGTATTCTGCTCGGCCTGCACGCCCTGTGGGAAGACCGGCGGGCCCGCCGGTTGCGCCGCCAGGCCGAGGCGAAGGTCGCGGTATCGCGGCTGATGGACGATGTGGTCTTCCAGGTGGGTAAGGAATCGCGGACCCGGCTGCGCGAGGTACAGCGCGTCCTGCGTGACCATTTCACCGATATCGCCACCGATGCGCTGCGCGCGGCGGACGAGGCGCTACGAGTCGCGGAGGAGGCCGGGGCGCAGTACGGCGACAGGGGAGCGGAACGGCTGGCCCGGCTCGATACCGATCTGGGCAAACTGCGCGACCTCCGCCAGCAGGCCGACAGTATCGCCGCCGCCTGAGCGCGTCAGGCCCGGAGGCGGTAGCGCAGCGTCACCACGGAGGGCCCGCGCTCGGGCGCAATCGGGCACAGCCTGAGCGCGTCAGGCCCGGAGGCGGTAGCGCAGCGTCACCACGGAGGGCCCGCGCTCGGGCGCAATCGGGCACAGCCTGAGCGCGTCAGGCCCGGAGGCGGTAGCGCAGCGTCACCGCGCAGGGCCCGCGCTCGGGCGCAATCGGGCACAGCCTGAGCGCGTCAGGCCCGGAGGCGGTAGCGCAGCGTCACCACGCAGGGCCCGCGCACTCAGCGAATGCCGCCGGTACCGCGGGGCCGGCTACGCCACGGGGTGGCGCTACCGGTTTGGTGATGCGCGGGACGGAAGGTTCCGGCCGGTTCCGCGTCCTCTGCACGGATGAGGTGGGTCACGGCATTGATCAGCGCCAAGTGGGTGAATGCCTGCGGGAAATTGCCGAGGTGGCGACCGGTGTAGGGGTCGATCTCCTCCGCGTAGAGCTTCAACGGGCTGGCATGGGTGAGCAGCCGTTCGCAGAGCACCCGGGCGCGGTCGATCTCGCCGATTTCCACCAGCGCAGATACCAGCCAGAACGAGCAGATGGTGAAGGTGCCCTCGACGCCGGACAATCCGTCGTCGGTGGATTCGGTGCGGTAGCGCAGGACCAGCCCGTTTTCGGTGAGCTCGTCGGCGATCCCGAGCACGGTGGCGCGCACCCGCGGATCGTCGGCCGGTAGGAAGCGGGTCAGCACCACGAGCAGCAGCGAGGCGTCCAGTGTCGTACCGCCGTAGACCTGGGTGAACCGGCCGCGCTCGTCGACCCCGTTGGCCAGGACGTCGGCGTGGATCTCCGCGGCGATCTCGTGCCATTTCCGGGCGATGGTGGCCTGCCCGTGCAGTTCGGCCAGTTTCGCGCCGCGGTCCAGAGCCACCCAGCACATCACTTTCGAGCAGGTGAAATGCTGCGGTTCGCCGCGTACTTCCCAGAGGCCGCGGTCGGGTTCGCGCCAGTTCGCGATGGCGGCGTCGACCTGCCGTTTCAGCATGGGCCACAACGTTTCCGGGAAGTGCTGCCGCGATTTGACGTGCAGGTACACCGCGTCCAGCATGGTGCCCCAGATATCGTGTTGTTGCTGCTGATAGGCATCGTTGCCGATGCGTACGGGACGTGCGTGGCCGTAGCCGGACAGATGGTCGAGGCTGGATTCGGGTAGTTCGCGCTCCCCGCCGATCCCGTACATGACCTGCAGCGGAACCGGTTCGCCGTCGGGCCCGGTGGTGGCGTCGTGCAGGAACGCGAAGAAATCATCGGCCTCACGGTCGAGGCCGAGGGTGTAGCCGCCCCACAGGGCGAAACTGGAATCGCGCACCCACGAATAGCGGTAATCCCAGTTACGTTCCCCGCCGGGTGTTTCCGGTAGTGAGGTGGTACCCGCCGCCATCAGCGCACCGGTCGGCGCGTAGGTGAGGCCCTTCAGCGTGAGCGCGCTGCGTTGCAGGTAGCGGCGCCAGGGATGGTCCGGGAAGTTGCCGAGAGTGATCCATTGCCGCCAGCATTCGATCGTGGTCCACATCTTGGCGGCGGCCTCGTCGAAGGTGCGCGGGGCGGTGGTTTCCGACCAGGTGAGTGCGACGTAGGCGTTGTCGCCCTCGCTCATCCGGGTGCGCGCACGGGCTTCCCGGCCCTCCAGGCCCAGGCGCAGATCGGTGGTGAGTATCAGGGTGGGGCCGGCGGTGGGGTCGGCGGCGCAGACCGCCGTCGCCTCCTCGTACACCTTGCCGGTGTATTCCCAGCAGGCCATGGCCCGGTGATAGTCGAAGGACGGTTCGCAACTCAACTCGAGTTCGACGGTGCCGCTCACACATTTCACCGTGCGCAGCAGCATATGCTCGGCATCCCAATCGGTCGGGGTTCGGCGATGCGTGCGGCTGCGCTGCTCGGTGTTGTGCCACGGGCCCAGCACCAGCGCGTCGCGCACGACCAGCCAGCCCGTGGGGGTCTGCCAGGTCGTCTCCAGGATCATGCCGCCCGGCAGGTACCGGCGGGCCGCCGGAACCGATTGCCCGTACGGTCCCAGCCGGAAATGGCCGGCACTGCGATCGAGCAGTGCCCCGAAAACACTCGGCGAATCGGGCCGGGGTACACACATCCACTCGACCGCCCCACTGCTGGCGATCAGGCAGGTGGTCTCACAGTCGGACAGGAACGCGTAATCGTCGATTGCCGGAAAGTTGTTCTGGCGGCGTGGCGCCGCCGGAGGGGAGCCCGGCATCCCGCCGGTCGGTGGTGCGTGCTCGGGACTCGGCATAGCACCCATGATGTGTCGCCGAGCCCGAGTCGTCCACCACGGCTCACTCCACGCGCCTGATCCGGGCCAGCCACGCGGCGAGCTCCACTTTGCCCGATGCGTCGACCACCAGGTCGCCGATCTGGTCGGCATTCGCGCGGGTGACCCGGCCGTAGTACCGGTCCGGCCGGAGGTCCTCGATTTCCCAGCCCGGCCCGGCGAAGGATTCGCGGATCAGGCCGGCGCCGATGCGGGGCCCGAATCCCGGTTCGGTATCGGAGAGCGCGAGGACGTGTACGTACGCTCCGGGGTTGGCCAGCCGGTGCAGGGCACGAACGTAGGCGGCGCGGGCCTCGGCATCGGCCAGGAACACGTGGAACAGGGCACTGTCGACGAGGGTGTCGAAGGTGCCCAGCGGGTTGTCCGGCGAATCGGCGAGGGCGACCATATCGGCCACCTCGAACCGGGCGGCGGGTACGTCCTTGGCCGCGGCATTGCGGCGGGCGTAGGCGACGGCGCTGGGGGAGAGGTCCACTCCGAGCACGTCGTAGCCCAGGGCGGTCAGGGCGATCGTGTGTTCACCGGCGCCGGCGCCGGGGTCGAGGACGCGACCGCGGATCCGTCCGGAGCGTTCCAGGGCGACGATCGCCGGTTGCGGTTCGCCGATGATCCACGGTGCGGTGTCGTCGTCGTAGGCGGAGTTCCATACCTCGGTGGCCTGAGTCATGGCTTCAGGTTGCAACCTCGAGTCCGCTCGAGGTCAAGCCGCGCCGGCAGGGGTGGTGCGTTCCTTGGCCTGGCACTCCCGGCGGCACTACGGGCAGCGATCGCACGGCCGCCGCTCGTGCCGGGTGGACGGCACCCCCAACGGGGTGTTCTACGCTGGTCGCCGTGGAGCGTATTGCCGGCTGGTGGGACGGGTTCGAGTTGTGGGTGGCGGGGTTGCCGTTCATCCCGCAGTTCCTCGTGGTGCTGGTGGGTATGGTGCCGATCAGTTTCGGGATCGCCTACCTCATCGACCGGGCCCTGCACCTGGCCGACCGCGCACTGGGCCGGGACGAGACCGGGAACGGCCGCGAGACCGGAAGCGAGGTCGGCTGATGCCGCGCTCGCGGGTACAGCTGGCGCTGGTGGCGCTGCTGGTGCTGGTGGTCATCGCCTGGTTGTTCACCCTGTGAACGGCATCGGTGGCGCCGCGTCCGTACGAGACCGGCGCGGATCGCGTGCGGAAAGGTCCTCGATGTCACGTACCGGTAGCCCGGCTCGCCGGCTGCTCGCCGCCCTGGTGGCGTTGCCGGTATTGCTGAGCGCGTGCGCGGGCGGTTCCAGTGACGAGGTCGGGGGCGGTGGCGCCGACGGTAGCGGCGGCACGGTCGACCTGTACGCCTACGCGATCCCCAAACCCGGGTACGACCTGGTCGTACCGGCCTTCAACGAGACCGAGGCAGGCGAGGGTGTGGAGGTGCGCCAGTCCTACGGCGCCTCCGCCGATCAGTCCCGCAAGATCGCGCGCGGCGCCCCCGCCGATATCGTGAGCTTCTCCCTCGAACCCGATATCACGCGGCTGGTGGATGCCGGTCTGGTGGATCCGGACTGGAACGCGGACGCCACCCGCGGGATCCCGTTCGGTTCGGTGGTCACCCTGGTGGTGCGGGCCGGGAATCCGAAGAATATCCGGGGCTGGGACGATCTGCTGCGACCGGATGTCGAGGTGGTCACCCCCAACCCGTTCAGTTCCGGTTCGGCGAAATGGAACCTGCTGGCACCGTACGCCGCGGCGAGCGAAGGGGGCCGTAACCCGCAGGCCGGGATCGACTACCTGAACCAGATGCTCACCCACGTGCGGGTCCAGCCGAAATCCGGCCGGGAGGCCACCGAGACCTTCCTGCAGGGCACCGGCGATGTGCTGATCAGCTACGAGAACGAGGCGATCTTCGCGCAGCGGCACGGCGACCCGGTGGAACATATCGTCCCGGAGACCACCTTCAAGATCGAGAATCCGGTCGCGGTGCTCGAACACGCGCAGCATCCGGAGCAGGCGCTGGCGTTCCGCGATTTCCTCTACACCCCGGCCGCGCAGCGTGCCTGGGCCGAGGCCGGCTTCCGTCCGGTGGATCCCGGGGTGGCCGCCGAGTTCGCCGCCGAGTTCCCGCAACCGGCCACGCTCTACACGATCGCCGACCTCGGCGGGTGGGAGACGGTGGAGGCCGACCTGTTCGCCCCCGACGACGGTTCGATCGCCGTGGCCTACAACAACGCGACCGAGTAGCCGGGTGACCCCGGACACACGCGATACTCGATACTCGTGACCGAACGCAGCCCCGACACCGCACCCGCGCCCGGCGCGGCCCCGGTGCGCGACGCACCCACCCGCCGGCCGCTGGGGTCCTGGTTGCGGTTCACCGGTTCGGTGGGCCCGCTCGGCATCGCCACCGCGATGTTGTGGCTGAGCGTGATCGTGCTGCTGCCGCTGGCCGCCCTCACCTTCAGCGCCTTCGACGACGGCTGGCCGGGTTTCTGGGGTGCGATCACCGATCCGCTGGCACTGGCCTCGCTGCGGGTGACGGTGCTCGTCTCCGTCGTGGTCGCCCTGGCGAACGTGGTCATGGGCACGCTGATCGCCTGGGTGCTGGTCCGCGACGACTTCCCCGGCAAGGGCCTGGTCAACGCGCTGATCGATCTGCCGTTCGCGCTACCGACCATCGTCGCCAGTATCGTGCTGCTCGCGCTGTACGGCCCCAAGAGTCCGATCGATATCCATCTGAACGCCACCCAGCCGGGGTTGGTGGTCGCGCTGGCGTTCGTGACCCTGCCTTTCGTCGTGCGCTCGGTGCAGCCGGTGCTGATCGAGGCCGACCGCGAGGTCGAGCAGGCGGCGCTGTCGCTGGGTGCCGACAACTGGACCACCTTCCGGCGGATCGTGCTGCCCACGCTGGCGCCCGCGATCATCAGCGGCGGCGGCCTGGCTTTCGCCCGGGCGATCGGCGAATTCGGGTCGGTGGTGCTGATCGGCGGCAATATCCCGCGCGATACCCAGGTGGCCTCGCAGTACATCCAGCAGCAGATCGAGATCGACCGGCCGGTGAACGCGGCGGCTGTTTCGGTGGCACTACTGGTGATCGCGTTCGTCGTGCTGCTGGTGTTGCGGGTGTTCGCCGAACGCTCGGCGCGCAAGGAACGCGAGGCCCGATGAAACTGTCCGCACCCGGCCGGGTGACCCTGCGGGTGCTCGCGCTCGGCTATCTGTTCGTGCTGCTGGTGCTGCCGCTGGGCATCATCCTGTACCGGGCGTTCGAGCACGGTATCGGCGCGTTCGTCGACCAGATCAGCACGCCGGCCGCCATCTCCGCCTTCAATCTGTCCATGATCATCCTGATCATCGTGGTGCCGGTGAACGTGATCCTGGGGGTGGTGATCGCGCTGGCGCTGGTGCGCGGCAACTTCCCCGGCCGGCGGTTGCTGCAGGGGGTTGTGGACCTCCCGTTCGCGGTGTCCCCGGTGGTGGTCGGTGTCGCGCTGATCATGCTGTGGGGTGTGGGCGGCTGGTTCGGCGTCGTCACCGAATGGGGTTTCCGGGTGATCTTCGCGCTCCCCGGCATGGTGCTGGCGACCATTTTCGTCACCATGCCGTTCGTGGTGCGCGAGGTGGAGCCGGTGCTGCACGAGATCGGTGACGATCAGGAGCAGGCGGCCGCGACCCTCGGCGCTTCCCGCTGGCAGACCTTCTGGCGGATCACCGTCCCGGCCATCCGCTGGGGCCTGACCTACGGTGTGGTGCTCACCGTGGCCCGCGCGCTGGGCGAATTCGGTGCCGTGATCATGGTGTCGTCCGGCTTCCCGGGCGTCTCGCAGACCCTCACCCTGCTGGTGCACGAACGCTATATCAACGATCACAACGATTTCGGCGCCTACTGCGCCGCCACCCTGCTGATGGGCCTCGCGCTCATCACCCTGCTCTTGATGACGCTCCTGGAACGGAAGCGGGACGCGTCTTGATCGTCGCCGGAGGCCGCCCATGATCACCGTGACCAACGCGCGCAAGAACTACGGTTCTTTCGCCGCGCTCGACGATGTCAGCCTGGAGATACCCTCCGGTGAGCTGACGGCGCTGCTCGGGCCCTCCGGGTCGGGTAAGTCGACGCTGCTGCGCTCGATCGCCGGACTGGAGAACCTGGATTCGGGTGTGGTGACCATCGCGGGCCGCGATGTGACCCGGGTGCCGCCGCAGAAACGCGATATCGGTTTCGTCTTCCAGCACTACGCGGCCTTCAAACATATGACCGTCCGCGACAACGTCGCCTTCGGCCTGACCATCCGCAAACGGCCGAAGAACGAGATCGCCACGCGAGTGGACGAACTGCTGGGCATCGTCGGTCTCGACGGTTTCCAGCACCGCTATCCGGCGCAGCTCTCCGGCGGCCAGCGCCAGCGGATGGCGCTGGCCCGTGCCCTGGCCGTCGATCCGCAGGTGCTGCTGCTCGACGAACCGTTCGGCGCGCTGGATGCCAAGGTGCGCGCCGATCTGCGCACCTGGCTGCGCCGGCTGCACGAAGAGGTCCATGTGACCACCGTGCTGGTGACCCACGACCAGGAGGAAGCCCTCGACGTCGCCGACCGGATCGCCGTGATGAACGCGGGGCGGATCGAACAGGTCGGCAGCCCCGAGGATGTCTACGACCGGCCGGCCAGCGAATTCGTCATGACCTTCCTCGGCGCCGTGGCCCGGCTCAACGGCCATCTGGTGCGGCCGCACGATATCCGGGTCGGCCGCGACCCCAGTATGGCGCTGGCCGCCTACGAGGGGACGGCGGAATCGGCCGGGGTCACCCGGGCGACCATCGAGCGGGTGGTCCGGCTCGGATTCGAGGTCCGGGTGGAAATGCGCAATGCCGCCACCGGCGACCTGTTCGTCGCCCAGGTGACCCGCGGTGACGCCGAGGCGCTGCGGCTGGCGGAAGGCGAAACCGTCTACGCCCGCGCTACCCGTATCCCGGATCTACCGGTGGTATAGCGCGTACCTTCGCCTCGGCGCCGGGCCGGGTGCCTCACGACGAGCCCACCGCCCGCGTCGCGGGCCGGTTATCCGCCGCGGTGCCCATATCGCCCGGCCCACTCGCAGCGCGCCGGGGACCCACCGCCAAGTTTCGGCCGGGCGTGCGCGACACCCCATCGGCCGGCCCCCTCCCGTGATCCGCGACGTAGCCGGGGGTTCGCTCCGGCTGCCGCGTCCCGGCGGCGAATCCGGGCGGTATGGGTGGGTGAGGGCGGGTATATACCTGTTACCTGATGTATCGCGTAGGCAGTATGGAGGGCTCGTGTTCCGTTGGCAGGGCGATCCGCCGGTGCTGGGCCGGCTCTCGAAAAATGCGCTTTCAGCTGGGGTGATGTTCGCTATCGATCGGTGTGACCCGGCTGGGCCGGTGCCTGTGTTGACGTACCCCGCCATAGCTGTAACTATGGGATACAGTTAAGCCGGAATCATTGACGAGAGGCATGACGATGACGTCTTCAGCCACCACGGTCTCCGACGACCAGCTGGTCGCGCAGGCCCAGGAGTACGCCGAAAAGCTGCTGCTGCTGTCGGAAGGCTCGGTCAACCGGCATTTCGACCCGTTCGAAGATATCGACTGGGATCACCCGGACTTCGACGTGAACGCCCGGCCGGAACGCTGGATCCTGCCCGTCTCCGCCGACACTCTCGGCCGCCACCCCTGGTATCAGGCGCTGTCGCAGGAGCAGCAGATCGAACTCGGCAAGTACCGGCAGGCCAATGTCGCCAAGGTCGGCCTGCAGTTCGAGGCCATCCTGATCAGCGGCATGATGCAGCATGTTTTCGGCCTGCCCAACGGCGATCCGGAGTTCCGCTACTGCTCCCACGAGATGATCGAGGAGCACAACCACACTCTGATGTTCCAGGAGATGGTGAACCGGATCGGTGTGGACGTACCCGGAATGGGCCCACTGGTCCGGCAGCTGCGCCACCTGGCGGTGCCGGTCGCGGTCGCCTTTCCGAACCTGTTCTTCATGGCCGTGCTGGCCGGTGAGGAGCCGATCGACCATATCCAGAAGGACATCCTGCGCTCGGGCGAGGAAGTGCACCCGATCATGCGCGGCGTGATGGCCATCCACGTGGCCGAGGAAGCCCGTCACATCTCGTTCGCGCACGAGTTCCTCAAACAGCACGTGCCGGAGTCCTCGCGCCGCAACAAGTTCGTGTTGTCGCTGGCCATGCCGCTCATCATGTGGATTCTGGGCCGCGCCATCGCGACCCCGCCCAAAACCTTCTTCGAGGAGTTCGATATCCCGAAGAGCGTGCGCAAGGAGCTGTTCTACGGTTCCGCCGAAGCCAAGCAGACCTTCAGCGACTACTTCGGTGACGTCCGCGCGCTGGCCGAGGAGATCGGCCTGATGAACCCGGTCGCCAAGCGGGTCTGGAAGCTGCTGGGGATCGCCGGCCACACCACCCGGTACCGGTCCGAACCGCTGCGCGCCGTGCCCGGCGCCGCTGCCTGAGCGGCGGGTACCGACTCGATGCCCTACGTCGTCACCCAGTCGTGCTGTAGCGACGCCTCCTGCGTCTACGCCTGCCCGGTCAACTGCATCCACCCGACCCCGGACGAACCGGATTTCCGGACCGCGGACATGCTCTACGTCGATCCCGCGGCCTGCGTGGATTGCGGTGCCTGCGCGTCGGCCTGTCCGGTGGACGCCATCACCTCGTCGAAGAAACTGACCGACGAGCAGAAGCCGTTCATCGAGATCAATGCCGATTTCTACCGGCAGGCGCGGCCGCGGCCGATCCTCGCCAAGCCGGTGCCCGCGCCGGCGATCGATACCGCCGGTCGCGGCCCGCTGCGGGTCGCCGTGGTCGGTTCCGGGCCCTCGGCCATGTACGCCGCCGACGAACTGCTCACCCAGCCGGATGTGCGGGTGACCGTCTTCGACCGGCTTCCGGTTCCCTACGGCCTGGCCCGCTACGGTGTGGCGCCGGACCACGGGAAGACGCGTAAGGTCGCCGACCTCTTCGATGTGATGTCGCGGCAGCCCGGTTTCGGGTCGTACTTCGATGTCGAGATCGGCAAGCATGTCTCGCACGAGGAATTGCTCGCGTATCACCATGCCGTCGTGTACGCGGTCGGTGCGTCGTCCGACCGTAAGCTCGGGATCCCCGGTGAGGGCCTGGCCGGAAATGTCTCGGCCACCGATTTCGTGGCCTGGTACAACGGCCATCCCGATCATCAGCACCACGATTTCGATCTGTCCCGGCGCCGGGTGGTCGTCGTGGGCAACGGCAATGTCGCCCTCGACGTCGCCCGGATCCTCACCACCGATCCCGAAGAGCTCGCGGGCAGCGATATCTCGCCGATCGCGCTCGACGCCTTGCGGCACAGCGCGGTGCGTGAGGTCGTGGTGCTGGGCCGGCGCGGTCCCGCCGAATCGGCCTTCACCGTCCCGGAATTCGTCGGGCTGCTCGGCGCCGATGTGGATATCGCGATCGAGGGCGAGCTGCCCCCGCTCACCGGCGATCTGCCGTATCAGGTGGAACAGAAGCTGAAACTGCTGCACCGGGTGGCCGACCGGCCGTCCGGGCAGCGCCGCCGGATCGTGTTCCGCTACCTGAGTGCGCCGAATCGGATCCTGGGTCCCGACGCGGTGACCGGTATCGAGGTGGAGCGGACCGAACTGGTGCCGGGAGACGACGGCCGGATCCGGGCGGTCGGCACGGGCGATACCGAGTTGCTGGAAACCGGACTCGTGCTCACCTCGGTCGGCTATCGGGGTGTGCCCACGCCCGGACTGCCGTTCGACGAACAGCGTGGCGTCATCCCCAACCGCTCCGGTCGCGTTCTGGAAGCTCCCGAGGGGGCAGTACTTCCGGGCGCCTATGTGACCGGGTGGATCAAGCGCGGCCCCACCGGATTCATCGGGACCAACAAGTCCTGTGCCCAGGAGACCGTGCAGCAGCTGGCCGATGACTTCAACGCCGGCCGGCTGGCCGAACCCGCGGGCAGTGCCGAGGCGTTCGACCGGCTGCTGCGGCAGCGGCGCCCGCAGGCACGCGCCGCCGGCGCGGTGACCCGTACCGGTAAACCGGCCCGCCGCTTGTTCAGCCGTATCTGAGGCAACCCTTCGGCTTGGGGCCCCCCCGGGTGGGGCGCCGGGGGGGGGGGGGGGCCGGCCCCCTTGCACCACCCCCCCCCCGCCGACCCCCCCCCGCCCCGGCGCCGGCGCCCCCCCCCCGGCCGCCTCGGCGGCCCGCCGGCTGATGTCCTCGATCTCGGCCGCGATCTGGTCCAGCACGGCCTCGAGCGCCGCGTCGAGCCCGGTGAAGCTCTCGTAGAAGTACCGCTCGCTGAGTCCGGCCGCGGCGCAGATCGCGGTCATGGTGGTGCGGGTGTCCGGGTCGGCCCAGACGGTGAGCGCCGCCTCGAGCAGTTTGGTCCGGCGTTCGGCGGCACGATCGGCCGCACTGACACCCCGGTAGACCCCCGATTGCACGGCCACGGTCCCAGCATGCCACAGCGGATTCCCGGCAAAGGTTGACAGGACGTCCTTCCTGAATCAGGCTGGACGTGACAAACGCCACACGATATGAGGTGAGCCATGACGGCCGAGGCCCTGGGACCCAGCGAGGACACGGCGGTGCGGGAGCCCGTGACCCCGCGCCCGATCCCGGTCCAGCATCGCGATGACCGGGGCCTGCCCCTCATCGGTCAGGTCTTCGAATACGCGAAGGATCCGGTCGCGCTGTGCCGCGGTCGCTGGGAGCGGTACGGTCCGGTGGCTCCGTTCCGGGCCCTGGGCAAGCACGCGGTGATGCTGCTCGGGGCCGACGCCTGCGGCGAGGCGTTCCAGAACAAGGACAAGGCGCTGGCCAACGGTCCGGCCTGGTCGGAGCTGGTCGGCCCGTTCTTCACGCGCGGTCTCATGCTCATCGATTTCGAGGAACACCACGGGCACCGGCGGATCATGCAGCAGGCGTTCACCCGGCCGCGGCTCGAGGCCTACACCCGCCGCCTGCATCCCGCCGTCGAACAGGGCGTGGCGGGCTGGGAACCGGGCAAGGAGTTTCCGTCGTACTGGAAACTCAAGCAGCTCACCCTCGATATCGCGGCCGACCTGTTCATGGGTGGCGCCCAGGACACCAGCCAGGCCGAAATGGACCGGATCAACAAGGCCTTCATCGCCTGCGTCCAGGCCGCCGCCGGGATCGTGCGCGCCAATGTGCCGTTCACCCGGTGGGGCCGGGCCTACCGCGGGCGCAAGGTGCTCGAGGATTTCCTGCGCCACTACCTGCCGGCCAAACGCGCCGAGCAGACCGACGATATCTTCTCGGTGCTCTGCCATGTCGAAACCGAGGATGGCGAACGGTTCTCCGACGACGACGTGGTGAACCATATGATCTTCCTCATGATGGCGGCGCACGACACCTCCACCATCACCACCTCGACCATCCTGCAGTATCTCGGCCAGCACCCGGAGTGGCAGCAGCGCTGCCGCGAGGAGTCGCTGGCACTGGGCCCCGAACCGTCGATGGCGGAACTGGAGAGCCTGGTCTCCATCGACCTGGTGATGCGCGAGGCGCTGCGGCTGCGGGCCCCGGTACCGGTGCTGGTGCGGTACGCGGTGAAGGACACCGTGATCCAGGGCGTGCGCATTCCGGCCGGTACCGATGTGATCGTGGGCGTCCAGTTCACTCAGCTCATGGAGGACTACTGGACCGACCCGCTGACCTTCGACCCCGACCGCTTCGGCCCCGAGCGCCGCGAGGACAAATCACACCGGTTCGCCTGGGAGCCGTTCGGCGGCGGCGTGCACAAATGCATCGGACTGTATTTCGGCGGCCTCGAGGTGAAGGCGATCATGCACCGCCTGCTGCGCGACTACCACTGGACCCTCGACCCCGCCTATGTGCCGCCGATGGACTACCACTCGCTGCCGTTCCCGAAGGACGGCCTGCCGATCACCTTGCTGGAGAACTGAGCGGCGGACCGGCGGTCGGCCGGGATCTCGCGGTACCGGTCCCGGCCGCGCGGCCCGGCCGTGCCGGTCTCATGGGGTGTCCGGTGGCCCGAGAAGATTCGCGGTCAGCCGTTCCTGGGCGCCGGCATCCAGGCCCGCCGCCCGCGCCCATGCCGGGATACCGCCGTATTCGGCCGTCATATGGTCGAGAAACCCGTGCATCGTCGATGCTTTCGCGGTGAACACCCAGGCGGGTATACCCGCGACATCCACGCCGCGGGTGAGAACCGAGCGGGTGCGCCCGGCGCGTTCGCGCAGGCGTTCGGCATTGGCGGCGGATACGGCGTAATCGGCGACGATCTCCTCGGCGCGGACGCCGATGACGCCGAGCAGCAGCGCGATCACCACCCCGGTACGGTCCTTACCCGCCGCGCAGTGCACGAGGGCCGGCAGGGCGGTGGCTCCGGCGAGCAGTTCGAGCACTTCGACGATCGCGGCGGAGCTGTGCTCGAGGTAGCCCAGATAATGCGCGAGCATGGTGTCCTCGGCGGTCACCTCCGCCAGGTCGAGCCGGAGCCTGCTCCCTCCGGTGACGTGGATATGCCGGTACACCGCAACGCTGTCCGGTGCGGCGCCGCGTCCGTCCACCCGGATCTCGTCGGCCGCACGCAGGTCGACGATCGTGGCGAGCCCGCAGCGGTCGAGCAGGAACGACACATCGTCCGTACTGAGATCGTGCAGGCTGTCGGAGCGGATCACCCGCAACGGCCGCACCACCCGGCCGTCGTCCGTGGACAGCCCGCCGAGATCACGGGCGTTGACCGCGCCGTGCAAGGGGAGCGATCGGGTACAGGCCGGTACTTCACTGGCGGTCATGCGACTCCTCGGATATCCGATACGGCCAATCTATCGCCCGCGCCGCGGCGATGTCGCCGGGCCGGAGAGTTCATCGGCAGGTCACGGACAGGGCGACCGGGATGCGGGCGCGGTTCATCCCCGGTTATCCGGTCCCGTTAGCCTGGCGGCGACGCGAAAAGGAGCCGGCGCCATGGAGTTCCGACACCTGATCTCATTCATCGCCCTCACCGAAGAGCTGCATTTCGGCCGCGCGGCGCAGCGTTTGCACCTCACCCAGCCCGGTCTCAGTGCCCAATTGCAGAAACTGGAGAAATCGCTGGGCGTGCAGCTGGTCGCGCGTACTTCGCACGAGGTGAAGCTGACCGCCGCGGGCCGGGAATTCGAGAGCCAGGCCCGGATGGTGGTCGCCCAGGTGGAGCGGGCCGCGCAGGCCGCCAGGGCGGCCGCCGCGGGTCGCAGCGGAACGCTCGATATCGGTTACAACCTGCCGGCCAGCCGGCATGTGCTGCCCGCCGCGCTGGCCACGATGACCGAACGGCATCCGGATATCGCGGTGTCGCTGTGGGAGAAGCGGACCGGGCCCCAGCTGGCCGGTCTCGCCGACGGTTCGCTCGATATCGCCATGGTCTACGGGCATCCCGGCACGACCGGCTACCGCTACCGGCGGCTGCTGCACCGTATTCCGCTGGTCGCGGTGGTCGGGCGGAGTCATCGGTGGGCCGATCGCCCGGGTGTCCCGTTCGCCGAACTGGACGGTCAGGACTGTGTGCTGTTCACCCGGGAACAATGCCCGGCCATGTACGACGCCGTCTTCCGCGCCGCCGCGGAATCCCGGATCGCGCTGACGGTTACCCATGCGGCGGACGACCCGGGTGCCACGGCCCATCTGGTGTCGGTGCGGCCGCTGGTCGGGTTCGCCTCGTTGCCCCGGGCGACATCCATGGGTATGGGCACCCGCGATACCGGGCCGGTCGCGGTGAAACTGTTCGACCCCGTCCCGACTCTGGACCTGTACGCGGTGTGGCGCGCCGAGGATACGAACCCCGCCGTCCCGCTTTTCCTGGACTGTGTGGAATCCGCGTCGGACAGCGAGATCGAGCGTGCGATACCGGCCTGACGAGGCCCGGCCGGTCATTTCAGGCCCGACCGGCGCCGGCAGCACGATGAGCAACTGCGCCGCCGCCGAGAGGATGGCGACGACGAAGGTGTTCGCGATCAGACCGGCGATATCGACCTTCGCGGTGGGTGGCGGTGTGTCGAGGACGAACACGGTTATCCGGCTCCGGCGGAGAGTGCGGCCAGCCGGTCGAGCACGTCCTGCTCGCCGCGGTCGTAGACGGCGGCGGCCGGGGTGGCCTCGACGGCGGTGGCCACCAGAGTCCCGCCGAGCAGATCGACGCGGCTGAACCCGAATCCCGCGAGACCGCGATGACGTCCCACCGGCGCGATCGGGTCGATCCGGTACGACAGTGCCGGGCCGATCCACACCGGGATCCCCGCCAGCGCGGCGGCCCCGGTGAGATGGCTGTGCCCGCAGACGATCAGCCGCACATCGGTACCGCGCACCACCGCTGCCAGCGCCTCGGGGTTGCGCAGCCGCAGGTACTCGGTGGTGGCGACCGGGGACGGGATCGGCGGATGATGCAGGACGAGCAGGGTGCCGTGCGGTGCTGGCGCACGCAGCTGCTCGGCGAGCCAGTTCAGCTGGGCCGGTGTCAGGTGCCCGTCGTGCCGTCCGGGCGTGCTGCTGTCCAACGCGACGACGCGCACGCCGCCGATCTCGGCCACCGAGTCATGGGTGAGCTCCGGGTCGGCGCGGGCCGCGTCGCTGCCGAGTAGTTCGGTGCCGAACATGGCCCGGTCGTCGTGATTTCCCATGACATACACCGTCTGCGCGCCCAGTTCGGCGGCTGCGGGTTCCACCGCGTCCCGCAACCGGCGGTAGGCCTCGGCGGATCCGTTGTCGGTCAGGTCGCCGGAGAGCACGAGGCCGTCGATGCGCCGGCCCGCGTCCCGGAGCTGCCGCAACACCGCGGTGAGATTGTCGTAGGTGTCGACGGTGCCGTGCACGCGTTCGCCCGCGGCACGGATATGGGTATCGGTGAGCTGGATGATCGTCACCTGATTCATGAAATCCCCTGTCCGGCCGCGCGCGGCCGGGTGATCGGTGGGGGGGTGGGCGGCGCGCATCGGGCCGGCATCAGTTAGGCCGCCGCGGCCCGAGCGGCGGTGAGGGTGGCCTGCGGATGGTACGCCCTAACGACG
>NZ_JARWPM010000162.1 GCF_029869215.1 Nocardia carnea
CCCCGACGTGAATTGCCGCCGGGCGCATTCGTCGGGTTCGGCGACCCCCCGCCGCGCCGGCGCGGCGGGTAGCGACTCCGGATCCACCACCACGGGTTCGTCGGTGCGCCCGGCCGCCGCGTGCGCCTGCCGGGCCAGCTCGCGGAATTCGATCGAGGTGAGCACCAGCAGCGGCCGGGCCTGCCGCAGAATCGACCCCACATGCGCCACGTACTGGTCGAGGTCGCCGTACATGGGCGGCGCGACCGGCGTGAACACTCCACCGCACGCCCACACCGCGTAGAACGCCGCGGCGCAAGGGAATCCGGTGGGCATGATCACGCAGACCCCCGCGCCCGCGCGCATCCCATGGTCTCGCATGAGGGCGGCGATCGACCAGCTCAGCGCCGCCAGATCGGCGTAACTGCGGTACTCCCAGCCGTTGCCCTCGTCGGCGAAATACACGCCGGTATCCGTCGCGGGGTGGACGAGCCAATCCCGTACCGCCGCCACCTTCTCATCCGGCTCCGTCACCGTGACCTCCTCCGGGCAGCACCGTCACCGTGCCCGCCGCTCCGTCCACCCGGATCCGCATTCCGGTCCGCAATTTCCTGCTGCTGCCCGGTACCTGCACCACCGTCGGCACGCCGAGTTCGCGGGCCACGATCGCGACATGGGTGAGCGGGCTCCCACGTTCGATCACCAGCGCCGACGCCGACGGCAGCGCCGCCACCCAGCCCGGGTCGGTGCGGTAGGCGACGAGGATTCCACCGGCCACATCGCGCGGCTCGTCCACCAGCACCGCGGTCCCCTCGACCACCCCTGCGGCCGACGGGGTTCCGGCCAGCACATCGCCGGGCACCGCCGCCGGCGTATCGGTCAGCGGAATCCAGCCCTGTGCGGCCAGTTCGGCATCCGTGAAATCGGGACCCACGGTGGTGAAACGCGCGGGCGCGACCAGTTCGGCGGCGGCGGTCCGCGCGATCTTGCGGGCCGTGATCCGGTCCGCCAGATCCGGCATCGGCACCTGGTCGTAGCAGTTCCGCAACTCGTCGACCGTCAGGTAGAAGACATCGGTGAATTCGCCGATGACGCCGCGCGCCGCGAGATCGCGGCCCATCACCCGGATCATCCGTTTGACCATGCCGAACGCCCGGGTCCGGCAGAAGCGCAAACGCTCCCGGTGCGCGGCGCAGCGCGCGGTTTTCCTGCGCACCCGGTCGTAGAGCCACCGGCGGATACCGCGGAGGTGTGCGTCGAGGTAGGCGTCGGGGTCGAGCGGCGCCGCGGCGCCCACCGGTTCCGGGGCGGCGATCCGGCCCAGCGCGCTGCGCAGCAGGACGAACAGCCCCGCCGGTTCCTCCCGCAGATCCGGGGCCTCCAGTTTCAGTTCGTCCACGCTGCGGTAGCCGTAGCGGTCGAGGTAGGAATCGATGTCGGTGAGGAATTCCCGGTAGCCGCCGGCGCGCAGGGCCGCGTACGTGAGGTCCGGGTCGGTCGAGAGCAGCAGAGCGGTGAGGTCCGGATCGGTGTGCGCGCGGCGGGCGAGCTCGGTCAGCGCGCGGGCGGGTTCCGCCGATTCGATCTCGGCGCCCGGGCCCACCAGCGCGTACAGCAGTGATTCCGGTGCCTGCGGCAGGAACGCCTTCGTCAGCAGGAACATGGTGCCGGTGAGGGTCAGCAGGATCGCGTCCAGCACCATCATCGGACCCCACCGCAGCACGAGGTCGCGATCCACCCGCCGGTAGGCGGCGTAGGCGTGTTCGCCGTGTACGTATTCCATGGCGTCGTAGCGGTCGTACACGCGATAGAACTCGGTACAGAATTCACGCATCATCGCGTCGATACCGAATATCCGGCGGATATACAGGGCGGTGGTGCGGCTCCGCGACCACACCCGCTGCGGCCACGAGCCGAAGGTGAAGGGGCGCAGAGTTTCCGCGAGTTCGTCGGGTAGCGGTTCGGCCACCCCGAGCGCCGCCTCCAGCACCTTGCGGTTCAGTGGATAGCCGGGTGCGATGCCCACCATCCGGTACCAGTGCAGCAGGTTGTAGTACACCCGGCCGTGGAAGCAGCCCAGCAGGTAGGGGGTCCAGGAATCCGTCTGCCGCACCTGATTTTCCGGCACACCCAGCGATTTCGCATAGCCGCGGTACACCCGGCCGTAGATACCGGCGGCCACGGTGAAGGTCAGCGGGGAGGTCAGCCCCTGGAAGCTTTCGATGATGTTGGAGTTGTCCCAGATCCGCAGGTCGCCCGGCGCCAGCGGCTCCCCGGCACCACGCAGTACGGCCGCGCCCGCCACCGGACCGGCCGGCAGCAGGCGCAGTCCGCGGTGGCCGCCCGGCGCGGATCGCCCGGCATCGGCAGGGTTTTCGCGCAGACCGGTGATCGGCCGGGCCTGCAGGAACCACAAACCCACGTCGTCGATCGCCCATTCGAAGTCCTGGGGACCACCCAGCGCCTCGGCCAGTCCACGGCCGCGGTCGGCGAGCAGGGTTACCTCCGCGTCCCCGAGCACGGCCGCGGTGCGCCGGTGCCCGGGCACATCCACCACCGCCAGACCCGCCCCGTCGGCGGGCACATACTCGATATCCTTGTCGCCCACGGTCCGCTCGACGACGGTCCCCGCCTCGTCCACCACCACCGTATCGGCGTCCACCGCGCCCGAAACCAGACCTTCCCCCAGCCCGTACACGGCACTCACCACGACCTGCGCCGCCGAACCCGTCGCCGGGTTCCGGGTGAACAGCACACCGCTGGCGCGCGCCGGGACGAACCGCTGTAACAGCACGGCGATCTCGGTAACCGGCGGCCGGCCGCGCGCGAACGCATACCGGACGACGCGATCGGAGAACCCGGACAGCCAGCAGTCCCGCACCCGCTCACCCAGTTCGGCCGGGCCGATGTTCAGATACGAATCGAACAGCCCGGCAAAGGAATCCGATTCGCCGTCCTCCCCGGCCACCGACGACCGCACCGCGAGCCGGTCGGCACCGAGCCGGCTGTGCGCGGCGGCGACGAGCTCCCGGATCCCACAGTCGTCGAATACTGTCTCCGCGCCCGCGATATCCGCTCGTATCCGCCGCGCCAATTCCAGCGCTGTCTCGAGATCACCGGCCTCGGCCAGTTCGCCGATCGGTTTCCGCAACCCGGCCGCGGCCACGAATTCCGCGAAAACATCGCTGCCCAGTACCCGCCAGTCCGGGACCCGGGCACCCGCGACACCCAGCGCGTACAGCCCCCGTGCCTTGCCGCCGCCGAAGGCCGCGATATCCGCTTCGCCGTCGCTCGCTCCGAGCACCCGCAAGAACCGACCTCCAAACCCCGTCCGCCGTGGCGGAACATCGCCGCCCGTTCCGCATGAGTAAACCCGAGGAATACCGGGTTTATCGCCCATTCGAAGCTTGTGTTAACCCACAAACTCCCGTCGAGCTCCGTCCGCGACCGGTGCGGATGAGCTCCGGCCGCCGGCACCCATTAGGCTGTTGTAGCCCGCGCAGGTTTCGGTGAGGATGTGATTCCGCGTGAGTTGGAGCCTGACCCCCGACGAGTTCGCGCATGTATGGCGCCAAGCCGACCTGGACCGGCTCCCCTATCCCCTTCGCGTCCTCGAAACCCCGCGCACCGAACGCGACGCCCGCGTCCTGCACGCCGACCTGGCCCGGCGCCTCCCCCCGGACCCCGACCTCGAAGCCTGCCTGCGCATCCTCGCCGCCCCGCACACCCGGGTGATCGCCATCGGCGGCGCCGCCGCACCGGGTCGCGAACTACGCGCCCTGGGGTGTGTCGTCTACGACCGCGCCGTCCTCGCCGTTCAGGAGCCGGGACGGACCGCGGAATTCGGCGGTACGGTAACGCTGTCCATCGGCCACCGCGCCAAACTCGGCGCCCGCCTGGCGGCGCTGCTCCCGGAATCCCCCGCCGGCCGTCAACCGGCGCGCACCGCCTCCACCGCGGCGGTCCGCGATACCGAAACCGTCGTGCAGCAGGAGCGCGCCGCCGCCCCGATCCGCAAACTGCTGTGCGCACCGCATACCGCCCGGGGGCATATCCGGATCGAAGCGCATCTCGATCTGCCGAAACCTCCCCCCGCGCTGCACTACACCTGGCTCGACCTCGAGAACGACGGCCGCTACCTGCTGAAGGCCGACGAAACCGTCCATATCGTGCCCGCCTCCACCGAACAACTCGCCACCCATCTGCAGAAGCGGATCCCCGCCGGAACCCGGTGATCAATCACCGACCCGCTGCCCGCGACCGCCGCTTGCGGTTAGGCTGAGCGGGACCGACGGAGGGGTACGCGTGTCATGCAGATCGAAGACAGTCGAGCCGAGATCGTCCGGTTCCGCCAGGCAGCCCATGCGGGAACCGTCAAGTTCGATCCGGAGGCGGCCCGCCGCTGCGCGGACTACTACGATCGGCAGGCCGATCAGCTGATCCAGTTACGGCAGCGCCTGGAAGACGCCGCCGACCCGCACGGTTTCGGCGGCCTGGTCTCCGCCCAGCAACTCCAGGCCGGTTTCGGCCACAAGGCCCGCGACGCCGCGGCCCTGCTCGACCACTACATCGAAGCCGCCTATCGGATGAAAGAGGCCTTCCTGATCAGCGGTGGCCTGTACGAGGAAGCCGACGCCGCGAACGCCGCGGCCCTGCGCGCCGTCGAAGCGAGGGTCACCCGGTGATACCGCCCGCCGCCGGCGTGCGCGGGCTGCGCCGATCGCCCTCGCCCGAACCGAAGGAGGGCCGCTCGCACCGGCCGTATATATCCGCCGGTCCGGAGGTCCGGAACCGCTGCCTCGGCCGCGGCGGAGCACCCGCTTGTGAGGAGGACCTGTGAGCGGCACCGATCCCGATTACATCAGCGCCATGGAACATTTCGAATCCATGCGCCACGAGGACATCTACCGCGCCACCCAGCAGATCGACGCCGGTGAGATCCTGCGCCTGTCCGGCACCTGGATGCACGCCGCCGCCACCCTGCAGAGTTCCTTCCCGCTCACTCGCGCCAGCACGAACCTGGTGATGAACGAAGCGGAATGGGAAGGCAAAGCCGCCGACGCCGCGGCCGCCTGCACTCGCAGCTTCGCCGAATCCATCGAGGAGCTGGCCGGTGTGATCGGCCAGGTCGGCCTGCGCCTGGGCGCGGTGGCCGCCGCCGCAGAAGCGGTGAAGATCGCGGTGGTCCCGCCCGGCGATTCCGGCCCCGTCGGCGCCCTGGCCCGCCTCTTGGAAGCCGCGAAGGTGATCGACGCGCATATGGTGCAGGAAGTCCTGCGCCAAGAAGCGATCCTCACCATGAACATGGTCTACAAACCCGCCTACACCGCCGCCGGCAGCGGCGTCCCCGCGCTCCCCGAACCCCCGGCTCCCCCCGGCGCCCTCCCCCCGCTGTCCCCGCCTCTCGCGACCCCACAGGTGGC
Organism: Nocardia carnea; assembly: GCF_029869215.1. Classification (GTDB taxonomy): domain Bacteria; phylum Actinomycetota; class Actinomycetes; order Mycobacteriales; family Mycobacteriaceae; genus Nocardia; species Nocardia carnea_B. The sequence goes on from NZ_JARWPM010000162.1 coordinate 5,403, forward strand.
CCCCGCCCCGACTTCCGAACCCGCGTCCACCGGGGCGGCGCCGGTAACCGAGAGTTACCGGCCCCCCCGGAAAAACGCCGAGCTTAACCCCAACCCGCCCCCCACCCCGCCGCCCCCGCCCGCAAACCCGGCACCGAACCGCAATCA
>NZ_JARWPM010000163.1 GCF_029869215.1 Nocardia carnea
GATCGCCAACGACAGTTGTCTTGTGCGGCCGGTGACCCTCTGGCAGGAGGCGATCGCCAGGATCCAGGCTCGGTATCTGCCGCCGGACTTCGCGGCGCCGGTCCCGCCGTCTGGTCGTGCGGACGACGCAGAACATCTGCCCCATGAGGAGATATTGAGCCGGTCGCAGTTTCGCAGTTTTGATCGGCGGATTTACCGATTCGAGCGTGTCTGGACGGTTGAACAGGCCATCGGTTACCTGTACTCGACATCGCTGCCGCTTCGTCGAGCGCTGGGCGACCGGCGGGCGGCATTCGAAAACGCCGTCGTTAAGGAACTGCACGCGATCGATCCAAGCGGACAGTTCACCGAACCGGTGGCGCTGGAGGTGTTCACAGCCACGCGCCCATAGGCCCAGCCTGTTCACACGAACCTGTTCGGCGACTGTCGGCACTCCTTCACGGCCGTGGGGTGGGTGGGCGGGTACCGGACCCTGCGCGAAGTTCGCCGCCCCGGATCAATGCTGTTGTTGCATCGAGCGCAAGGCGGTACCGTGACCGGCATGCAGCGTGCTGAGTCCACCACGACGCCGGACGACGTCCCGGTGCGCTGAACCCTGTTCTCATTCGAAGCCCCGGGCGGATGCCCGGGGCTTTTCCGCGTGGTCATCCGCCCTCAACCGGTAGGAGGCCCTTATGTACGACCACCGAAAACTCGGCCGGGAGCTCGGCCTGTTCGATACCGATCCGCTGATCGGGGCCGGACTGCCGTACTGGCTTCCCGACGGCGCTGTCGTGCGCCACAGTCTCGAAGAATACGTTCGCGCCGCAGAACAACAGGCCGGCTACCAGCACGTGTACTCACCCGAGCTCGGCAAACGCGAACTCTACGAGATCTCCGGACACTGGGCGCATTACAGCGATGACATGTATCCGCCGATGGAGATCGGCGGCGAACGAGTAGTACTGCGCCCCAGTTTGTGCCCGCACCACGCGCTGATGTATCGGTCCCGCTCACGCAGCTACCGGGAACTGCCCCTGCGTCTGGCCGAGCTCGGCGGGATGCACCGCTCGGAGCTCTCCGGAGTGCTGGGTGGCCTGACCAGAGTGCGATCGATCCAACTCAACGACGCCCACATCTTCTGCACCCTCGACCAGGTCGCCGACGAGGCCTTCGCCGCGTTGGCGATGATCGATTCCGCATATCACGCCATGGGGATCACCCCCGTCCGGTACCGGCTGTCGCTGCCCGGCGCGGACGGGAAATACGTCGCGGCACCGCAGATGTGGCAGCGCGCCCGCGAGCTCCTGGTCGAGGTATTGAACCGGTCCGGGATCCCCTATGAGGCAGTCGAAGGCGAGGCCGCGTTCTACGGGCCCAAAATCGACGTCCAGCTACGCGATCACGCAGGCCGCGAATCGACCCTGTCCACCGTTCAGGTCGACTTCCACCAACCCGAGCAGTTCGACCTGCACTACATCGGCGCCGATGGCGGCAAGCACCGGCCGGTTATGGTGCACCGCAGCATCATCGGCAGCGTCGAACGAGCCGTCGCCCACCTGATCGAACAACACGGCGGCGCGTTCCCGGCCTGGCTGGCCCCGGTACAGATAGTGGTGCTCCCGGTCTCCGGCGCCGAGGAACCCGCCGCCACCGCACTTCGTGACCGGTGCCGGAGTGCGGGATTGCGTACCCGGGTCGTCGGCGTGGAAGCGGGAAGCCTGGCTGCCCGTGTACGTGATGCCAGGCTGGTGCCCTACCACTTCATCCTCGGCCCGGCCGAAGTCTCCCGCGGAGACGTGGCCGTCCGCCTGCGCGATGGGCGGCAACTACCGGCCCAACATTTCGATCAAGTCGTGGCGGGCGTACGCGCGTTGATCGATGCCCGCAGCCCCCAGTTATGGACCGACTGATCGGGAGCGGCTCGACCGAAGATCTCGAACCCACCACAGCTACTGCCCGACACGCAATGCCTCGGACCAGTGCCCTGAACACCAACGCTCGTCTCAACCTGCTTCGCCGGCGCCGGGTCGCTCCGCGCGTATCTCGACCGCCACCCCGGCCGCGCGAAGCCGCCGGGCGGGGGGGACCGGCTGTCGGGCAGGCCGGAATTCCATGACTGGCTATTACTTCGGGTCCCGGTCGAGCGAAAGATCGTGTTCGCGGACAGATCGACAGATAGCCGATCCCCGTGGTCGCATCGAAGCAGTTCGAGGAGAGTGATGATCTCGACCGGTCGTACAGTGCGTGGCTCCGGGGCCGTGGCGCGGCGGATGACCGCCGTTGAGCAGTGGCGTGCCGGGAAAAAACCCCGGAGGCTCGCTCAACTACTGTTCGGGTTGGCCGGTTACGGCACATCACTGACCCTGCTGGTCGAATCGTCGCTGGGTGCATCGAGCTGGAACGTACTGGCCGAGGGGGTGGCACAGCACTCCGGTCTGACCTTCGGTTGGGCGACCAATGCCATCGCCATGGTCGTCCTGCTGTTCTGGATCCCGCTCCGCGAGCTACCCGGGCTCGGTACGATACTCAACGTACTGCTCGTCGGGACTTGTGCGGATCTGAGCGCCCTGGCGCTACCGGAGGCGGATTCGCCGCCGCGGCAACTGCTCTACTTCCTGACCGGTCTGCTGATGCTGACCTGCTTCGACGCGGTCTACCTCGGAGCCAGATTCGGTTCCGGACCGCGTGATGGACTCATGACCGGCGCAGTGCGGCTGTTCTCCAAGCCGGTCTGGATCGTCCGGACCGGGATCGAACTGGTCGTCCTCACCGCCGGCTGGCTGCTCGGCGGCACCGTCGGATTCGGCACGCTGCTGATCGCGGTGGTGATGGGTCCGCTTGTGCAATTGTTCCTACGGTTCACCACCGTCGAACTTGTCGGCGATCTTCCCGCGAACAAGACGACCGGCCCCACCCGATGACCGGGGATGGGCCGTTCTCGTCGACCAACGACTATCTGGGATTCGTGGTCAGCGGCGAGCCGCGCCACCACGGCAAGACCCCGGTCCGCCGCGGCGAGAATTCGCTGGTAGTCGCGTCCGAACGGGCGGCGGGCCCGGTGTGCACCAGCGAGGCAGTCCCGCGAGCAATGCCGACCGTGCGGATGAATGCACGCGAATTCCGCTTGCTGTGAGCCGGTTTCATCCGGAAGACCGGCCACCGGGGCATACTCTAGGTATGGGGTTCGAGACTGTGCGGGGGCATTCTCGCAGGGGACGTCCGGGCGGAAGCTATGTACGCTCGTCCCTCCGCTTCACCGACCGGCCCGCTCCGCGGCGCCGTAGCGGCCACTCCCTGCACTACCCCGGTTCTCGCAGCGCCTCGGTCATGCCGACCCTGTGGGCACTCGGGGCGCTCCTGGGCGGCGTGATCTTCCTGCTGGCCGTGCTGACCCTCACCCATATGGATGCACCGGCCGAGCGCACCGACACCCCAGCGGGTGTCTCCTCGGCGATTCCCGCACCGGTCGCGCCGGCTGAACGGGCGACACCGCCACCACCGTGCTTCCCGTTCCAAGGGCCGTGCTGACCACACGCGTCCGGGCTGCGCGTCGTCGGGACCGATGCCGCACCGAATCCGTCCCCGCCTGACCCGACCCCTTCGAGACCGCATCCGGCCCCTGGCGCGTAAACGGTCGTCAGGGCCGATTGCTCTTTCGCCGAGCGCCGTCGCTTCGACCCGGAGCAGCGCCCCGTAGCCGGGTTGACCGCGGTCGTTGCAGTGGCAGTGAACACCCGATCCCCGGGGCGGTCCGCCGCAATTTTTCTCCCCCGGCGCGCGTTCTACCGCAGCCGAAGGCGGATCGTGTATCCGATCGAGCCGAGCATGCCGAATATCACCACGCTGAGGGCTAGCTCTCCCCATGGCATGCGAGATCTTCTGCGTCCCAGCGGTAGCCGCGTGGATAGACCCGTCTCGGCGTGATGAGCGCGGCGTTCTCCGTGATGATGTGCCGGATCGCGTCGGCGTGCGCGATCCCCGGAACGATCACGGCCCGCGCGTCGTATTCGGCGGCGTACCGGGCCAATGCGTGGGCGGTGACGAACGGGCGGGCATTCGTTTTCACCGTGTACAGCAGCCGGCATCCGTTGCGCTCGGCGAGGATGTGCAGGTCGATATCCACAGCCGGGATATCCAGCCGAATCAGGCCGACCGCCGCCGGCGTGCGATCAGGCATGCTCACCCTCATCGGCCCAGCGCCGCAAGGCTTCGCGGATCAGTTCCAGATGGGCGAGGGAGAGTAGGGCCCACGCGGTAGGCATCCGGTTCATGGCTTCCCCGCGGACCCGTACCGGTAGTGGTTCTCTTGCGTGCATTTGAAACCCCGCTCTTGGCATAGTGTTCGGCGTGCACCCGGTGCGGGGTCGGGCACGTGGTGTCAGTGCGCCGATTCGGCTCCACTGCTGTGTGTTGTGTCAGACCACCGGTTTCCGGCACTCCAGGCGTCGAACCGGTGTCCTCGGCTGCGATGCGAGGTGGCCCGCACCGGGCGCTCCCTCAGTGAAGCTCTCCCGGGGCCCGGCCGGGAAGCCGGAAACTGGATTTTCCAAGACATATTCTCGGAATTCCTCCACAATGATTGTGGGGCTGAGGGTTTCATGTGCCGGCTTCCATGTGCGGGCTTCCAGAATTCACGCTTACTGTTAGCAAAGGCAATGACATGGCAAAAGGATCGACACGTACCAACGCGTCCACGCTGCCCAGACGGGCGCTGGGCCGACAACTCCGAAAACTCCGTGAGCGGGCCGGTTACACGCAATCGGCAGCGTCCCGGGTGGCCGAGATATCCCCGCAGTCGTATGGGCGCATCGAGGACGGCTGGCAGACGAAAGTCACCGATTTGGGGCTCAACGCATTGGCCGACGCCTACGAGGCCACCGACGAAGAGAGGCGGCTGCTGCTCGATCTCGCCCGCGAGATCCGGGAGGCCGGCGCTTCCGGTAGCGGGTGGTGGCGAGCCTTCGCGGATGCGTTCGACTCGGGTTTCGATCATTTTCTATCGCTCGAGGAGGCCGCGTCAGGAGTGACCACCTGGCAAACCGCGGTGGTACCCGGTCTACTGCAGACCCGCGACTACCGGCAGGCCCTCACCTGGGCGAATCTCCCGGATCAGTCGCCGGAAGAGGTCAATCGAGGACTCGATCTCGCGTTGCGACGACAGGGTCATCTGGACCGCCCAGGCTTCCGGCTCGAGGCTCTGCTCGCCGAGTCCGTATTGCGCTACACCGTCGGCAGTTCAACGGTGATGGCCGAGCAGGTGAAATTGTTGCTGGAACGTTCCGAATTGCCCAATGTCGAGATACGAGTGGTTCCCAACAGTGTGACCAGGCCTGTTGGCCTGGTATCGAGATCGTTCCACATATTCACCTTTCCGCCGCTCCATCCGTCTAAGCTCCAGGAGCCGCCGGTGGTCTACATGGAAGGGTTCACAGGGAATCTCTACGTGGAACGCGATATCGAAGTTGCTCAGTACTCACGGGAGACGGACCGCATCCGGCAGGTAGCGTTGTCGCCAGCGGCATCGAGAGACCTGATGTTGCGGATTGCGAAGGAGTGACAAATGATCGACCTTTCTCGAGCCGAATGGTTCAAGAGCAGCCGCAGCCACGGGGGAAAAGAGTGTGTCGAGGCCGCACACTTGGACGGAGGCAATGTCGGCGTCCGCGACTCCAAGAACCCCACCGGCCCCGCGCTGATCTTCACACCCGGTGAATGGGATGCGTTTCTGGCCGGCGCCAAGGACGGAGAGTTCGATCGTCCCTGATCGTTCACATCATGGCCGTCGTCATGACCGCCCCGCCGACCGGATCGGCGGGGCCGAGTGCGTAAATCACGGCCGCCGTCTCGACCGCCCCGCTGACGAATCGGCGGGGCGGTTCTGTCTGTGCGAACGAGCCCGTGACTGCTCGCGTCACACCATCACGTTCAACGATGCGTGGTATGTGGCGCCAAGGTGTCGGCGGCCGCTCGTGGACTGCGTGGCCGGCTTCTGCTCGAGATGTTGCGGATCGCGTCACCTGCGCCGGCCGGCTGTCCCTCAGTTCGCGGACCTCCGGCGGACGGTTCGCTCGAGAATGCCGAGGGTCGCTGTGAGGGCGGATTCGGGAATCACCGGGAAGGTGACGCGCGCTTTCCACTCGGGGGCGGCGGCCGACCAGTCGTAGTAGGACGTGACGAGAGTGCCTGCCTCCTCCGGTCGCAGCCGGTAGCCGTAGATGTGGCCGAATTGCTGTCCCCGGGCTTCGACGGTCCAGGCGACTTCCTCGTTCGGGATCAGTACGGTGATGACGACCTCGACGTCGTATTTACCCAGCGGGACGTCGCCGAGGGCTTCCCGGTCCATATGGACCACGAACCGGTCGCCCGGCCGCTCGACCCGTTCCCCTTCGGCGTCGAGGAGCATTCCCGATGCGTCGATATCGACATGCCCCTGCGGATCCGTCAGGACCGCGAAGACGGCCTCGGCGGATGCGGGAATGAGGCGGGACACTTCGAGGCGTTCGGGGGCTTCGGACCCGCTGGGTGTCTCCGTCGCGCTGTGGTTTCCCGGTCGACCGGATGCGCCGGAGGTGGTGGTATCGCCCTGCTCGGTGCGGGAATCCGCGTCGGGAAGACGGGTGAAGGGGGTATCGGCGTTCATTGTCTCGTTCCTGTTCGGGTGCCCGATGTGATCGACGGGGCGGCGGGCCGCGCAACGGCTGAGCACCCGCCTCCGATGATCGACGATATCAGTAATAATCGATTATTGGCCCAAATGGTTTAGGATGATCGAATGATCGGGACGGCCCGGGATTCGGTATCGACCGGCAAGCAAATGCTTTCCGAACAGGTGTACGCACGGTTGCGGAACGCGATCATGCGCGGTGACTTCGCCCCTGGCGACCCGCTCAAACCGCAGGATCTCGCCGGGCAGCAGGGCGTGAGCCTGGCCATCGTCCGGGAAGCCCTGGTGCGGGTGGTCGGCGAAGGGCTCGCCGTCCGGCTGCCCAACCGCGGCTTCGCGGTACCGGCTTTCTCCGACCACCGCTGGCAGGAGATCGCGGAGGCGCGCCGGACGATCGAACCGGCCCTGCTACGGATGTCGATCGAGCGCGGCGACATCGAATGGGAGACGCGCGTGCGGGCCGCCTGTCACCGTCTGGTCCGTACGCCGGCGTTCGCACCGGGGGAAGGTGAGTACTACAGCGAGGAATGGGCCGAGGCGCACCGGATTTTCCATCGCACCCTGCTGGAAGGCAGCCGGAACGCGGTCCTGCTGGACGTCTTCGACCGGTTGTGGACCGCGAGCGAACTCGCCCGCCGCTGGTCGGCACACCGCTCGCCCGGCCGCGACGATGTGGCGGAGCATCGGGAACTGGAGGCCGCGGTACTGGCTCGCGACGGCACTGCCGCGGCCGAGATCTTGACCCGGCATCTGACTCTGACCGCAGAGGCACTGACCGGGCGCCCTGGATCGGCGGGTGCCGGGTAGGTCCGTGGGCCGGAGGTGGTAGCCGCGGACCGAAGCCGTCGCTCGGGCACGGGCGCCATCGGCGCAGAGGAGCGCTACCACAGCGCTTGGTGACGGGAACCGGCGTCAACAGAATCGTGCGCTGCGGGTCCGGCGGATCACGCACTACTCGGCGGCGCCCGATCCCGGCGAACGCGCGCAACGATCAGGGAATTCCCATAAGGCGCAGTGTGGCGGTGGTTGCCGCGGCGGATACCAGTGCGATGGATAGCGGAACGCGGCGGTAGATCAGGGTGGCGGCGGCGAGTGCTCCGGCCGGGCGGGCGAATCCGGCGGGGCTCGATCCTTCGGTGAGCGCAGTGGTTACGGCCAAGGCGGCGAGTACGGTGATGGAAGCTGTCTCCAGTGTGGCCGTGACCCGCGGTGATATGGGGAGTCGTGCGCCCAGTGCGGGACCCGCAAGCCGGAATACGAATGTGCCTGCGGCCAGTGCGAATACGGCCGTCAACAGGTGTGCGGTGCTGTTCATCGGTCCCTGCCCCGCCGGGACCAGGCGATGGTTGTGGTCGCGGCCAGCAGGACCGGCAACCCGCTGGGCAGGAACGGGGTGGCGAGGAGGGCGGTGGCCGAGCCGGCGAGCACCGCGCGTCGCACGGCCGGTCTGCGCAGGGAGGGCAGCACCAATGCCAATAGGACGGCCGGGAACACGGCGTCCAGGCCGAGGGTGTTCGGATCGGGGGCGAGAGCGCCGAGAGCTGTGCCGAGCAGGGTTCCGGCCGGCCAGGTGAGGAGAATTCCGAGGCCGCACAGCAGATAGGCGGCGCGTCCGGCCGCCGGTGTCGGCTGCGTCAGGGCGAGCGCCGCGGTTTCGTCGTTGAGCAGATGTGCCCGGGACGCGGTACGCAACCAAGCCATCATCCGAAAACGCCACTCGGTGCCGTGGGTTTCCGGCTGCCCGGTGGTCGCGACCGGCCCCGGGGTCGCATCGGTCCGGCGCTGCGCTCGGCCGGCGACCACGTGCGGGATGGACAGCCCGTACGAGAGGTGACGGGCGTTCACCAGCAATCCGGCGGCGAGGGCGGCGAGCGGGCTGCCCCCGGCGGCGAGGATGCCGAGGAAGAGGAATTCCGAGCCCGCCGCCAGGACGAGCAGGCTCAGGGTGAGAGGCAGCCACAGCGGGAGGCCGGCGCCGGCGGCCGTGGCGCCATAGGAAATCCCGACCGTGCCCACCGCCGCGCAGAGCAGGGTGACGGCGGAGCGGGTCTCCCGGCCTGTTGTTCGCCATAACGAACGCATGACTACGATAGTGAACACACCGCAGCCGTTCGTCAAATCGAACAACCGACTTCTGGAGCGAACATGACCGAGCGTGCCCACGATTCCGCAGGCGGTCCGCAAGCGGCGATCTCCGCCGCGTTGCGCCGGGAGCGCCACCGGGCAGGCCTATCCCTGACCGAGGTCGCCCGGCGCGCGGGGATCGCCAAATCCACGCTCTCGCAACTGGAATCCGGCACCGGTAACCCGAGCCTGGAAACCTTGTGGGCGCTGTGTGTGGCGCTCGATGTGCCGTTTTCCCGGCTTCTGGACCCACCGCGCCCGCAGGTTCAGGTGATCCGTGCGGGCGAAGGCCCTGCCGTACATTCCGGCCAGGCGGACTACCGGGCGACCCTGCTCGCGGCGTGCCCGCCGGGCGCCCGGCGCGATATCTATCAGGTAGCCGCCGAACCGGGCCATCGCCGCGAATCGCAGCCACATATGCCCGGCGTGGTCGAGCATGTACTGCTCGGGACGGGCCGGGCGCTGGTCGGTACCGCCGAGCACGCGGAGGAACTCGCGGCGGGCGATTACATCATGTACCCCGCCGACGTCGCCCATGTCTTCGAAGCGCTGGAACCCGGAACCACCGCGGCGCTCATCCTGGACTACACCTAGAACACGCCGTGCTCGCGTGGGGCGTCGTCCTGGCCTGCGCCGGTCTCGGCGTACTCGCGTGCCGGCGATGAAACCCTCAGGACTGGCTGTGGCGCCGGTGGCAGACGGCCTCCCGCCGGTGACGGTGGTGGCTGGCGGGCGACCCGGCTCAGTCGCCGGTGAACTCGGGTGTGCGGCGTTCCAGCATGGCCGCGACGGCCTCGTGGTGGTCGGTGGTGTGGTGGGTGATCGCCTGCATGGCGGCGGAGAGTTCCAGCAGGGTCTCCAGGCTCTGGTGCTGACCTTCGCGCAGCAGACGCTTGGTCATACGGAGTGCGTGCGGCGGATTCGCCGCGATCTCGGCGGCGAGCCGGTGGGCGGTATCGAGGAGTTGATCGGGTTCGACGACCTCGTTGACCATGCCCCACTCGAGGGCGGTGGCCGCGTCGATGGTGGCACCGGTGAACGCCAGCTGGCTCGCGCGGGCCATCCCGACCGCGCGGGGGAGCAGCCAGGCGCCGCCGTCGCCGGGGATCAGGCCGAGGCGGACGAAGCTTTCGGCGAAGGTCGCGGTGGTCGCGGCGATCCGCATATCGCACATCAGCGCCAGATCGCAGCCGGCGCCGACCGCCGGGCCGTTCACCGCGGCGATGGTCGGAATCTCGCAGTGGTACAGCGCCTTCGGAATGCGCTGGATGCCGTGCCGGTAACCCTGGCGCAACTCGGCCGGGGTGCCGCCGAACATCCCGGCCTTGTCGCGCATGTGCTTGACATTGCCGCCCGCGCTGAACGCCGTACCCGCGCCGGTCAGGATCGCGACCCGCAGCGAATGATCCCGGTTCGCCGCGCCCACCGCGGCTTCGAGAGCGTCGATGGTGGCTTCGTCGGAGATGGGGTTGCGCTGGTCGGGGTTGTCGATGGTCCAGACGACGATATCGCCGGTGCGCTCCACGCGCAGGGGTGCGGTCACGGTTGCTCCTCGGGCCACGATGCTGCGATTGTCCCCGGCAACAATGCCCGATCGGCGCCGCCGGTGCGGGATCGGTTCCGCTGATTGTGTCCCGGCGCGGTCGGCGGGCGGGAAGGGGAGGTCCGCCGCGACAGGTGGCCGGGTGGCGGAGGTCCGTCGGCTCTTTTGGTGGTGGGTGAGCCGGGCGGTGAATCCGGTGAGGTGGCGAGCGCGGGCCGCGACTCGGGTGAGGGTATCGCCCAGTTCGGTGTCGGTCGCGGTGGTGGGGTCGAGATCGAGGAGTGCATCGATGGCGTGTTCCAGCGCGCGGACCTGGGCGAGAAGCGCGCTACTCGAACACATGTTCTAATGTTAGCCCGTAGTCCGGGAGGGGGCATCAGGGATCCTCGGCAGAGCTCGCGGCGTCGCGGTTGGCCGGAACCGGAAATATGGATGATGGAAGAGCGGGGCGAACCCGTCGATGAATGAGCTTGCACGATCGTGCATAATCATCACATGGCTGATCACACGGATATGCCCGACCGGAGCGCGCCCCTGCGGGTGGCCGTCGCCGGTGCCAGTGGATACGCGGGCGGAGAAGTGCTGCGTCTGTTGCTGGGGCATCCGGAGTACCGAGCCGGGCGCCTCGAGATCGGGGCGCTCACCGCGGGCAACAACGCGGGGACCGCGCTGGGCGCGCTGCAGCCGCAGTTGCTGCCGCTGGCCGACCGCATCCTCGCCCCGACCACGGCGGCCGAACTGGCCGGGCACGATATCGTCTTCCTCGGCCTCCCGCACGGCCAGTCGGCCGCCCTGGCCGCCGAACTCCCCGAATCTACCGTGATCATCGACTGCGGCGCCGATTTCCGGCTCACCGACCCTGCCGCCTGGGACCGCTACTACGGCGGGCCGCACGCGGGCAGCTGGCCCTACGGCCTGCCGGAACTGCCCGGTGGCCGGGACGCGCTACGCGGTGCCACCCGGATCGCCGTCCCCGGTTGCTACCCGACCGTCGCCAGCCTCGCGCTGGCGCCCGCGGTCGCGGCGGGCATCGTCGACCCGGCCGTGCACATCGTGGCCGTCAGCGGGACCTCGGGCGCGGGCCGCAAACTCGATGTGGGTCTGCTCGGTTCGGAGGTCATGGGCTCGGCCCGGGCCTACGGGGTGGCCGGCGCCCACCGGCATACGCCGGAGATTGCGCAGAATCTGAGCGCCGTCGCCGGGACCCCCGTGCGGGTGTCCTTCACCCCAGTGTTGGCGCCCATGCCGCGCGGCATCCTGGCCACCTGCACCGCCCCGGTCCGGGTGGACGCCGCGCAGGCGCGCGCGGTCTACGAGAAGGCCTACGCCGACGAGCCCTTCGTGCACCTGCTGCCCGAAGGCGTGCTGCCGCAGACCGGCGCCGTGCTCGGCGCGAACACGGTCACCCTGCAGGTGACCGTCGACCCCGACGCCGGGCAACTGGTGGTGATCGGCGCCGTCGACAATCTGACCAAGGGCACCGCGGGCGCCGCGGTGCAGTCCATGAACCTCGCGCTCGGCCTCGACGAGACCGCCGGGCTGTCCACCGTAGGAGTGGCTCCGTGACCACCGACGCCAATCTCGTCCGCAACCAGGGTGTCACCGCCCCGCTGGGTTTCCGGGCGGCCGGGATCGCCGCGGGCCTCAAGGCCAGCGGTAAACCCGACCTCGCGCTCGTCTTCAACGAGGGTCCCGATTACGCCGCCGCCGGGGTCTTCACCAGCAACAAGGTGAAGGCCGCTCCCGTGCTGTGGTCGCAGCAAGTGCTGAAATCCGGCCGGCTGCGCGCGGTGATCCTGAACTCCGGCGGCGCCAACGCCTGCACGGGCCCCCTGGGTTTCCAGGACACCCACCGCACCGCCGAGGAACTCGCCACCGCCCTGAGCAACTGGGGTACCGAAACCGGTGCGGGCGAGATCGCCGTCTGCTCCACCGGCCTGATCGGTGACCGGCTGCCGATGGACAAGCTCATTCCGGCGGTCACCGAGATCGTGCGCGAAATGGGCGGCGGGATGTCCGGCGGTACCGACGCCGCGCACGCCATCATGACCACCGACACCGTGCCGAAGGAAGCCTCCCTGCACCACCCCGGGAAATGGAACGTGGGCGGGATGGCCAAGGGCGCGGGCATGCTCGCACCCGCGCTGGCGACCATGCTGGTGGTGCTCACCACCGATGCGGTCGCGACCGCCGAACAGCTCGACAGCGCCCTGCGCAAAGCCACCCGGCGCACCTTCGACCGGCTCGACGTGGACGGGTCGATGTCCACCAACGACACCGTCCTGCTGCTGGCCAACGGCGCCAGCGAGGTCGCGCCCACCCAGGAGGAGCTGGACGCGGCTGTCCTGGCGGTCTGCGACGATCTGGCCGGTCAGCTGATGGCCGACGCGGAAGGTGTCACCAAACGGGTGCTCGTCACCGTGCAGGGCGCGCGCAGCGAGGACGACGCGCTCACCGCGGCCCGTATCGTCGCCCGGGACAGCCTCGTCAAGACGGCGTTGTTCGGGTCCGACCCGAACTGGGGCCGCGTACTGGCCGCGGTCGGCACCGCCCCCATCGAACTCGATCCCGACCTGATCTCGGTGTCCTTCAACGGTTTCCCCGTCTGTGTCGACGGCACCGGCGCCCCGGGCGCCCGGGACGTCGACCTGTCCGGCGCCGATATCTCGGTGGTGGTCGATCTGCGTCTCGGCGACGGAACGGCCACCGTCCGCACCACCGACCTGTCCCACGGTTACGTCGAAGAGAACTCGGCCTACAGCTCATGACCGAAGCGATCCACGATCTGTCCGCGCTGGACAAAGCGCATATCCTGGCGGGCGCCCTGCCGTGGCTGCAGAAGTTCCGCGACAAGATCGTCGTGGTCAAGTACGGCGGTAACGCCATGATCGACGACGATCTCAAACGCGCCTTCGCCGCCGATATGGCGTTCCTGCGCACCGTCGGCGTGCATCCGGTGGTCGTCCACGGAGGCGGCCCGCAGATCTCGGCCATGCTGAAGCGGCTCGGTCTGGCCGGGGAGTTCCGCGGCGGTTTCCGGGTCACCACCCCCGAGGTGATGGAGGTGGTGCGGATGGTGCTGTTCGGCCAGGTCGGGCGGGAGCTCGTCGGGCTGATCAATGCGCACGGGCCCTACGCGGTCGGCATCTCCGGTGAGGATGCCCGCCTGTTCACCGCGACCCGCCGCACCGTCGATATCGACGGCGCCGCCACCGATATCGGCCTGGTCGGCGATGTCACCGATGTACATCCCGGCGCCGTACTCGATCTCATCGGTGCGGGGCGGATCCCGGTGGTCTCGACCATCGCCCCCGACGCCGACGGCGTGGTGCACAACATCAACGCCGATACCGCGGCGGCAGCCCTGGCCGAAGGTATCGGTGCGGAAAAACTGGTGGTCCTCACCGACGTCGAGGGCCTGTACACCGAGTGGCCCGACCGGTCGTCGCTGACGAGCGTGATCGATACCGACGCGCTGGCCGCACTGCTGCCGTCATTGGACTCGGGGATGGTCCCCAAAATGGAGGCGTGCCTGCGTGCGGTCCGGGGCGGAGTGCCGAGCGCCCATGTCATCGACGGCCGCGTACCCCATTCGGTATTGCTGGAACTGTTCACCGGGGAGGGTATCGGCACCATGGTCACACCGGCGGCGGACGAGGAAAACGGAGCCACAGCATGAACACTGCGCAATTGCGGCAACGGTGGTCGAATGTGATGATGCGCAACTACGCCACCCCGGAGGTCGTGCTGACCAGGGGTAACGGCGCGGTGGTGTACGACGCGGACGGTAACCGGTACGTCGATTTCGTGGGCGGGATCGCGGTCAACAGTCTCGGCCACGCCCACCAGGCGATACTGAGCGCGGTGATGGACCAGCTCGGGACGCTCGGCCACGTATCCAACCTGTACGGCAGCGAGCCGGTGATCGAACTCGCCGAATCGCTGCTCGCCCATTTCGGCGACGGCGGCGGCCGCGCCTTCTTCTGCAACTCCGGTACCGAGGCCAACGAGGCCGCGTTCAAACTGGCCCGGCTCACCGGCCGGCGCAAGATCATCGCCTGCGACGAGGCCTTCCACGGCCGCACCATGGGCGCGCTCGCGCTCACCGGCCAGCCGTCGAAACGCGCGCCGTTCGAGCCGATGCCGCCCGGCGTGGTGCACATCCCCTACGGCGACGCGGGAATCCTGGAGCGCGCGGTCGATTCCGATACCGCCGCGGTGTTCCTCGAGCCGATCCTCGGCGAGAGCGGTGTGGTGGTCCCGCCGATGGACTACCTGGCGCGGGCCCGGGAGATCACCGCCCGGCACGGTGCGCTGCTCATCCTGGACGAGGTGCAGACCGGTATCGGCCGGACCGGAAAGATGTACGCACACCAGGCATTCGGGATCACCCCCGATGTGATGACCCTGGCCAAAGGCCTGGGCGCGGGCCTGCCGATCGGCGCCGTCCTGGCCACCGGGCACGCCGCCGAGCTGTTCACCCCCGGCCTGCACGGCACCACCTTCGGTGGTAACCCGGTCAGTGCCGCCGCGGCGCTGGCGGTACTGCGCACCATCGCCGAGGACGGCCTGCTGGAACATGTCGAATCCGTCGGCAAACGGCTCAGCGACGGTATCGCGGTCCTGGAACATCCGCTGATCGCCGACGTACGCGGCGCCGGACTGCTCATCGGGATCGGCCTCACCCATCCGGTCGCCCCACAGGTAGAAGCCCGCGCCCGCGCGGCCGGATACCTGGTGAACCCGGCCAAACCCGATGTCATCCGGTTGGCGCCGCCGCTGGTGCTCACCGAGACCCAGGCCGACAACCTGGTGCTCGACCTACCGGTGATTCTCGACGAGGTACTGGCCGAGACGAAGGGAGCCCCGGCATGACCGGATCGAACGCGACCACCGTCCGGCACTTCCTGCGCGACGACGATCTGACACCCGCCGAACAGGCCGAGGTGCTGGCGCTGGCCGCCGAACTCAAGAAGAACCCGTTCGCGCGCCGGCCGTTGGCGGGCCCGCGCGGGGTCGGGGTGATCTTCGACAAGAACTCCACCCGCACCCGGTTCTCCTTCGAACTCGGTATCGCCCAGCTGGGCGGGCACGCCGTGGTGGTCGACGGGCAGAACACCCAGCTCGGCCGCGACGAAACCCTCGCCGATACCGGCCGGGTGCTCTCCCGCTACGTCGAGGCCATCGTCTGGCGCACCTTCGGCCAGCAGCGGCTCGAGGAAATGGCGGCCACCGCGACCGTTCCCGTGGTGAATGCGTTGTCCGACGATTTCCACCCGTGCCAGGTACTGGCGGATCTGCAGACGATCACCGAACACAAGGGCGACCCGAAGGGCGAGGTGCTGTCCTATTTCGGTGACGGCGCCAACAATATGGCGCATTCGCTGCTACTCGGCGGGGTGACCGCCGGTATGCATGTGCGGATCGCCGCCCCCTCGGGATTCCAGCCGGCGCCGGCCGTGCTCGCCGCCGCGCGGGCCCGCGCCGCGGAAACGGGTGGCAGCGTCACCGTCACCGACGACCCCTACACCGCGGCGGACGAGGCGGATGTCCTGGTCACCGATACCTGGACGTCGATGGGGCAGGAAAGCGACGGCCTGGACCGGGTCGCACCGTTCCGGCCCTACCAGGTGAACGCCGGACTGCTCGCCTACGCGGACTCCGGCGCCATCGTCCTGCACTGCCTGCCCGCGCATCGCGGTGAGGAGATCACCGACGAGGTGCTCGACGGTAAGCAGAGCGTGGTGTGGGACGAGGCCGAGAACCGCCTGCACGCGCAGAAGGCCCTGCTGGTCTGGCTGCTGGAACGCGAGGGCACCCACCGACGATGAGTGAGGCCCGAACCCATTCCACCGGCCCGGTCACGGCCGCCACCCGGGCGGGCCGGCAGTCGCGCATCATCGCGCTGCTGGCCGCCCATCCGGTCCGCAGCCAGACCGAACTGGCCAATCTGCTCGCCGCCGAGGGGATCGAAACCACCCAGGCCACCCTCTCCCGCGACCTCGACGAACTCGGCGCGGTCAAACTCCGCGCCGCCGACGGCGGCGCCGGTGTCTATGTGGTCCCCGAGGACGGCAGCCCGGTCCGCGGGGTCACCGGGGGCACCGGCCGGCTCGCCAAACTGCTCGGCGATCTGCTGGTGTCCACCGATTCCAGCGGCAATATCGCGGTCCTGCGCACCCCGCCCGGCGCCGCGCATTTCCTGGCCAGCGCCCTCGACCGCGCCTCCCTGCCCTACATCGTCGGCACCATCGCCGGCGACGACACCATCGCCGTGATCGCCCGCGAACCCCTCACCGGCGCCGAACTCGCCGCGAAAATCGAAAACCTGGCGTGATTCGGCGCTGGATCACCGGGCAGCCGTCCCGCCGGCTGGTCCGGCGGGCCTTGATTCCGGCACCGGAAGTGTAGTCACCGCCATATGCCGCGCGGGTGTCGTGGTCATCGGGAAGGGTCGTCGATCCGGCGTGTGATGTGAAGACCGGAGTGGGTGGGCGTCGGCTGCCAGGCGCGCACCGGTGAGGTGTCGAGTGCCGATCCATCAGCTCGCCGGTGCAGCTCCTACCACCCGCGTGGTGTATTCCGCCGGAGTGCCGTGCGGTAGGCGATCCAGCGGCCGGTAGTACCGAGGCAGCCGCATATCATTCCGACCGCTGAACCGATGACCAGTACCTTCATGGGCTGCAAGCCCAGGTAATCGAAGCCCAGTATCCGCCCTGAGAACAATGAGATGTCCAGTATGCGCACTGGTATGACGAAGTCGAGACCACCGGTGAGCACGCCCACCCCCGAACACACGATGGCCAAGATTTGCCCGATGCGTCTTCCTGATATCAGAAGTAGCCAGGCGCTGTTCGACAGCAGCACGAACAGCCCACCGGCCAGGATCACGGCAACGTCGGTCACATCTGGGCCACTCGAATCGAGAGCAAACCGAAGTTCTCTCAGGAGCGCAACTGTCCCGAACAACGCAACCATCAGCGTGCCGATGGCTGCGATCACGGCCGTTGCTGCGGACGGTTTCCGTTCGAGCCGTTCTTCCGTCCGGCGTGGCCTTGCGGCGTACGGGCGCGGGTAGGTGGGCGGTATCCCCACCGGCGGAGTTGGCCACCTCCCTGGTGGTGACACCGGTGGAACCGGTTGATGCTCAGGTTCCGGGACGGCTGGTTTCGGGTGCCCTTGTGGTGCGTTGTTCACCGCGGTCGGTGCCGAGCCGGCGATATCGGCCGCGATATGCCGGCCTTCGAGGGCGCCGCGGGCTGCAGCGGTGAATTCGCTGCACGACCCGAAGCGGTCGTCGCGCTGTTTGGCCATGGCCCGTTCCAGCACGGCATCTATCGCCGGGGGCAGATCGGGGCGGGTAGCGGTGAGCCGGGGAACCGGCTCGGTCAAGTGCCCCATGACCACTTGACCGGGGTTCGTCGCGGTATACGGCGGCTGCCCGGCGAGGATCGCGAACAGCGTGCACGCCAGCGAATACTGATCGGAGCGGTGGTCCACCGGCTGCCCGGACAGCTGTTCCGGCGAGCCGTAGGAGAGGGTCGCGGAGAAAGTGCCCGTGGCGGTGACCTTCGTACTGGCCGGGTCGGTGAGGCGGGCGATCCCGAAGTCGGTCAGTATCGCGTGCGATTCGCGGAATGCGTCCGACGCGGCGATCAGGATGTTGGCCGGTTTCACATCGCGATGCAGGACGCCCTGACTGTGCGCGTAGTCCAGCGCCGAAGCGGTCTCACCGGCCAGTCGCACCACCGTGGCCGCCGGATGCGCCCGGGGATCCAGAGACGCCGCGTCGGTACCGCGGACGTATTGCATCGCGATCCACAAATGCCCGTCGTCGGCGCCGCGATCGAGCACGCCGATGATGCCGGGGTGTTCGAGCCGGGCGATGACATCGGCCTCGCGTTCGAAGCGGCGGACCAGCTCGGTATCGGTGGAGACTTCGTGGTTGAGCAGTTTGAGCGCGACACTGCGCGGCAGCCGCGGGTGGCGGGCGAGATAGACCGTCCCCATTCCGCCACGGCCCAGGACTCTTTCGATCCGGTACCCGGCGAACGCCGTACCCACCCCCAGCACTGCCGCTACCTCCATCACGTTCGAACGCCGTGACGGTACCGCACTTTCCGGGTACGGGTCCGGCGGCTCGGGCGGCACACCGCTATCGGCGGAGGTGGCCCGCGCGGCCGGCCTCCGAGGTCACCGGGCATCCGGTGACGAAGGGGCGATCAGGTGTTGACCAGCTCCTGCAGGAACGGCGTCGCGAATTCGATGCCCATCACGCCGAGTGAGAGGGCGGCGTTGCCGAGGGTGATGACGATGAAGCCGATCGTCTCGTAGTTGTCCTGTGCCCATTGCTGAAGTGTCTGCACGGTCTTGTCCTCCCTTGCCATCGCGCTTCGGGATGTGACCAGCGTCTCACGCCCGGACCCGGCCGCCAAGGGGCCGTTATCGAGCTGGATGGGTGACCGTGGTGATATCGACGCAGGTAACGACCGCCGTGCCCCCCAGTTATGAATGAGATTGCACCATCGTGCATAATCATTTGCAACGGCGGCGCGAGCCTGGCCGGCAACGGGCCAGCATACTGCCGGCCAACGGTCACCGGACCCCGCGGAGACCGCACAGAGAAACACACCGCAGACCTACGCACACATCCGAGGGAGCACCAGAACATGTCCGATCGCGTCGTACTCGCCTACTCCGGTGGGCTGGACACCTCCGTCGCCATCAGCTGGATCGGCAAGGAGACCGGCGCCGAGGTCGTGGCCGTGGCCATCGACCTGGGGCAGGGCGGCGAGGATATGAACGTGGTGCGCCAGCGCGCCCTCGACTGCGGTGCCGTGGAAGCGGTCGTCGTCGACGCGCGTGACGAATTCGCCGACGAGTACTGCCTGCCGACCATTCAGGCCAACGCCCTCTACCAGGACGAGTACCCGCTGGTGTCGGCCATCAGCCGTCCGCTGATCGTCAAGCATCTGGTGGAGGCCGCGAAGTTCCACGGCGCCACCACCGTCGCGCACGGGTGCACCGGTAAGGGTAACGATCAGGTCCGGTTCGAGGTCGGCATCGGCGCCCTGGCGCCCGACCTGAACGTGATCGCCCCGGTCCGGGACTACGCGTGGACCCGGGAGAAGGCCATCGCCTTCGCCGAGGAGAACAAGCTCCCGATCAACGTCACCAAGAAATCGCCGTTCTCCATCGACCAGAACGTCTGGGGCCGCGCCGTCGAGACCGGGTTCCTCGAGGATCTGTGGAACGCGCCCACCAAGGACGTCTACGACTACACCACCGACCCCACCGTCAACTTCGAGGCGCCCGACGAACTCATCGTCACCTTCGACCGCGGTGTCCCGGTCGCCATCGACGGCCGCCAGGTGAGCGTGCTGGAGGCGATCGTCGAGCTGAACAAGCGCGCGGGCCGCCAGGGCGTCGGCCGGCTGGATATGGTCGAAGACCGGCTGGTCGGGATCAAGAGCCGCGAGATCTACGAGGCCCCCGGCGCCATCGCGCTGATCACCGCGCACCGCGCCCTCGAGAGCGTCACCCTCGAGCGCGAACTGGGCCGGTACAAGCGGCAGGTGGAGCAGCGCTGGGGCGAGCTGGCCTACGACGGCCTGTGGTTCTCCCCGCTCAAGCGGGCTCTCGACGCGTTCGTCGCCGAGACCCAGCAGCACGTCAGCGGTGATATCCGGATGGTGCTGCACGGCGGCAACGTGGTGGTCAACGGCCGCCGCAGCGACCAGTCGCTCTACGATTTCAACCTCGCGACCTACGACGAGGGCGATACCTTCGACCAGTCGCTGGCGAAGGGGTTCGTGCAGATCCACGGCCTGTCCTCGAAGGTCGCCGCGAAACGCGATCTGAACCAGAAGTAGAAAGTATCGCCGGGCCTCGGCGACGCGGCCCACGCCGCTTCCCGGGGCCCGGCCGACGTAGCCGACGGGCACGGCCCGGTGGCCGACTGATCGGGCCTTGCCCGGTCGCCCAGAACGACGGCCGGATCTTCTTTCCGGACGGCTGGGCGGCCTACCGCTGTCTCGCCCACTCCGGACGAGGCGGTTGAGCCCACGCGGCCGCGGCGTACCTGCGGTTCCGCGGCGTAGCGCTCGGCCCGGTGCCGAGGCCCGGCGACCGAAGGCCGGACGGCAACCCGCCGGGCGCGCAGCCACCGTCGATCGTGGCGGGCCTCGAATACGGCGCATTGCCGGGTGCCGCGGCCGGGCGTGGTGAGCGGCGGCGGACAGAACCAATACCGTAGGGCTGGGTAAACCCGGCCGGGTAAATCGAGATGTGGGAGAGGCGACAGTGGGCACCAACGAGGGCGCATTGTGGGGCGGGCGGTTCGCGTCCGGTCCCGCCGAGGCGATGGCGGCGCTGAGTAAATCGACCCAGTTCGACTGGGCGCTGGCGCCCTACGATATCCGCGCGTCCAAGGCGCATGCCCGGGTGCTGAACAAAGCCGGGCTGCTGTCGGATACGGACCTGACGGCCATGCTCGCGGGCCTGGATCGATTGGCCGCGGACGTCGAATCGGGAGCCTTCACCGCGGCCGAATCGGACGAGGATGTCCACGGTGCGCTCGAACGCGGGCTGATCGAACGGGTCGGGACCGAACTCGGCGGCCGGCTGCGGGCCGGCCGTTCGCGCAACGACCAGGTCGCCACCCTGTTCCGGATGTGGCTGCGCGACGCGGTCCGGCGGATCGCGGCCGGCCTGCTCACCGTGGTGGACGCGCTGGCCGATCAGGCCGCCGCTCATCCGGACGCGGTGATGCCCGGAAAAACACATCTGCAGGCCGCGCAACCCGTGCTGCTGGCCCACCATCTCCTCGCACACGCCCATCCCTTGCTCCGGGATATCGACCGGCTCCGGGATTTCGACAAACGGGCGGCCATCTCGCCGTACGGTTCGGGTGCCCTCGCGGGATCCTCGCTCGGCCTCGACCCCGAAGCCATCGCCGCGGACCTGGACTTCACCGCCGCCGCCGCGAATTCCATCGATGCCACCTCGTCCCGCGATTTCGCGGCCGAAGCGGCCTTCGTTCTGGCGATGATCGGGGTGGATCTGAGCCGGATGGCCGAAGAGGTCATTCTCTGGAGCACGCCGGAGTTCGGCTACATCACCCTCGCGGACGCCTGGTCGACCGGTTCCTCGATCATGCCGCAGAAGAAGAACCCGGACGTCTCGGAACTGACCCGCGGCAAGGCCGGCCGGCTGATCGGCAACCTCACCGGACTGCTCGCGACCCTGAAGGCGCAACCGCTGGCCTACAACCGGGACCTGCAGGAAGACAAGGAGCCGCTGTTCGATTCGGTAGCCCAGCTGGAACTCCTGCTGCCCGCCATCGCCGGCCTGGTCTCCACGCTCACCTTCCACACCGAACGCATGGCCGAACTCGCCCCGGCGGGGTTCACCCTCGCGACCGATATCGCGGAGTGGATGGTCCGGCGGGGAGTGCCGTTCCGGGTGGCGCACGAGGCGGCCGGCGCCTGCGTTCGTACCGCCGAGGCACGCGGGGTCGGGCTCGACGAGCTGACCGACGCCGAGTTCGCGGGTATCGATCCGGCTCTCACCCCTGATGTCCGCGAAGTGCTGACCGTCGCGGGTTCGGTGGCCTCGCGCAACGCCCGCGGCGGAACGGCGGGGGAGCGGGTGCGCGAACAGCTCGCGGAGGTCCGGCAGGCGGCCGCCGAGATCCGCGCCTGGCTGGACTGAGCCCGCGACCGACCGCCCGTCCGGAGCCCGCGTCCCGCGGGCTCCGCAGTACGCTGAAATCTGCCCATACGTAGATATGCGCATCAAGGCATCCATCCGGTCGAGCCGGAAAAGCTGAGGAAAGGCAATGCCCGGACGCGCCGAGGGCTCAGGAATGCCAGGCGGCACCCGGGACCGCCGGGACGGTGTCCGACTCGCCGTCGTGGTAACCGGTCGGCGTGGCTTCCGCGTGACCATCCTCCTCACCGGATGGCGCAGCCTGGTCCGTGAGTCGCCTCGTACCGGGCCGGAGCGCGGTTCGTCCGGTTCCGCGGAGTGGTTCAGGAAGCCGGCTGCTGTGTGGTGGCGACCTCGAGCACGCCCGCGAACCACGGGCTGAACTCGTCCGGTTCCTCCTGTAGCCGCCGGCGCAGCTCGTCCGGCCGCATCCAGCGGTAAGCGGCGACCTCGGCGGGGTCGGGTTCCGGAGCGACGTCGTCGAGCGACCCCACCAGCACGTGATCCCATTCGTGTTCGACGTACCCGGTGCGCGGATCCTCGGCGCGATACCGGTAGACCCCGACCTCGGTGAGCGCGACCCGCAGCCCCATTTCCTCGGCCAGCCGGATACCGGCGGCCTCGGTCACCGTTTGCCCCGGTGCCGGATGGCCGCAGCAGGTGTTCGACCATCGCGCGGGGAACCGCGTCTTCCCGGAGGCGCGCTGTTGCAGCAGTGTCTGCCCGGCGCTGTCGAAGATCAGCACCGAGAAGGCCCGATGCGGCGCCCCCGGCGCCCGATGCGCCTCGGCGACCGCACACGAACCGACGGTGTTACCGGCCGCGTCCACCAATTCC
This sequence comes from Nocardia carnea, assembly GCF_029869215.1. Taxonomy (GTDB): domain Bacteria; phylum Actinomycetota; class Actinomycetes; order Mycobacteriales; family Mycobacteriaceae; genus Nocardia; species Nocardia carnea_B. The sequence goes on from NZ_JARWPM010000163.1 coordinate 22,860, forward strand.
ACGGGCAGCGACTCCCGGTCGGGGGCGGGGCGCCCGGGCCTCGGGATACTGGTCGGATCGGTCACGATCACCACCCTAATCGGCGCGGGCGTGCGGTTCCGCCGAGGTGACGGGTACATGATGTAGATGTCACAACGGGCGGTCGGCCCGGCGTGCGATATGGCAGGGTTTGGTGCATACCTCATGGTTTGTGAGGTGGACCATGCCGCGGGCAGGGCTGGGAGTGGAACGTGAAGTTGAGTGTGCGAGGTTTGATGGGTTCGGCGCAGCGGGTGATGGCCACCGCGCAGAACGGTCTGGAAGTCATCCGCTTCGGCGGGCTCGGCCGCGATACCGACTCCTCGCCGTTCGATATCGCCGAGCGCCGTCCCATGTACCGGCTGCGGCACTACTTTCCCGCCGAGACGGCGGGCGGCCCGGTGGTACTGCTGGTCCCGCCGCTGATGGTCAGCGCCGATATCTGGGACGTCAACGGCGACGACGGTGCCGTGGGGATGCTGCACCGCGCCGGAATCGATTGCTGGGTGATCGATTTCGGTTCGCCGTCGACGGAAGAGGGCGGCTGGCAGCGGGACCTGGCCGATCACGTGCTGGCCGTGCACAGCGCCATCGACACCGTGTGCGCGGAAACCGGCCGCACCGTGCACCTCATGGGTTATTCGCAGGGCGGGATGTTCGCGTACCAGGCCGCCGCGTTCCGCGCGGGCAAGGGAATCGCGAGCATCGTGACCTTCGGCAGCCCGGTCGATATCGTCGCCGGGATGCCGCTCGGGCTCCCGCACGCCGCGGTCACCGATCTGGTGGATTTCGCCGCCGATCACGTGGTGCCCCGGCTGCCGATCACCGACCGGATGGTGCGCATCGGATTCCAGCTGCTGGACCCGGTGAAAACCGCGAAGGCCCGGATCGATTTCCTGCGCCAGCTACACGACCGGGAGGCGTTGCTGCCGAAGGAACGCCAGCGGCGTTTCCTGAGCAACGAGGGTTGGGTCGGTTACGCGGGACCCGCCGCCGCGGATCTGCTGAAACAGTTCGTCGTGCACAACCGGATGATGCTCGGCGGTTTCGTCATCCGGGATCAGCCGATCTCGCTGGCCGATCTGAAATGCCCCATCCTGGCCTTCGTCGGGGAGGTCGACGAAATCGGCCAGCCCGCCGCGGTCCGCGGTATCGTCCGCGCTGCGCCACGCGCGGAGGTCTATGAATCCTGTGTGGTGTCCGGGCATTTCGGGCTGGTCGCGGGTTCGGTGGCGACCCGCTGCACCTGGCCGCGGGTGCGTGATTGGGTGGGCTGGGTCGAGGGCGGTAACCCGCTGCCGGAGGAGATCGTGCCCATGGCCGATCAGGCCCCGGCGGATGCGCCGCGGACCGCGCTGCTGCGGGCGGTGCACACCGCCACGGCGCTGGCCGAGGCCGGTGCGGATGTCGGCCGGGCACTGGAACATGTGGCCGCCAATACATTGCGCGGTTCGGTCGGGGTGGTCGAGGGCGCGGCCCGTACGTTGCCCCGGCTGACCCGGCTCGGCATGATCCAATCCGGCACCCGCATCTCCATCGGCCGGCTCATGGCCGAACAGGCGCGCCGGGCACCGAACGGCGAATGTTTCCTCTTCGACGACCGGGTGCATACCAACGCGGCGGTCGACGCCCGGATCGAGAACGTGGTGCGCGGCCTGATCTCGGTCGGGATCCGCCCGGCCACCCGGGTCGGCGTGGTGATGGAAACCCGGCCCAGTGCCCTGGTGACCCTCGCCGCCCTGTCCCGGATCGGGGCGGTCGCGGTCCTGCTGGCCCCGGAAAGCGATCTGACCAGCGCACTGGATCAGACCGGGACGGTGATCCTGGTGTCCGACCCGGAGAACGTGCGGCACGCCGTCGCGACCGGTGCCCGGGTGCTCGTGCTCGGCGGCGGCGATTCCCGCGGCCTGGCCGTCCCCGACGGCACCGACCTCGTGGACCTGGAACAGATCGACCCCCAGCGGGTGCGGCTACCGGGCTGGTACCGCCCGGACCCCGGGCGGGCCCGGGAACTGGCCTTCATCCTGGTGTCGGGAACCGGCGACCGGCTGGATATCAAGTACATCACCAACCACCGCTGGGCGCTCTCGGCCTTCGGAACGGCGTCGGCGGCGGACCTGGACCACAAGGACACGGTGTACTGCCTGGCCCCGCTGCATCATTCGTCCGGTCTGCTGGTGAGCCTCGGCGGCGCCATCGCCGGCGGTAGCCGGATCGCGCTGGCCCGGTCGCTGGATCCGGCGCGCTTCGCCGAGGAAGTGCACCGGTACGGGGTCACGGTCGTGACCTACACCTGGACGATGCTGCGCGATATCCTCGACGCCGAGGTCTTCCCGGCCGGATATCCGCATCCGATCCGGCTGTTCATCGGATCCGGGATGCCCGCCGGATTGTGGCGGCGCACGATGGAACAGTTCGCCCCCGCGCGGGTACTCGAGTTCTACGCCTCCATCGAGGGCGATGTGGTGCTGGCGAATGTGCCCGGGGTGAAGTTCGGCTGCAAGGGCCGCCCGGTGCCGGGCACGGCGCGGGTCGAACTCGTGGCGTTCGATCCGGTGACCGGGCAGGTCATGGTCGACGACAACGGGTACGCCCGGCGGTGCGCGGACAACGAGGTGGGCCTGCTGATCGGTTCGGCGGGCGCCGGGGTCGACCTGTCCCGCGGCGGCTTACGCGGTGTGTTCGAACCGGAGGATTCCTGGTTGCCCACCGAGAACCTGTTCCGCCGCGACAGCGAGGGCGACTACTGGCTGGTCGACCGGATCGATACGGTGATCCGCACCCGCCGGGGCCCGGTGTTCACCCAGCCCATCGTGGATGTGCTCAACGATATCGCCGCGGTCGATATGGAAGTCGCCTACGCCCTACCGGCGCGGGACCGCATCCTGGCGGTCGCGGCGGTGAGCGTACGCCCGGGTTTCGAACTCACCGCCGACGATATGACCGAGGCGCTACGGTCGCTGCCGCCGGTACAGCGGCCGGATCTGGTCTACGTGGTCGACGATATTCCGCGCAGCCCGTCGTTCCGTCCGTCGGCGCATGCGGTACGGGAAGCCCATACGCCCCGGCCCGGGCCCGGAACCTGGTGGTACAACCCGGATTCCGAGTCCTACGAGGATCTGGCCGACGTCGGGTCGCTGGGCCTGCTCACCTGAGCGCCCGGCACCGTGCCGGGGCTCAGCAGCGGAATTCGGTGACGGCCTCGAGTACCCGGTCGAGCTGGCCCCGGGTGAGCGTCGGCCACAGCGGAAGTCGTACGAGGGTCGCCGCGAAATCGGCACTGCGGGTGCACGGCACCGGGGTGCGGCCGTACTTGAGTCCCGCGGCACTGGAATCCAGCGGTACGTAGTGGAACGGCGCCACGATGCCGCGCGCGGCGAGATGCCGGATGAATTCGTCGCGGGTTTCCTCGCCGGGCATACGCAGATAGAACAAATGCGCGGTATGCCGCCGATCCGGCGGAACGGTCATCGGTACGACGCCCTGCGCCGCTGCCCACGACGCCAGCCCGGCCGCATAGGTGTGCCACACCCGGTGCCTGGCCCGCTGGATCGTATGGAACTCGGCGAGCTGCGCGTCGAGCACCGCGGCGTTCAGCTCACTGGGCAGATAGCTGGATCCGATGTCCTGCCAGGAGTACTTGTCCACCTGACCACGCAGGAACCGCGCCCGATCGGTGCCCTTCTCCCGGATAACTTCCGCCCGGCCCATCAGGATGTCGTCGGAGAGCAGCAGGGCGCCGCCCTCACCGCAGTGCACGTTCTTGGTGTCGTGGAAACTCTGCGTACCCAGCGTGCCGAGGGTGCCCAACGGCCGGCCCCGCCAGGTACCGCCCAGGCCGTGCGCGTTGTCCTCCACGATCGCCAGGCCGTGACCACGGGCGAGCTTGCCCAGCGCGTCCATATCCGCCGCGACCCCGCCGTAGTGCAGTACCACGAGCGCCTTGGTGTGATCGGTGATCGCCGCCGCGGCCGCCGCCGGGTCGATATTGCCGGTGGCGCTGTCGATATCGACGAAAACACAGGTCGCCCCGTGCACCGCAAAGGCGGCGGCGGTGGAGGTGAAGGCGAAACTCGGCACGATCACCTCGTCGCCCGGACCGAGTTCCAGCAGCAGCGCCGCCAGTTCCAGCGCGTGCGTGCACGACGTGGTGAGCAGCACATGCGGTGCCCCGGTGATCTCGGCCAGTTTCGCGGTCGCTGCCGCGGTGAACGGGCCGTCGCCGTGGCAGTGGTCGGATTCCAGGACAGCGGTCACATTGGCCAGTTCCCGGGCCGCCCGGTACGGCCGGCTGAAAATGATCCTTTCGCGCGCCGCGTCGTTCCCGCGAAGAGACGGGTGCCCGGCGTTTTCGTGCCGTGCGGCCGCCTCCGATACCGACCCGCTCCCGCTGTGTCCACCGCGGACCAGCACGGACCCTGCGTCACGCGGCGCCACCTCCTGCGGGCCGGGCGTGCTCCGGCTGTGTCCGTCGTGGGCGGGGAGTTCTGCGTGTGTGTACTGTGCTGCGGCCTGCGGGCCGGGCCTGCTCTCGCTGTGTCCGTCGTGGGCGGGGAGTTCTGCGTGTGTGTACTGTGCTGCGGCCTCCGGGTCTGCCCCGCTCCTGCTCTGCCCGTCGAAGAGGGGAGGGGGGCCCGCGGGGTGACGCTGCGCTACCTCAGGGCCCGCGCTCATCCGACGGCCGGCTCGGTGCGGGGCCGGGCGCGGGGTCGCGCGGCCTCGGCCGGTGGGCGGGGAGTGGGCGATTCGATGGTGAGATACAGCGGTTTACCCACCAGAATGTGCAGCACCACGCCGAGGTATTCGGCGATGAGGCCGAGCGAGAACAGCAGCGCCCCCGAGCACAGCAGAAGCACCACGATAATCGACGCCCACCCCTCGGGGTTGTTGTCCCCGCTGGTCAGCGCGGTGTAGATGATCACCCCGGCCAGAATCGCGCCGGCCAGCGCCAGGGTGACGCCCAGCAGGCTCACCACCCGCAGGCCGCGAGTCCCGGTGCACAGCACCATCTTCCAGAACAGCGAGAACAGCCGCCGGTAGTTGTACCCGGATTCGGTGCGGCCCTCGCTGCGCAACCGCACCGGTGTGCTCGCCGTCCGGCCGACCACCCAGGTCAGCGCGACATCGAGATAGGCGCCGTTGGCGGCGACCTCGGCGAGCCGGCGCCCGATATCGCCGCGGATCAGCCGGAAACTCTCGAAGCGAGTGGACGCGGGAAACGCGAACAGCGTGGCGAGTACGAGTTTCGCTCCGCGCGAGGTGATATTGCGCAGCGGTCCGTGCGGGCGGGTGTTGGTGGGCCGCGAATACACCAGATCGGCGCGGTCCCGGTAGGCGGTGTCGAGGAATTCGGCGATGCACGCCGGATCGTGTTGCCCGTCCTCGTCCATGGTGACGATCCAGCCGCCCCGCGCCGCGGCCATCCCGGCGATAGTCGCGGCGTCCTGACCGTAATTGCGGCTCAACCAGATCACCCGGACCAGCGGATTCTCCCGGGCCAGGCGCTGCAGCACCAGATCGGAGCGGTCGGGGCCGCAGTCGTGCACCAGGACGATTTCGGTGACGCGGAACCACAGCCCGCCCGGCGTCCTACTGCTGGTGGCGAGTTCGGACAATTCCCGGACCAACCCGGTGACGGTCTCCTCCCCCCGGTAGACCGGGACCACCACCGAAACCCCGCACACTCCGGGCGAATCGGTATCCGGTCCGGGACCGGTGGCGGTCGAACCGGGTAGTAAAGATCCAGGGGCGCGGAGCGGCGCGGAGCCGGTCGTCGTACGGCGGCGGGTATCCGGACCGGAAACAGAGCTGGGCGAAAACGGCATTGGCGAGATCGACTTTCGACGGAGGATAACGCGTGCCGGGTCTCGATGACGCTGGTGAGCCCGAGAAATGCGAACTCTAGCAGGTGTAGTGGGCGCTGTGCGGGTAGATCGGGTGTGCGTCGTTGCGGTTGTTCACCGGCGCGGGCACGGTAGGGTGTGGAACCCATGGCGTACGGTCGAGCCGATGGTCACCGAGATGCGCTCGGAGGGGGTCCGGTGTGCGCCGCGGTGGCGTTCGCCGCCTACTCGGCGGGGCCATCGGCGAATTCCCGGCATTCCCGAACCGGCGACACCGTGTCCGGGTATGCGCCGTCGCGGGTGATGGACGGGCGATGCCGGTGGGACGGAAGGTTCCCGGTGCCGCTGCCCGGGCGCCGCCCGCAGGACAGCAGCTTCGCGATCGGCGAGGCCGGTCCGCGCGCCCCGGTACAGCTGCCGATCGAGAGGGCGACGAACAGTTTCGCGGTAGGGGACACCCGCCCCGGCAACCCACGGCATCCAGATACGCATCGCGCGCAGGTGCGGAGATGAATCCGGACTCGGGGCGGCGGAAGGCCCGTCCGTCGTGGTCGCTGGCTACGCTGCGCAGACAGCCCACGCGCGAACGGACCGGAAGGCCTGTATGCCGACCATGACCAGTAAAACCACCGGCACTCCGGACACCACGCCGGCTGGTGGATGTCTCGCGGCCGGAACACCCCCGACCGACTCCGGGCTCCTGCTGCGACTGGTCCGCCGGCAGGAAGTCGCGTTCGCGATCGTCGGTGCCGTCAACACCGTCATGGGCATCGTTCTCACCGTGGCCTGGCTCACCGTCCTGGGTGATTCCGTGCCGCCGTCGGCCGGCGTCGCCGCCGCCTATCTCACGGGTATCGGTATCGCGTTCGTCCTGCACCGCCGGCTGGTGTTCCGGGTCCACGGGCGGATCATCCGCGATTTCCTCGGGTTCGCCGCCGTGAACTGCGGGGGTCTGGTCGCCAACGCACTACTGCTGGAAGTCGCGGTCGGTCTGTTCGGTTTCCCGCGAGCGCCGTCCGCGGTGGTGGTCATGGGAGCCGTCGCCGCCGGTACGTTCCTCGGCCACCGGTACATCTCATTCCGCCGGCCCGTGGTGTGAACCGGAGCCCGGCGGTGCCGGCCGGGGGTCCGGGTACGCTTCACTTCCATGTCGGAGCAAACCATTCTCGACCCAATGCTGCTGAGCCTGCTGGCCTGTCCGCAGGACAAGGGGCAACTGCACCTGGTCCGCACCGGCGACGGCGCGGACGTGCTGTACAACCCGCGGTTGCGCGTGGCCTACCCGATCGACAACGGGATCCCGGTATTGCTTGCCGACGAGGCCCGCACGGTGGACGAGTCCGAGCACGCCGATTTCGCCCGTCAGTTCGGCGAGTAGCACTGCCCTCAGGGACCCACGCCGATTCGGCGGGTAGCGCTGTCCTCAGGGCCGGTGGGGTTCCGGTGGGCCCGTCCCGATATCCCCGGTGAGATAGCGCTGCAGGGTGGGCCCCACCGCGGCGACCACCTGATCCAGCGACATCTCGGTGACCGGCTGCAGGTTCACGATCTTGCGGGTCACCACCACCCCCACCATCTGCGACGCGGCCAGCGCCACCCGCGCCCGGCCGTCGTCGGAGTCGGTGGCGATCCGCCGCCGGACCCGCTCCAGAACCACCGCCAGCAAGAAATCACGCACCAGCGAGACATCGCCACCGGCGACCAGACTGCGCACCAGGGCCACCGCCCCGGCGCCGGCCGGGGAGTCCCACAACCCCACCACGGTGCGCACGATGGTCTCCCCCAACCGGTCCACCGGCACCGCATCGACCTGCGCGAGCACGACCTCCGGATCGACCGGCAGTTGCACCACCGCGGCGAACAACTGTTGTTTCGTACCGAAATAGTGGTGCACCAGCGCGGGATCCACGCCGGCGTCCGCCGCCACCGCCCGGATCGACGTCTTGTCGAACCCGGTCTGCGCGAACCGCGCCCGGGCGGCCGCGAGTATCGAGTCCCGGGTGCCGGAGGCTCCGGGACGCCGCCCCGACCGGCCCGGACGCGCGCTGTCCGCCGGGCTCACGCGGTCCGGCGGCGCAGGGTCGCCGCGCCCAGGCCCAGGGCCACCGCCGCGAACGCGGCGACGATCGCCAGATCCCGCCACATCAGCCCGGTGGGTTCGCTGTGGACCGATACTTCGTGCAGCGCGTCCACCGCATAACTCAGCGGCAGCACATTGCTGATCACCTCCAGCCAGCCGGGCAGTTGTTCGCGCGGTACCAGCAGCCCGCACAGGAATATCTGTGGTGCCGCCACCACCGGCATGAACTGCACCGCCTGGAACTCGGTCCGGGCGAACGCACTGCACAGCAGTCCCAGCGCGACCCCCAGCACCGCGTCCACCATGGCGATGAGCACTACCCATCCGGGATTTCCGGCCGCATCCAGTCCGAGCAGGCCGAACGACACCAGGCAGGCCACCGCCGCCTGCGCGGCGGCGGCGAGGGAGAACGCGGTGCCGTACCCGCCGAGCAGATCGAGTTTGCTCAGCGGTGTGGTGAGCAGCCGTTCGAGTGTTCCGGACGTGCGTTCACGCTGCATGGCGATCGCCGTGATCAGGAACATCACGATGAACGGCAGGATTCCGAGCATGCTGATCCCGACCCGGTCGAACAGCGTCGTCGTCTGCTGCGGCGAGGCCGGAACATCCTGGTAGATGAAGTACAGCAGCGCCATCAGCAGCGCCGGGACCACCAGGATCATGGCGACCGTGCGGTGATCGTTGCGCAGCTGCCGCAGAATCCGGCCGGTGGTCGCCAGATAGGCCCCGAGCGGCCGGGGTCCCGGGGGACGTTCCGGAGTACGTGCCGCGGGCCCGGGGTGGCCCGGGGCCGCGGTCTCCGGCCCGGTATGCCGGTCGCTCGTATTGCTCATGCCGCCTCCTCGGTGCCCAGGGTGATGAGGGCGAGAAAAGCCTGTTCGAGGTTCTGCTCGCCGGTGCGTTCGCGCAGTTCGTCGGGGCTCAGCTGGGCCAGCAGCCGGCCTTCCCGCAGGAGCAGGAGCCGATCGCAGTGTTCGGCCTCGTCCATCACATGGCTGGAGACCACGAGCGTGGTCCCGCCTGCGGCCAGTTCGCGGAACTGCTTCCACAGCTCGACCCGCAGCACGGGGTCGAGCCCGACGGTCGGCTCGTCCAGTACCAGCAGCTCCGGCGCGGCGACCAGCGCGCAGGCCAGTGAGGCCCGAGTGCGCTGACCACCGGACAGTTCGTCACCGCGCTGATCCTGATGGTCGAGCAGGCCGACGGCGGCGAGCGCACGCTCGACCCCCTCGCGGTCCGCGCCGTACAGCGCAGCGAAATAGGCGACATTGTCGCGGACGCTGATATCGGCGTAGATACTCGGCGCCTGCGTGACGTAGCCGATCCGCCGCCGCAGCCGGGCACTGCCGCCGGGCAACCCGAGCGCGGTGATTTCCCCGGCGGCCACGATCTGGGTGCCCACGATGCTGCGCATGAGGGTGGTCTTCCCGCACCCCGAAGGCCCCAGCAGCCCGGTGATCGATCCCTGCGGGATGGTCAGCGAAATATTGTGCAGCACTTCTCGTTTACCGCGACGCACGGTGAGGCCGCGTACCTCCACAGCGTTCGGTGTGCCGGTTTCGGACATGGACCGCCCCTATTCATCCGGTGTTGAATTCACTATGTGTTGAATTCTTCGCCGCCGCGCGCCGCACCACAAGACCCCAGGCGGAAAACCTCGTCAACCCGGGCGGCCGCGCCCGGTCCTACCGGGCCGGCGCCACGTAACCGTGGGTGGCATCCACCCCCGCTGCGCGCATCACGAGCCGGTTGCGAGAATCCACGGGTGAGTGCCGACGAACTGGCTGTTGATCCACTGACCGCCGCCCAGCGCCTGCTCGGCGCGACCCTGTGGTCGGGCCCGGTGGCCGCCTACATCGTCGAGGTCGAGGCCTACGGAGGTGACCCGGCCGGCCCCTGGCACGATCCGGCCGCCCACTCCGGCCGTGGCCGTACGCCGCGCAACGCCGCGATGTTCGGCCCGCCGGGCCGGCTCTACGTATATCGCAGCTACGGCATGCACACCTGCGCCAATGTGATCAGCGGCCCGGACGGCGTGGCGTCCGGGGTGCTCCTGCGATCCGCGGAGATCACCGCCGGCCACGACATCGCCCGCACTCGCCGTCCGGCCGCCCGGGGCGACGACGACCTGGCCCGGGGCCCGGGCAACCTGGGCAGTGCCCTCGGTATCCGGATGGACGACTACGGCACCGACCTGTTCGACGGCCGCTCCGGAATCCGGCTGGAACTCGGTGTGCCCGCCGATCCCTCCCGGATCGCGGCGGGGCCCCGCGTCGGCGTGAGCGAAGAAGCCGACCGCCCCTGGCGGCTCTGGCTGCGCGATTCCCGTGCCGTCTCGGCCTACCGCCGTAGCCCCCGGGCGCCACGGGTGGAGGAATCCGCCTGACAGGCATCGCCGGTCGGCGCGCCTGATCGCACCGCCCGCAATCGGCTTGCGGTGGTACGCGAAGATGAAACCCGTGAGCAGCGACATCATCGACGAACTGACCTGGCGCGGTCTCATCGCGCAGTCCACCGACCTCGACGCGCTGCGGCAGGCGCTGGCCGCCGGCCCGCGCACCCTCTATGCCGGCTTCGATCCCACCGCGGCCAGCCTGCACGCCGGGCATCTGGTGCCGCTGCTGGCCCTGACCCGGTTCCAGCGCGCCGGCCACCGGCCGATCGTCCTCGCCGGCGGCGCGACCGGGCTGATCGGCGATCCCCGGGAGGTCGGCGAGCGCACGATGAACTCCGCCGATACCGTCGCCGCGTGGGCCGAGCGGATCCGCTCCCAGCTGGAGCGGTTCGTAGACCTGGACGATTCGCCGACCGGCGCGCTCATCGTCAACAACATGGACTGGACCGGCGAACTGAGTGCCGTCGACTTCCTCCGCGATATCGGCAAGCACTTCTCGGTGAACGTGATGCTGGCCCGCGACACCGTCAAACGGCGGCTGGAGGGCGAAGGCATCTCCTACACAGAGTTCAGCTACATGCTGCTGCAGGCCAACGACTACGTGCAGTTGCGCCGCAACCACGACTGTGTCCTGCAAGTGGGCGGCTCGGACCAGTGGGGCAACATCATCGCCGGTGTCGAGCTGAACCGTCGCGTGGACGGCGCGGCGGTCCACGCATTGACGGTGCCGCTCGTGACCTCTGCCGACGGCAAGAAGTTCGGCAAGTCCACCGGCGGCGGCAGCCTCTGGCTCGATCCGGAGCTCACCAGCCCGTACGCCTGGTACCAGTACTTCGTGAACACCGCCGACGCCGATGTCGTCCGCTATCTGCGCTGGTTCACCTTCCTGGACCGCGACGAGCTGACCGAATTGGAAGTGGCGACCGCGGAACGTCCGCATGCCCGGGAGGCCCAGCGCCGGCTCGCCGCCGAGATGACCACACTGGTGCACGGTGAGCAGAACACCCTGGCCGTGCAACTCGCCAGTCAGGCGCTGTTCGGCCGCGCCGAACTCCGGGATCTCGACGAACCGACCCTGGCCGCCGCCTTGCGGGAAGCGGCCGGTGAAGGCGAGGTCGCACAGGTCGTGTCCGGGCAGGACACGATCGTGGACCTGCTCGTGGCCTCGGGTCTGTGCGAAAGCCGTGGCGCGGCCCGCCGGACGGTCACCGAAGGCGGCGCATCGGTGAACAACGAGCGGATCAAGGACCTGGATTGGACCCCGGAAACCGGCGATTACCTGCACGGTAAGTGGCTGGTGCTGCGCCGGGGAAAGCGCAACTTCGCGGGTGTCCGGCGGGGTGCTTGAAATTGATCTTGGTGGGCTGGGTCACAAATCCCCCGCCCGGCCCACCGGATCGCCGCTCGACAGGCCTCTGACCAGCGCAGATGGGGGTAAGAAGTGGCGATTTGACGTAGCGTTCTCCGCCGCGTAACTTATTCAACGTCAGAGCGACACGGACACCGACCAGGGGCCCGGAGCGAGGCGGAAACGCCGAGCCGGAGGGACCAGGGACAACGAGGTTGTACGATGAGCGCCTGACGGAACCGGCCGAAGAGCGGAGTTTGACTCTGAGCCACTGGACGGTTAAGCTAGAAAACCTGCCCCAACGAAGAACTGGTTAGCCAGTCTCCGAGTTGTGTGCGTGTGTTCTTTGAGAACTCAATAGTGTGTTGATGAATGTCAGTGCCAAATATTTGATTTGGTTTCGGTTCTTCATACCCCCGTGTGGAGGACTGAACATTTGAGTCAGCTAAATTCCAGCTGGCGATTGTTTTGCTAGGTTTTCGGACTCTAGTTTGTACTTTTGATTGCGCCCTTTCGGGGTGTGATTGTGAGTCTTCAACGGAGAGTTTGATCCTGGCTCAGGACGAACGCT